>JAUNDJ010000016.1 GCA_030526175.1 Bacillota bacterium
TTGGAGCAATCGCCCCAACAGCTATGATGATCCAACCAATCCACGCACAAGAAGTAGTTGGAGTATATAACGATCACGATATTGAAAATCTAGACTGTGAATTAAAAGGGTCTTTAGTTTATACTGGTGGACCACAAGAACAAAAGGTTGTTGTTAAAAGAGGAAATGTTGTATTAAAAGAAGGTAAAGATTACGAGTTAGAAGGAAATATCGCAACAGAAGTTGGTGAATATACATTAAAAATCAAAGGAATTAATGATTATATGGGAGAAAAAGAAATGAAGTTCCAAATCCGAGAAGAAAAGAAAGTGGAACAAACAGATATCAATAAATGCCAAGTACAATACTTAAATGAATTAAACTATAATGGAAAACAACAAAAACAAGAAATTAAATTAACATATGGAAATTATGTATTGGTCGAAGGAAAAGATTATGTAGTAGAAGGAAATGTTGTTACAGAATCTGGATATTACACTATGAAAGTTACAGCAATCGGACAAAACTTCAAAGGAGTTAAGGAAGTTCCATTCTACGTAACATTAGGGGAAGAACCTGCGGAAAAAATGAATATCTCAAAATGCGATGTTCAATTGGTAAATAAATTAGTGGATAATGGAAAAGAACAAGTACAACAAGTACAAGTAAAAGATGGAAATAAGGTTTTAGTCGAAGGAAAAGACTACACAGTTTCAAACAATGTGGTTACAGAAGCTGGAACATACACATTAAAAGTAAAAGGTATGGGAGATGAATATACTGGAGAAAAAGAAATCCAATTTACAGTGAAAGAACAAGAAACAAACGTTGGAATGTTTGCTGCTTTAGGTGCAGGAATGGTTGCTCTTGTAGCAGGAATTGTAGTCTTTTTCAAAAATCGTAAACAAAAATAATAAACACACAAGCCTACTCAAATGAGTAGGTTTTTTTAGAAATAGACTACTTATTCTTTTCTTGATACAATGATAGCGTCATATATAAGGAGATCAACTATGAGTATTAAAAAAGAGTTTTCACCATTATATTTACAAGAAAGTGAAGTAGAACAATTTGAAACAATCCTTCGCGTTCGAAAAAATAGTGAATTTTTAAGTGCCCAGGTTCCTTATAACCTTCTATTAGAATGTGAAGATGAAGCCCGAGGAATTCTAGTTGCACAAACATTATATAAAATCTTTGATAAAGAACAATGTGGTTATAAAAATATAAAAGTAATCACACAAGAAGAGCTTTTTAAATTAAAGTGGACAAGTATGACACCTTCCACATTCTTAATTATTACGAAAGTGGATCTTACACATCCAAAATGGGAAGAACTAGTACTTCCTTTCCAAGAAACCGCTTCGATGATGAAGGTTGTGATTAGTAAACCAGTCGCAAGCAGCACTTTCTTTTTCGAACAAATCTTAAACAAACACATTACGATTCAAAATATGGAAGAAGAAGACATATTCTTAGCCTATAAAGAAATGGTTCGTGAAGAAGGTATTCCAGTTTCCGCTATGTTCCATAATCGAATGAAATATTTTATTCAATATAATTATCGAAACAGTCCATTAAAGAATTTTAGCTATATTGATTTCTTAAAAAATAAGATCTATCAAGAAATCTTTACTCAACCATTGGACGAACTTCGTCAACAAGCGAAATCGAAAGAGAATACAACGGTGGTACAATCGGTTTTAGATCGTATGGATTTAGACATGAAACCAAGAGAAACTACGCGTGTATTAGAAAAAATCAAAACGATGGTTGGATTATCTGCTGTGAAACAAATGATGGAGAATATGGATCAAATCTTAACCTTTGACATCCTTCATCGTACCCAAACACCTGTGATGTTCCATAAAGTGTTTATTGGGGAATCGTATATGGGAAGAAAACAGATCAGTGCCCTATATGCACAATATTTATATGCCTTCCATATCGTTTCGAGTCCAGACATTGCGATTTGCGAACAAGACGATGTTTTCTCTTTTATCCAAGAAAACGAAGGAAAAGTTCTTGTACTAGAAGCCATTGGACAAGGAAATGAAATTGTATCTTACTTAGAAACGTTAGAAAAGAAAACAGTCGCTATTTTCCTAACAAACCAAAACTATGACTATTCTTTTGGACAAAGTGTTCTTTTTGAACCACTAACAAGTGAAGAATGGATTCAAAACTTTAATTCTTGTGTTAAAGAAGCTGGATATTCTACAAATCCAGACGCAATAAATAAAGTAAAAGACACAATTGATTTGATGGTTTCACAAAAACAATTTAAAAACTGGAAAACTATCCAAGATTTATGCAAAGAAATGTGTGAAAACTGCGCTTTAGAAAATAAAGGGACGGAACTACAAGCATCTCACTTAACAACTGTTATTGAAAAGAAACCGCAATTAAGTGGACCTTTTAATCAAAACATTAAAAAGAAAAAGAAACATTAAAAAAAGCCCGTTTGGGCTTTTTCATTTTATTCTTTATTTTGCGCTACTTGTGCAATGATATCGGCACAAGCATCCAAACCAAGATATCCACTGTCCAAGTTTAAATGATAGTTAGGATAATCTCCCCATTCTCGTTCTGTATAGAAACGATAATAGTATTGTCTTCCTTTGTCTTTTTTAACCAATGTTTTTTCATCCAAATTCGAACGTTTTATTCTTGTTTCCAAATCCGCATGAACAAATACATTTAAGGAAGGAATATTATTTTCGGCTAAAATCGCATCGGCACAACGTCCAACGATAACACAAGGTCCTTTTTGTGCCAAATCTAAGATTACTTTCTTTTGGGCAGAAAAAATCTTGTCCTGATCGTCTCCGATATATAATCCATTATAAAAACGAGCATTTAAATACTTATCCCACATCGACGCAAATTCGCCCTTATCCTCAATTTTTTTCACATCGTATCCAGTTGAGACAACAACTTGTTCAATAATGTCACGATCATAAAATGGAATTCCCAATTGATCCGCTACCATTTTTCCGATTGAATGACCTCCACTACCGACTTCACGACTAATTGTAATGATTGGCAACATAAGCTAGTCCTCCTATTTAATTTTTTGTATGAATTTTTGTACTTATATTATAACACTTTTAATAATATCTGTTACACTGAAACTGAGGATATCCACATGTTGTTTGAAGAAGAAAAATATAATAGCTATAAATACTCTTTTGCGTGTACTCCCCAAGAAGTTTATTCGTATCATGATTTGTGCAAGACTCTAGCTTGTCTAACCGAAAAACTACAAATGGACTTATTAGACAATAAGGAAATCTGGCTTCAAGAACGCTTATTAGACGATAGAAAAGTTCGTTGTAAGTTTGTTTACGAAGGGACAAAAGAAGTTGTTTTAGACAGAGACTATCATGAAATTCATAATGTTCTTTGTCGCAAGCCCGAATTTAAAAAGCGATTGGAAAAAATAGGAATCATAGAACCAGAAAAGAATACTTTAGAATTTAGTATCTATCTTCAATTTGTATACTTCTTCTATATACTCATTTATTTTGTCTTTCCCGATATTCGTTTCTTAGATTTATTCGTTCCCAAAAACTGGAGTACAGAAAATACGATTGAATGCGATACAGGAAATGAGATTTACGAAGATTTTATTATCAAGAATCTGAAACAAAATTCTTTTGTGAAAGAAGCGTATGAAAAAAAGCTACAAGATCATGACGATGCTTGGAGTCTATGCAACGATACGTATTTTGACTACTACCAAGCTCTATACGATACGTATTTTGAAGACGAATTTGAACAAACGCTTTCGCCAAAGAATAGTCAGGCATTCAAAAGTTTTATGGCCCAAAAGCTCGAAACATTAAACGAGTCAATTTCCATTCATCCCGAAGAAAAGAAAAATGCCTATTTTGCGTTTTTAGACTTTGACAATACATATGTATCAAAGACAATAAACCAAGATTCACGTATCAATTATGAAACGATAGAATTTGAAGGCGTGAAGGATCTTTGTGAAGCACTAAAGGAATATCCACTGGATGAATTAGACGAATATATTGTTTTAGAAGAACAATTAGAAGACTTATGCGAAGAAGAGTTTTTCCTTTGTATGTGCATGGACCAGGATCATGCGACCCAGACGATGCGAAAAAAATATCACGAATACGATGTGTATTCGGCAATTAAGAAAGTTTGGGAATTCGAAGAATATCAGATGATCCACTATCCATTAGGTGAGGGATTTACTTTCTTAAAAAAAGAAGAAGACACCTTCTATATGACCATTGCCGATTGTCTAGTACTAGCCAAAACACGCATTCAACTTCCTGTAAAGCTTTCGTATTATTCAAAGCGAACATATTTGGAAGATCGAAGCGATGGACAAAAGAAAAAAAGACATTCTTTGAAACAAAGCTATAAAAGTGCGGAAACAGAAAATTTTGATGTGAAAAATTCCAGACTTCGTGACAATATATTCCGGATTGTTTGTCGCCTGCAATATATGATGTTAACGAAGGAAAATCCAGAGGAGTTTATATATTATGAACTCCCAATGAATATTCAATGGTTTGATCTTTGTGAGTATGCTCTAGCCTATCCACAAATTGAACAAAAGACAGAATATTACCAACAAATTACAACGCATATGCGAAAAGAAATAGGAGAAATAGAACATGATTAGTTTTAATAAAGACAGTGTAATCAATTTAACCCCAATAGGAATCAAACAAGTTCATAGAGACATTGGTCATTTATTAACACGAGGGGAAGGCATCGTAATGGCCTTTAGAACCGTTCGTGACCAATTGATTTTTACGAATAAACGTATTATTTCCGTGGATGTACAAGGGATAACAGGAAAAAGAAAATCTTTTGCCTCCTTACCCTATTCCAAAGTGCAATTTTTTACAATTCAAACACCAGGATTAGCCGAATTGGTTCCTGATTCGGAATTAGAATTAACATTTACCCATGGAATTACGATGACTTTCGAATTTAGTGGAAATGTTAATATTGGAGAAATTGGCCGCATTATTTCCGAACACGTGTTGGCATCTTAAGATCTTTTCTTAACGAAAAGGTCTTTTTTTTAAGAAATCCGTTTTTCCGTCATAATGTGAAAAAAATCTTTATTCTACAATAAAACCATCCAAGGAGGAAAAGAAATATGGGAGAGAATTTGTAAAAAAAAGTACATATTTTGAAGGAAAATCATTTTTTAGAATCAGTATTTTTGACAAAAAAGGAAAAGGAATAGAGCTTGGAGAATGTAAAGGAAAACGATTTTTCAATATATATGAACGAAAAGATCTTATTAGAAAAGCTCGAAAAAGGAGAATATGACATTTCGAAACAAACCTTTAAACAAGGCGTGATTACTTGGGAGTTTTCCATTTGCCAAGGAATTCCCCAAAAAGTAAGGAAAGGAAAAAGAATCCAGGCGTTTCTATATCAGAGTAAAGAAGAAAAGCTTCTGTTTCTAAAACGCTATGGATGTCTTCCAGAACTATTTCTAGACCACGAAGAAGTTATGCACTATTCTTTGCACTATTATCAACAAAAAGGAGAAATATATGAAAAAAATATTAGTCACTGTCGTATTAGGTAGTCTACTTGTTGCTTGTGGAAATACGAAACAAGAAGTTGAAGAACCAGTAAAAGAAGAAAGAGTCGAAGAAGTACAGGAAATCGTAGAAGAGAAAGAAGAACAACCTGTTTCGAATACATCTAATTCAGACGTAAGAGCTTTTTTAGACAGTTATGAAAGCTTTATGAATGAATATGTAGAATTCATGAAAAAGTATGAGGAAAATCCAACGGATATTACTCTACTTGGGGAATATGCCGATTTCTTGACAAAATATAATGATTTTGTCCAAAAAATGGATGCATACGATACCGATACAATGTCAAACGAAGATGCAGCATACTATTTAGAAGTACAAGCACGTGTACTAAAAAACCTATCCACGGTTCTATAAGAAAGAGAAGTTCTCTTTCTTTTTCTTTGTACAAAATTCTTGTATAATTATCCTTACTATAAATTAAAGGAGAGTATTATGAAAAATCAAGTTTTAGAAACAATCCAACAAAGAAGCTCCACAAGAGCGTATACAAAAGAAGAACTTACAAACGAACAAGTACAAGCATTAGTCAATGCAGCTTTACAAGCACCAACGGCCAGAAATAACCAAGAATTATTTTTTAGTGTAGCCAACACAAATAGTGATGTCATTCAAGAAATGAATGCGGAAATGAACGCTGCTAGAGGTGTAGAAGATCCAGAAAAAACATTTTTCTACAATGCACCATTATTAATTCTTATTAGTGCTAGAGAAAATGTAACTTTTGAAGGAGTAGACGCTGGAATTGCCGTACAAAGTATCGCCCTAGCTGCTCAATCTATGGGATTAGGAAGTGTAATTATTGGATGTGTAAAACCTTTATTAAAAGGCGAACGAAAAGCTTATTATAATGATAAATTAGGTGTACCAGAAGAATATTCGTTTGAAATTGCGATTGCGATTGGTCATATTGAAAGTACAAAAGTGCCTCACGAATATACAGAACAAGGATTTGTGTCCTATATTAAATAGGTGTGATTTCTATGAATGAATATATAGATTTATTTTGCACATTTTTTAGAATCGGTGCTTTCACATTCGGAGGAGGCTATGCCATGCTTCCTATGTTACAAAAAGAAGTGGTAGAAAAAAGACATTGGGCAACCGATGAAGAAATCTTAGACTACTATGCGGTAGGACAATGTACACCAGGTGTAATATTTGTCAATACAGCCACTTTTGTTGGACACTCAAGAAAAGGTGTATTAGGAGGAATCATCGCCACATTAGGTGTTGTAGCCCCTTCTATTCTGATTATTTCATTAATTGCGACCGCTATCTCAAACTTTTCCGAATTAGCCATTGTGCAACATGCACTTCATGGCATTCGAATTGCCGTTTGTGTATTAATCTTTAATGCGGTATTAAAATTATTCAAAACAGGAGTCAAAGATAGTTTAGGAACGATATTATTCCTTTTGGCCCTTGTTGGAACATTCTTTTCTCTTGTACCAACAATCGTAATCGTGATTGTATCCGCATGCATCGGAATTTCTGTACAAGCCATGCGCACAAAGAAAGGAGCAAACTAATGGATATTCAATTATTATTCACCTTAGTTGTTGAATTTTTCAAAACAGGATTATTTGCCTTGGGCGGAGGACTAGCAACCATTCCATTTTTAGTCGAAATGGGAAAGAAATTCCATTGGTTTACAACCGACATGTTGATGAACATGATTGCGGTTTCCGAATCCACTCCTGGACCAATGGGAGTCAATATGGCAACCTATGTCGGAATCCATACCACAAATTCGGTAATCGGAGGAATTGTCACAACATTAAGCTTAGTAGCGCCAAGTATTATCGTATGTTGTATTGTTGCTTCGTTTTTAAAAAAATTTAAAGAAAGCCCAGTTGTACAAAATGCCTTTTATGGATTAAGACCCGCTGTTTGTGCGATGATCGCTTCCGCAGGATTATCCATTTTTGTGGTGACATTATTTGAAGATTCACAGATTTCATTAAACATCAGCTGGATCAATGTTCTATTATTAATAATCATTTACTTTTTTGCGAAAAAGTTTAATAAACTACATCCAATTGCGCTAGTCTGTATTTGTGCAATCTTAGGAATTATTTTCCAACTGTAATCCAAAACAATCCTTCGGGATTGTTTTTTTTGCGCTTTCTGCGAAAAACAACCCCATTTTTCGCAATTTTGAATGTGTTGTAGAAAATAGAGAATCTCTATAATAGATACATAAAAATGGGGAAAGAAAATGGGTGTCAAAAGAAATATAAAAAATATTGTTCAGAATTCGAATAATTATCGCATATATATAATGGAGACTTACTCAGGAGGATAGGAGGTGCATTTATATGAATGTACAATCAGATATTAGTTTATATTTATCAAAATTCGAAGAATATCCAGTTCTTAGTGAACAAGAAGAAAAACGAATTTTGAAAAAAATCAAAGAAGAAAACGATGCAAACGCAAAAGAATATTTTGTGAATTCCAACTTACGCTTAGTGGTGCATGTGGCCAAAGGATATACTTGTACACATTTGTCATTAAACGATTTGATTCAAGAAGGAAACATCGGTTTGATCAAAGCCATGGAACGATTCGATCCATCTAAAGAAACAAGATTTTCTACGTATGCGATCTTTTGGATCCGTCAGAGCATCCAAAGAGCGATTGAAAACTTAGACGCAAGCGTTCGCATTCCCGTTCATGTACAAGAACAAGTTTCAAAAGTAAGAAAGGCGCGAAAACAATTGGAGCAAACGCTTCAAAGAGAAGCAACAAGCCAGGAAATTGCTGATTATTTAGATGAAAAAGTGGATCAAGTAGAAGAATGGTTAAATTATGCCAAACAAACGATTTCACTTGACCAACCGATGAGCGCCGAAGACAAAAAGAACGATATGGTAGATTTTTTACCCGATCAAAGAGACACAGAAACCGAAGTGGATCGTCACTTCTTAGCCGACGATATTAAAGTGGCTTTGGACAAGTTAACTGTTCAAGAGAAACAAGTGTTGATTTATCGATACGGCTTGTTTAATAACGAAAAGAAAACGTTGGAACAATTGGGAAAAGAATACCATTTGACAAAAGAACGTATTCGCCAAATTCAAGGAACTGCCTTACAAAAATTAAGAGGCTGCATGGAACTTCGACTTTATTTATAAAAATGGTGAAGGATTATCCTTCACCAAATTTTTCTTTAAAATATTTGATTAAATCACGACGTGCTTTTGGTGTTCGAACGTGTTCGAACCATTCAAAAGTCGCATGATAAAGGGAATGCTCATCTTTTAAAGTATCTGCATAAATATCCACACGATCTCCTGGTCGTAAACGTAAGAATAAGCTTTCTTCTCGTTTGTCTGGGGTAGGAATGATATTGTTGATAATCGCATATTTTGCACACAATCCGACTTCCTTATGAATCATAAACGCAAAATCAAGAGCTGTAGCACCTTCTTCAATTTCCGCTTTCGAACCATCACGACGATAAATTGGGATTTTTTTATTCAATAAGTTATCAATATCATCCACAGGACGATTATCAATGACCTGCATATTTTCAATATTTCCTAAGTTATACAACATGTTCTGCTCACGTGTTAAAAAATAAATACGGAACACATTGTGATGTTTGTCACGAAGAAGAACATACGTACGGATACGATGATCGTCGATATTTTCTTCAATCCAAGTAAAACCGGCTTTGACAAGAAATTGATTCACAAATGTCTTGAAAAGGCGGATTGGATTTCCTTTGAAATCGTCGTTTACACGAAGAATAAAGTTCTTCATAGGAATGTTTTTGGTATGGAAGTTGATATGGAGTTCATTCAGATTTGAAATATCCGTGGTAGCTTGACGATAAATATCAAAAATACGACGCTTATATTCATAAATATTTGTAAAGATTTCATCTGCTTCACTCAATAATAAATGATTGTATTCTCCGTTGATCAATCCTTTTAAGTAATTTCTTAGTAGACGGATTTGGTCAATGTTGGTTTTTAATTCCTTTTCATACAAAGAAGCGACGGTTTTATGAACATCTGGGTTTTCGTATTTGAAACAAAGATCTTCAAGCTTTAATTCAAAATAGTAGGCTTGTAAGTTTGTGGCAACTGGCAACAATAAACGACGAGTTTCTCGTACCTTTGCCAATTGTTTATGAGGAGGCATGGCATCTAGCGTACGCAAATTATGAAGACGGTCAGCTAGTTTAATATAATAGGCTTTTTTATTATTTTTGGCGTGCTCAATAAATTTTTTCATATCCAAAGTGTCTAATGTTTTTTTGGACACTTTTTTTAAAGCATCGCCTTCTCTTTTAATAGAAGAAACGGCTTCGACTAAATCGGCGATTTCCTGGTTAAAATCATCGACTAAATCTTCGTATGTAACATTACAGTCTTCTACGACGTCGTGAAGTAGAGCTGCACATAATACATTTGTTTCAAAACCAAGGTCGGCTAAAATCTTAGCTACCGCAATAGGATGGGAAATATAAGGGTCCCCTGATTTTCGGAATTGTCCCTCATGTTTCTCACATGCATAGTTAAACGCATTGAGTAATAAAGCTTCATTGACATATTGCCCCCGGCTTTTCGCAACACGTACCAACGATTCGTATTCTTCTTTCATAATCTTCCCCTCCATTATGAATATCGTGTTTACAATTCTAACAACTTATAAATATAAATCAATATAGAATGTAAAAAAAATGAAAAATGATGAACAATATTTAGGAAATACAGTGAGATATATAGGTGAATTGTGATAAATTATATATAGAGAGAAAGTGAGTAAAAAAGGATGAAAGTAATTTTTTTAGATGTTGATGGAACATTGATCGATTATCGCTGTATCATTCCACAAAGCGCGAGAGATGCCATCAATGAAGCCAGAGCAAAAGGGAATAAGGTGTATCTTTGTACAGGATGTTCATTAAAAGAAATCGAAGTACGAAATTTAGGTGTTGAATACGATGGTAATATTTGTGGAAATGGATGTTACATCGATACGGACGGAAAAGTATTATATCACCGCCCATTGACATTAGAAGAATGTACACATTTCGTAGATTGGTGCAAAGAACGAGATATGGCATTCCGTCTAGAATGTAACAGTGGTATGTATTTAAGCGACGATTATCCAGAAAAAGCATTACTAGCCAATGTACGTTACCGTCGTGGAAAAGATGCGCAATTACTACCAACGGATAAGCCAACAATCCATCCAGGATGCTACATTCACGAAAATTTATATCGTGATGACTGCAACAAAACAGCTTTTGTGTTAAGAAGCTATCAAGATTATTTGGATGCCAAAGAAGAATTTAAAGGACTACAAGTTGGTACTTGGGGAGGGGTTGGAGAAGCAGCCCTTTATGGAGATGTAAGTGCCGTTGTCACAAAAGCGTCTGCCATTAAACAATTATTAGAATATTTAGGTGTTGATGCGAAAGACACATACGCATTTGGAGATGCACGAAGCGATATTCCAATGTTCGAAGTATGTGGAACAGCTGTTTCTATGGGAAATGGTGGTCCAGAATGTAAAGCCGCTGCAGACTATATTACAGACGATGTAAACGAAAACGGATTGTATAATGCGTTTAAACACTTTGACTTAATCTAAGAATAGAGGACGAAAAAAAAGTCCTCTTTTTTGTATGGGTTCTGTAACAAGGTAAGATATTTGACAAAAGTCTATTAAAAGTGTGATAAATCTTGCGGATGTAAACGTTTTCATATAAAATATAGATGTTGAGTACATAATAAATTTGTAATAAAGGAGTGAAAAGTTATGGCATGGTATGATGAGGCAGTATTTTATCATATTTATCCTCTAGGGCTACTAGGAGCCCCTAAAAAGAATTCTTATGGAAAAGTAGAACATCGACTAAAAGAACTAGAACCATGGATCGATCATGTAGTAGAAATTGGTTGTACAGCCATCTATATTGGTCCTTTGTTCGAATCCGTAGGCCATGGATATGAAACAACCGATTATAAAAAATTAGATAGTCGATTAGGAACGAATGAAGACTTAAAAGAATTTGTTCAGAAATGTCATGAAAAAGGAATTCGTGTTATTTTCGATGGTGTGTTTAACCACACTGGAAGAGATTTTTTTGCGTTCCAAGATATTAAACACAATCGAGAAAACTCAAGATATAAAGATTGGTATTGTAACGTAAACTTCTGGGGAAATAACGAGTATAACGATGGTTTCTCCTATGCCAATTGGGGAGGTTATGATTTACTCGTAAAATTAAACCAAAACAACCAAGAAGTAAAAAATTATATTTGTGATGTCATTCGTTATTGGGTAAAAGAATTTGATGTAGACGGTATTCGTTTGGATGCAGCCGATGTCTTAGACTTCAATTATATGAAAGAATTGCGAAAAACAGCGAATGAAGTCAAACCAGACTTCTGGTTAATGGGAGAAGTAATCCATGGGGAATATTCTCGTTGGGCAAATGATAGTACGCTTCATTCGGTCACAAATTATCACTTACATAAAGCTCTATATTCTGCACACAACGATCATAACTATTTTGAAATTGCACATACAGTCAAACGATTAAGTAGCACAGGAAAACTACAACTATATAATTTCGTAGACAATCACGATGTGGAACGAATCTATACGAAATTGCGAAATAAAAGTCATTTCTTACCAACCCACATCTTATTATATACATTACCAGGAATCCCTTCTTTATATTATGGTTCCGAATTTGGGATTGAAGGAAGAAAAGAACGATATTCCGACGATTCGATTCGTCCAGCCTTAAAATTAGAAAATTTTTCGAAAGACAATGCTTATGCACAAATCGTGACTGCTTTAGGAAAAATTCGCCAAAATGTTCCAGCCTTATCCTATGGTAATTACGAAGAACTACAATTAACCACAAAACAATATGCGTTTGCTCGATCATTCGAAGGACAAAGCGTACTTGTGATGGTTAATAACGACGATCAAGCCGCAACGTTTAGAGTAAAAGCCAATGGAAGCTTTATCGGCGCATTAAGTGGAGAACAAGTAAAGGCAAATGGTACATTAGAAGTCACAATTCCGGCTAATTCTGGAGAAATTTGGTTACCAGAAGAAAGCGTTGGGGATTGGAAAGAAAAAACAATCGTTCGCCAAAAAATCGAACAATCCAAACCAGTAGAAAAGAAAGTGGAACAACCAAAAGTCGAAGTAAATGTACAAGAAATTATTAAAGAAGAACCTAAGAAAGTAGAAGAAAAGAAACCAGTTTCGGTTCCAAATAAACCATACGAACAAATGACAATTGAAGAACTACAAGCCGCTATTTTAGAAAAGCTTGCGAAAAATGGTCCAGTTACCGATCGCATGCGAAAAGACGTAGCCGAAAATGTATATCACAATTCATTAATCAACTGGGTAAAATCGTTTCGATAAGACAGAAGCACCATAAAGGTGCTTTTTTGTATATAATGATTCTGAGGTGATAAGCATGACAGAAAAAGAAAAAGCGATCCAAGGTTTGTTGTACGATCCAGCGGATGAAGAATTAGTAAGAATCCGTACGATTACACACAACCTATGTAAAGAATATAATAATTTACTCGATTTTGACCCAAAGAAAGACGAGCTATTACAAGAAATATTGGGAAAAGTAGGAAAAAATGTCAATCTACAAGGCCCTATTCAATTTGATTATGGAAAGTTTACAACCATTGGGGATAATACATTTGCCAACTTCAACTTTACTGTACTCGATTGTAATCGAGTGACGATAGGAAAGAATGTCTTTATCGGACCCAATGTTTCCTTGTATACACCCGTCCATCCAATCCGTTGGCAAGAAAGAAATATGTATACGCGAGAAGATGGTATATTGACCGATCAAGAATATGCCCTTCCAATAGTAATTGAAGACAATTGTTGGATTGCAGGTAGTGTAACCATTTGTGGTGGTGTAACAATTGGAGCTGGTTCAGTCATCGGAGCAGGAAGTGTTGTCACAAAAGATATCCCAAAAAATGTGTTGGCAGCCGGTGTTCCATGTAAGGTGATTCGTGAAATTACAGAAGAAGATAGAGTAGGAGAAGATGTATATGTTTCAGAATAAAGTTGTATTAATTACTGGAGGTGCCCAAGGCATCGGTAAACAAATTCAAGAAGATTTTGTCTCACAAGGCGCTCATGTGTATGTGATCGATTCCCAACCAGGAAATTATTTTGTCGGTGATCTTTCTAGAAAAGAAGATTGTGAGAAATTCATAGATTATGTTTTATCAAAAGAAGACCATATTGATATTTTGATCAACAATGCCCCTCCTCTATTTAAAGGTATTGATTCGTGTAGCTACGAAGAATACGAACAAGCATTAAAAGTAGGGGTGATGGCACCATTCTACTTAAGTAAGTTATGTAAGCCATATTTTTCAGAAGGATCGAGCATTATCAATATGACTAGTACTAGAGCCATCATGAGTATGCCCCAATCCGAAAGCTATGCTTCTAGCAAAGGAGGTATTAGTGCCTTAACACACGCTCTAGCCATTTCTTTAGGACCAAAGGTGAGAGTGAATTCAATTGCTCCAGGATGGATTGAAACGCAAGGAAATGTATATACAGGTCCAGATGCTCACCAACAACCCGTGGGAAGAGTCGGAAATCCCAAAGATATTTCCGAAATGGTTCTTTTCTTATGCTCGGACAAAGCGGGATTTATTACGGGAGAAAATATCACAATCGATGGTGGTATGACAAAATTAATGATTTATCACGAGGAACACGGATGGAAATACGAAAAATAATCCTGGGAATTTTTTCCCTAATCTTATTAGCGGGGTGTCAAACAATGGAAAATAGAACCGTACTTTGTGCAGGCGATAGTATTACATATGGTTATTTACTAGGACCAGAAGAAAGCTATCCGAGTGTCTTACAAAACCTGTTGGGAAACAACTATACAGTCATCAATTCTTCAAATGTAGGATTAACCGCCTACGATTATGCACAACTTTTCGATGTAGAAGAAAATGTGGATATTGCCGTTCTCATGTTTGGTTCCAACGATTCCAATTCGGCTTTTTTTGAATCGAAAGAACAGTTTAAGAACAACTATGAAAGATTATTTGAAATGTTTGATCAAAGTAAAATCTATCTTTGTACACCATGTAAGGCATATTCGACAAACTATGGAGTTGACGAAGAAAACTTAGAAATCATTGTCGAAGCCATCCAAGAACTAGGAAAAGAATATAATTATGTAGTAATAGATATCTACAAGCTAACAAGTAATCATCCTGAATGGTTTGAAAACGATGGCATACATCCGAGTGCACAAGGTGCCAAAGCGATTGCTCAAGAAGTGTATAAGAGTATCAAGTAAAAGTGTTCTGTATACAGAACAAAAAACACTATATTTTGTTCTGCATATAGAACAAAAATACTATGGAAGGAAAGTCTTTATAAAAGTTAGTCGTGTATAACTAGACAAAAAGTAGGGAAGCGATTATACTAATATACATATTGAGGAAGGAATGATTGATTATGAAAAAAGTACCTTTTGTAAATAAGGAACAATTAGAAGAAATTTGTACACAATATCCAACTCCATTCCATTTATATGACGAAAAGGGTATTCGTCAAACGGCAAGAAACTTATATAAAGCGTTCTCTTGGAATGAAGGATTTAAAGAATATTTCGCTGTTAAAGCGACACCAAACCCAACTATCTTAAAAATTTTACACGAAGAAGGATGCGGAACAGACTGTTCTTCCTTAACAGAATTAATGATGTCTGAAAAATGTGGAATCGTAGGAGAAGAAATTATGTTCTCTTCAAACGATACACCGGCTGAAGAATTCAAAAAAGCCAAAGAATTAGGGGCTATTATTAACTTAGACGATATTACACACATCGACTTCTTAAAAGAAGAAGCGGGTATTCCAGAAACAATTTGTTGCCGTTACAATCCAGGTGGAGTATTTGAAGCGGGACCAAACGTAATGGATACTCCTGGTGATGCGAAATATGGTATGACACCAAGCCAAATTAAAGAAGCGTATGTTCGCTTACGTGATTTAGGAGCAAAAACTTTTGGAATTCACGCATTCCTTGCATCCAATACCGTTTCTAATGAATACTATCCAAAATTAGCTCGTACTTTATTTGAATTGGCTGTAGAAATTAAAAACGAAACAGGAATTAGTTTATCTTTCATTAACTTATCCGGAGGAATTGGTATTCCTTATACACCAGATAAAGAACCAAACGATATTTTCGTAATTGGAGAAGGTGTTCATAAAGCATTAGATGAAGTCTTAGTACCAAATGGTTTAGGAGACATTAAAATCTTTACAGAATTAGGACGTTATATGTTAGCACCAAATGGTGGATTGATCACTCGTGCTATCCACGAAAAACACACACACAAAGAATACATTGGTGTGGATGCTTGTGCCGCAAACTTAATGCGACCAGCTATTTATGGAGCATATCACCACATTACGGTAATGGGAAAAGAAGAAGTTGCTTGCGATCACAAATACGATGTAACAGGTTCTTTATGCGAAAACTGTGATAAATTCGCCATTGATCGTATGCTTCCAGAAATCGAAATGGGAGACTTATTATTTATCCACGATGCAGGAGCACACGGTTTCTCTATGGGATATAACTACAATGGTCGCTTAAGAAGTTCAGAAATCTTATTGAAAGAAGATGGTTCTACACAAATGATTCGTAGAGCCGAAACACCAGAAGATTACTTCGCAACATTAGAAGGATTCTGGGGATAAAATTGAATAAAAAATGGAATGTATATTCCGACTGGTTTTTATGATCCTCCCAGTATAATAATAGGCAACACAAATATTTTTATATTGTTTTTTAGTGTCTAGTCTATCTTTGGATTGGGCACTTTTTTCTTTGAGAAAGGAGAACTATGAAAGAGATTCAAAAGTCTTTAAAACAAGTTCCATCGTTATTATTGACATTGTTTGTGATATCTATAGTCACAATGAATCTACTAGCCAATAAGAGTATTTCTTTACCTTTTAGTTGGTTAGCTCTAGATTGTGGCATCATTGTTTCTTGGGTATCCTTTTTTACCATGGATATTATTGTGAAAAAGTTTGGTGCCAAAACAAGCATTCACGTTTCCATTGTCGCATTACTCACAAGTTTGTTCGTATCCCTTCTATTGTTCTTAGGAGCCAGTATTCCAGGGGCATGGGGTGAATCGTTTGTCGAAAATGGACAAATCATTAATCAAGCTTTAGATGCGACATTTAAAGGAAGCTGGTATGTCGTTTTTGGAAGTTCGATTGCCTTTCTTTGCAGTTCGGTTGTTAATAGTTTCTTGAACGAATGGATAGGAAATCGGATTGTAAAAAAGAACTTTACCGAATTTGCGCTACGAAGCTATATTTCTACAATGGTTGGACAATTTGTGGATAACTTAGTATTTGCCCTCATTGTCAGCTTGAACTTTTTTGGATGGAGCTTTATCCAATGTTTAACTTGCGCTCTAACAGGAGCCATCGTGGAATTGTTGTTGGAAGTGGTATTCTCGCCACTCGGATATTATATAGTCCAAAATTGGAAAGAATAAAAAATATATATTCACACTGGTTTTTCTAGACCTCCCAGTATAATAATAGGCATATTGTTTTTTTTGTTATGTCCTATCCGAGGTGATAGGACTTTTTTTAGATTAGAAAGGAGTTTTTATGAAAAGAAAAGTAATAATCGATACCGATCCAGGCATCGATGATAGTTTAGCGATAATGATGGCTTTGGCTAGTCCAGAAATTGAAGTGATAGGTATTACTTTGGTAGCAGGGAATACGCCGGTTGAAATGGGTTTTGAAAATGCAAAAAAAGTATTAAAACACGTAGGAAGATTGGATATACCTGTGTTTAAGGGAGCAGACAAGCCATTAAAAAAAGAGTTTGTGAGTGCTTTAGATACACATGGCGAAGATGGTTTGGGAGAATCATTTTTAGAAACTGTGGAAGGGTATGAACAAGAATTAAGTGCCTTGGAATTTTTAGAACAGACGTTAGAAAAAGAAAGTGTGGATGTGATTGCGATCGGGCCATTAACCAATTTTGCTCAATTATTAGAAAAAAACGAAACAGCCTTCAACAACATTGGTCGTTTCGTATCCATGGGAGGAACATATAAATCCCACGGAAACTGTTCTCCAGTTGCGGAATATAACTATTGGGAAGACCCGGATGCAGCTTCTATTGTCTATGCGCAAATGAGCAAGATACATAAGAAGATTGAAATGGTTGGCTTAGATGTCACAAGAAAAATTGTTCTAACACCAACTCTATTAGAGTATATAAAACGTTTGGACAAGGAAACGGGGACTTTTATCCAACAAATCACAAAATTCTATTTTGACTTCCATTGGGAATGGGAACATATCATCGGATGTGTCATCAACGATCCTTTGGCGATAGCTTATTATTTACAACCCGACTTATGCACAAGCTTTGAATCGTATGTACAAGTCGAAACAGAAAGTATTTCTAGAGGACAAACATTAGTTGATGCTTACTCATTTTATAAACAAGAAGCCAATGCGAAAATATGTACTCAAGTGGATGTAAAAGAATTTTATTACATGTTTTTAGAAAGAGTCTTACATAAGACAAGAGAAGAATTAGATATTTTAGAGGAGATTTTAAGATGAAAAAGTTGAATACGTACCATATTTGTATGATTGCCATGGCAATTGTTGTGAATTTTATCGGTGGACAAATTGCCCTGCATTTACAACTACCAATTTATTTAGATAGTATTGGAACATTCTTTGTCGCTGCCACTTGTGGACCAATTTTAGGGATGATTCCTAATACCTTAAGTGGATTATTAATGTGGGCTTTAGGCGATCCATTTTCTTTATATTATGCACCTGTAGGAATTTTAGTCGGATTGGTAGCTGGATATGTTTGGCCAAAGAAAAAAGCAGGAATTGTTGGCTTGTTAGTAGCGTGTATGATAGTAACTTTACCAACATCGTTGTGTTCCGCAAGTATTACAGCTATTTTATTTGGAGGAATCACTTCTTCTGGTTCAACCGTAATCGTTCAAGTATTAAAACCAATTTTAGGATTAACCGTAGCTTGTTTCATTGTACAATTGATTACCGATTTTATTGATCGAATTATTGCGATGGTGATTGTTGAAGTGTTAGAAAAACGAATTCCTGCTTCATTAAAAAATAAATTAAAAAATTAATCTACTTTTAATCTTTCATAAATAGGTTTTAAAGAATGAATTGTTAGTATGGAACCATCAAAAGAAAGATGAGGAAATAAATATGGAACCTATTGAAATGATTGAAAAAGTATGTGAAAGAGTAAATGTTACTTTTGAAGAAGCTAGAGAAGCGTTAGAAAAAAACAACTGGAATGTAGAAGAAACTTTAAAGTACTTTGAAGAACAAGGAAAAGAAGTAAAACCAGAAAAAGAAGAGAAAGCAGAAAAACCAGAAATTATTGAGATTAAAGAGTATAAAGAAACTGTGATTGAAGAAGAAGATAAAGGAACAACGATTCGAGATCTTATTCACAAAGCAATCGATTACCTTCGTTTTAACAGTATTCGAGTAGAAAAAGATGGAACAGAAATCGTGAGAATTCGTTTATTCTTATTCGTAATCTTAATGTGTGTTGCAGGACATGTAGTTCTTCCAGTAATGATTGTAGGATTGTTCTTAAACTTCCGCTATTCTATTGTAGGAAAAAACAGTTTTAAAACAGTTAATAAAATGATGGATTCAGTCAGTCGTGCTGCTCAAGCTGCAAAAGATGAATTTACAAAAGCATAGATATTTATAGGAAATCAGGAATGGTTTCCTTTTTCTATGTAAACTATGGAAGAAAAGGCGCGAATTTAGTATAATAATAGACGATATTAGACTTGATAGAAAAATATCAAGAAAAATGGAGGATTAAGAAATATGGTAGCATGGAAGAATTTAGATACTTTAAAATCTTTCGAAAAACTTCAAACAATGAAGGGAAAAGTAGATATTAAAGCAGCTATGGTAGGTGAAGAAGGAGCAAATCGTGTTGCGAAATACAACGTTCCGATGGCAGCTGGTATGGCATATAACTTCGCTCCAAAACAAGTGGATGATGAAGTATTAGCTGTTCTTCAAGAATTAGCTGATGAACAAGAATTAGTTGGAAAATTCGAAGAATTATATAACGGAGCTATGATCAACACTGGAGAAAAACGTTTAGTTCTTCACCAATTAGCTCGTGGACAATTAGGAAATGACGTTATTGACAAAGGTGTAAACAAACGTGAATTCTTCGTAGCACAACAAAAGAAAGCTGCAGAATTTGCCAACAAAGTACACGCTGGAGAAATCGTTAACGAAAACGGTGAACCATTTAACACAGTTGTACAAATCGGTATTGGTGGATCTGACTTAGGACCTCGTGCTTTATATATCGCATTAGAAAACTGGGCTCGTGTAAATAACACATTAAAAATGGAAGCTAAATTCATTTCTAACGTTGACCCAGATGATGCATCCGCTGTATTAAAATCAACAGATTTAGCACACGCATTATTTATCGTAGTTTCTAAATCAGGAACAACTCTTGAAACATTAACAAACGAAGCATTCGTTAAAAACGCATTAACAGAAGCTGGATTGGATCCAAGAAAACACATGTTAGCTGTAACAAGTGAAACTTCTCCAATGGCATCTGGACCAGACTATTTAACAGCTGTATTTATGGATGACTATATTGGTGGACGTTTCTCATCTTCTTCTGCAGTAGGTGGAATGGTTCTTTCATTAGCATTCGGACCAGAAGTATTCGCAGACATCTTAGCTGGTGCTGCTGAAACAGATAAATTATGTAAAAACGCAAACATCATGGAAAACCCTGCAATGTTAGATGCATTAATCGGTGTATTCGAAAGAAACGTAATGGGTTACCAAGCAACAGCTGTATTACCTTACTCACAAGCATTAGCTCGTTTCCCAGCACACTTACAACAATGTGATATGGAATCAAATGGTAAAACAGTAAACCGTTTTGCAGAACCAATCGATTACGCAACAGGACCAATCATCTATGGTGAACCAGGAACAAATGGTCAACACTCATTCTATCAATTATTACACCAAGGATGCGATATCGTTCCTTTACAATTCATCGGCTATAAAGAAAGCCAAATCGGAAACGATGTAATTATTGAAGGATCTACTTCTCAAAAGAAATTAGCTGCTAATGCCGTAGCACAAGTTGTTGCCTTCGCAATTGGTAAAGAAGACGAAAACCCTAACAAACGTTTTGCTGGAGGACGTCCTTCTTCAATCATCATTGGTGAACAATTAACACCTGCTTCATTAGGTGCATTATTAGCTCACTTCGAAAACAAAATTATGTTCCAAGGATTTATCTGGAATGTTAACAGCTTCGACCAAGAAGGTGTTCAATTAGGAAAAGTATTAGCGAAAAAAGTATTGGCTCACGAATCAGACGGTGCTTTAAAAGCTTACTCAGATATTTTCGAAATCTAATAGTAGAAATCTTAAGTGCTCGTATATCGGGCACTTTTTGTTGTATAATGGTTCTATAGTTGAGCGAGGAAAATATATGAGAAAAGGATCAAAAATAGTAATCGTGGGATTATTAGCAACCGCTTTAGCCGGTTGTTCTCAAGTTAACGATTTCATGGATGAATTTGTTCTAAAAAAAGATAATAATAAAACAGAACAAAAAGAAACAAAGAAAAAAGAAGTTAAAGAAACGAAAGAGACAAAAGAGAAGAAAACAGAAGAAGTTGTGGAAGTGGAAAAGGAAGATAGCACTGTATACGATACAGATGTCATCAACTTATTGAACAATCAAGCTGTATACAATGGAAAATTGGTTCGTGTAAAAGGCATTCTTCCAGAAGGGAAAATTGCGGATACAAACAATGTAGAAATGTTTGGTCTTTTGGCAGAAGATGGTTCTACATTTATTCAAATTAAAGGAATAGAACCGAATATTTTCAATTGTAAGGCGTGGGTATGTGGAAAAGCGGTTTTAGAAGGAGAAGAAATCGTCATCGAAGCAACAAGCTATGAAAAGATTGAAGACATAATTCAAGAACCAGTTGTGCAAGAAGAAGTGCAAGAACCTGTGATTCAAGAAACTACACCACCATCTGAACAAAAATACTATTATGTTGTCATTAATGGAGAAAGAGTATTCTTAACACCAGAAGGGCAACAAATCTGGGATAAACGCCAGCAAAAAGAACAAGAAAACCAATAAGAAAAGAGACATCGCCTCCAATGTCATTAAGATAATTTATTGATATACCATCCAGACATGATTGTTTGGATGTTTTTTTATTTTTAGGCATGACAAAAACTGTAGTACTGCTACTACAATTTTAAAAAATATATAATATATACGTTAGTCATAACGATAGTTGAAGGATACTGGTGATTTTGCTTTCATTTTCCGCTTATTCTGGCGATTAGGTCGGACTGGAAGTATTTCTTTCGCTATCATTGATTTGACATTGTGCGGGGTTCGGCCGCTCTTTTCTTTTAAGAATCTTCTGATTAAATGAAATCCTCGAACGTAGTTCAGTTGATACTCGTATTTTCTTTTCTTCAATCTCAACGCCATACATGACTCTGCTACAAAGATTATAAAGTAACAGCAGTTTTAATGATAAGTTCTCCACTTCCATATTCTTTTGTAACTCGATTGAATTCCAAAAAGGACATAATAAACCTCCAAGAATATTTATTTTAATATAATTCTTTCTATTCGTCTCAAATACTTTAGTTTTTAAAGAAAAGGGGACCAAATTGTGAATATTATGGGGTCGAATTCACAATGTTAGATTTTTTTGGCGCAACAAAGCGTAAATGTTCGAAAATGTTTGTTATATAATTATACAAAATGCACAAAATACTAAAATATAAATTGTTTAAAACGCATAATGACCCCGTTCTGTATAAATAAATTATATGTAAGCGCTTTACTGTGTTTTCGATAAATAACATAAATAAACAAAAAAATAACAAATAAGTGTTTACAAATGTTTGAAAAGAGTATATTAAAGTGTTCGTAAAGAACAGATGGATGTTCGTTCATAACAGAAGGAGGTAATAAAATGAACAAACAGGAAACTGCAATGGTAGGTTTCGAAATCGTTGCCTACGCTGGAGATGCAAGATCAAAATTGATCACTGCTCTTCGTGAAGCTGAAAAGGGGGATTTTGATAAGGCTGAAGCTTTAATCAAAGAAGCTAACGAATTAATCACGGAAGCTCACAAGTCACAAACTGACATGTTACAAGCAGAAGCTCGTGGTGAAGACATTGAAATGAGTTTTATCATGATCCATGGACAAGACCACTTAATGACAACAATGTTATTAAGAGACGTAATCCACTCAATGATCGCATTATACAAGCGATAAGATTAAAACAAGGAGAAGAAAATGAACGGTTTAATTAACAGAATTGAAGCAATGAAACCTTTCTTTGAAAAGATTTCAAACAATGCTTACTTGCGTGCAATCCGTGATGGGTTTATTAGCTGTATTCCAGTTATCTTATTCTCAAGCGTATTCCTACTAATTGCTTATGTACCAAATATCTTTGGTTTCTACTGGTCAGCAGAAGTTGAAGCAGTATTGATGAAAGCTTATAACTACTCAATGGGAATCTTAGCCATCCTAATGAGTGCAACTATCGCAAAATCTTTAACAGACAATTTCAATAATAAATTACCTGCAACTAGAAAAATCAACGTAACTTCTGCAATGATTGTTTCTATTATCGCATTCTTATTATTATCAGCAGATTCTATCGAAGGAGGACTTGCTTCAGGATATTTAGGAAGTAAAGGTTTATTGGCTTCTTTCGTAGCTGCTTTCGTAACACCAGTGATCTACCGTTTCTTTGTTAGCCGCGATATCCGTATCAAAATGCCAAAAGAAGTACCAAATAATATTTCACAAACATTCGCGGATTTATTCCCGTTAGCGACTACAATCTTCGTATTCTGGATTGTTGACTTCTTATTCAGAACATTCATCGGATTTGGATTTGCAGAATGGGTAATCGAATTATTCAAACCAATCTTCACAGCAGCAGATGGATATTTAGGAATTTCATTAATCTATGGAGCTATGGCATTCTTCTGGTTCGTAGGTATCCACGGTCCATCTATTGTTGAACCTGCTGTATCTGCAATCTATATCACAAACGTAGAAATGAACTTACTTGCTTCTCAACAAGGATTACACGCTGGAAACGTATTATCTCAAGGTACACAATATTTCGTTGCAACATTAGGTGGTACTGGAGCAACTTTAATCATCACATTAATGTTTGCCTTCTTAGCAAAATCAAAACAATTAAAAGCAGTAGGTACTTCATCAGCTGTACCAGTATTATTCGGGGTTAACGAACCAGTATTATTCGGGGCACCATTAGTATTAAACCCTGTATTCTTCATTCCATTTATCTGTGCGCCAATTGTTAACGTTTGCTTATTCAAATTATTCGTTGACTTAGGAATGAACGGATTTATCTACAACTTACCATGGACTTGCCCAGGAACATTAGGATTGATCATGGGTACTGGATTTGCTCCATTAGCTATCGTATTAGCCATCTTATTATTAGTAGTTGACTTCGTAATCTACTATCCATTCTTCAAAGTTTATGACAAAGATTGTTGTGAAAAAGAAGCAGCTGGAGAAGTGGCTGAAGACGAAAAAATCACTAGTAGTGCAGCTGTATTAGAAGCCGCTAAAAAATCAAGCAAAAAAGCAGTATTAGTATTATGTGCAAATGGTGCAACAAGTTCAATGTTAGCCAATGCGATTGCTACAGGTGCTAAAGAAGCAGGATTGGATTTAGAATCAACAGCTATGGCATATGGACAACACAAATCAATTATTAACGACTTTGACTTAATTATCTTAGCTCCTCAAATGGGATCTATGTTTGACGAATTAAAAGAAGATGTTTCTTCAACAAAATGTAAAGCAGCGACTACACAAGGTCCTCAATATGTAAAATTAACTCGTAATCCAGAAGAAGCATTAAACTTTGCCTTAAACTTAATGGATGGTGAATAAACATGATGAACTTTCCTAAAGATTTTATCTTTGGTGCTGCTACAGCAGCTTATCAAGCAGAAGGTGCAGTAAAAGAAGATGGAAGAGGGCCATGTTATTGGGATGAATATTTAGAAAAAACAAAAAACTTTGATCCAAATCCAGCCAGTGATTTTTATCACCAATACAAAGACGATTTAGCGCTTTGTAAAGAATTTGGGATTAATGGAATTCGAATTTCCATCTCTTGGGCTCGTATTCTTCCAAATGGAACAGGAGAAATCAATCCAAAAGGAATTGAATTCTACAACAATTTAATTAACGAATGTCTTGCCAATGGAGTAGAACCATTCGTAACATTACACCACTTTGATACACCATTGTCTCTATACCACAAAGGAGACTGGTTATGTGAAGAAATGATTGATGCCTTTGAAGTATTCGCAAAAATTTGTTTTGAAAACTTCGGGGATCGTGTCAAAAAATGGGTAACAATCAACGAACCATGGAGCTTAGCAGCTGGACAATACTTGATTGGACACTTCCCACCAAACATTCACTATGATTTGGGAAAAGCAGCTCAAGCTATGCACAATATGGTGTATGCCCACGCTCGTGTAGTCAATCTTTATAAATCGATGAATTTAGATGGAGAAATTGGTATTATCCACATTTTGGAACCAAAATTCCCTATCACAGACACACCTGGAAATATTAAAGCAGCAAAATATGAACACACATTCTGTAACCGTTTTATGTTGGAATCGACTATTAATGGGGAATATAAACCAGAAACATTAGCGTTAGTACAAGATGTTCTTGCACAAAATGACGGAGAAATCGTTATTCGTGATGAAGAAATCGCAGTTATGAAAGAAGCAGCTCAAAAAATCGACTTCTTAGGAATTAACTATTACGCGAGTCACTGGATGGAAGAATACCATGGTAAGAGCCAAATTGTTCACAATGGTACAGGTACAAAAGGAACAAGTATTTATGCGATTGCTGGAACTGGAAAACGTGTTAGCAATCCAAATGTACCAACAACCGATTGGGACTGGGCAATTTATCCAGAAGGATTACATTTCATGATTATGGAAATTGTGAACGATTTTGGATTCAAAAAACCAATTTATATCACAGAAAACGGTGTGGGTGTTAAAGAAGTCTTAGACAATGGAACAGTCGATGACCAAGCTCGTATTGATTATATTCGTGGACATATGGAAGCTATTTTAAAAGCAAATGAAGAAGGAGCGAATGTAAAAGGATACTTCTTATGGTCATTAATGGACGTATTCTCTTGGACAAATGGATACAACAAACGCTATGGCTTAATTTATATCGATTTTGAAACGCAAAAACGTTACATCAAAAAGAGTGCACACTGGTATAAAGAGCTTGCTGAATCTTTAACATTGAAATAAAAGGAGAAAAATATGCGTATTGTCATTGGATCGGATAAAAAAGGATTAGAACTAAAAAATAAAGTTGTTGAATATTTAACAGGATTAGGATTTCCAGTTGAAGATTTAACACCAGAAGGAGATGTAGATTTCTTTGATGCTTCTATTAAAGTAACACAAGCGGTATTAGAAGATTACGAAAACAACAAAGGAATCATCATTGATGAAACTGGAGCCGGACCTTTCATGGTAGCGGATAAATTCAAATATATTATTTGTGCGGAATTAAATGACGAACACTCTGCAAAAATGACTCGTGACCACAATAACTCAAACGTTATTACAATGGGATCTGGTGTTATTGGAGAAGAAGTAGCTTGCAAAATCGCAGAAAGATTCTGTGTTGCGAAATACTCTGGTGGACGTCACCAAATTCGTGTCGATATGTTAAATAAAATGTGCTAAGGAGATCAAAAAGATGAAAGTAGCAATTGGATGTGACCACATCGTCACAGGAATTAAAAATCACATTGGAGAATATTTAAAAGCAAAAGGATTCGAAGTTGTGGATTGTGGAACTTACGATTATGAAAGAACACACTACCCAATTTATGGAAAACGTGTAGCAGAACAAGTAGTAACTGGACAATGTGACTTAGGAGTTGTACTTTGCGGTACTGGTGTTGGAATCACAAATGCCGTTCAAAAAGTAAAAGGAGCACGTTGCGCTTTAGTTGGCGACGTAAGCGCAGCCGTGCACGCAAAAGAGCAGTTAAACTGCAACGTATTAGGTGTTGGTGGACGTGTATCCGGTATTGGTATGATTGAAGACATTTTAGATGCATACTTCAATGCCGAATACGTACCTACACCTGAAAAAGAAGCAACGATCGCAAAAATCGATGCGTTGATTCAACGTGATGATTACATCGGTGATGACCATTTCTTTGATGAATTCTTAGAAAAATGGGATCGCGGTGAATATCACGATTAAAATATAACAAAAAAAAGGAAAAAGACGAAGTAAAATTCATCTTTTTCCTGATTTAGATGATGTTAGTAAGCTCTCTGTAATCGTGGATTTTTTCGATATCTGGAGTATCCGTGATGATTGCAGTGACTTTATCTAATGTATAGAAATTATAAAAGGAATTTGTGTTAAATTTTGTACTATCACAAACGATGTACTTTTCTAAAGAACGATCCATAGCCATACTGTGGAAAAGACTTTCTTCATCGTTAGAAGCAGAAAGGGTATTATCATTAATACCATTGGCTCCGACAAAGGCTTTGGTGAAATTCATAGTAGAAATTGTTCGTAAAGAGATAGTACCTAAAAAAGATTGAATAAGAGTGTTGTATTTTCCTCCAATAAGAATGGCTTCAAAATTCGGCTTATTCGAATATTGAAAGAAGATATATATACAATTGGTTACGACAGTTACATTTTTAGCTTTTACATAAGGATAAATCATTTCATTTGTTGTACTGGCACTAATAAAAAGTACATCGTTATCTTGGATTAAAGAAGCTGCTTTTCTCGCAATGATTTCTTTCTTTTCCTGATTGATGATTTTACGAGCTTCATGTTCCAAATCCACAATGGATGGGGATTTGATTTTTTGAGCACCGCCATGGACACGAATTAGTTTTCCTTTTTGTTCAAGTTCCGTAAGATCGCGACGGATTGTCATTTCCGTAACATTAAGTTGCTCTTGAATTTCGTTGATTTTAATAAAACCGAATTGGTTCAATTGATTTAAAATGTATTCTTGTCGACTCTTTTTTAACATAAATATACCTCTCAAATGTTAGATAATGTTTGTATTATCTCTAAAAATCACAAAAATTGCAAGATTATTCTAACATGAAAAAATAAAAATGTTAATAAATGTTTGAAATGAAAGGTAATATATGAAAACAAATCCATTAAAAAGAATTGTTGAAATGCAAAAACAAGGAAAAGCGGTAGGAATTTACTCTGTTTGTAGTGCAAATAACTATGTTATTGAAGCAGCGTTAGAATGTGCAAAAAGAGACGATTCTTGTGTTTTGATTGAAGCTACTGCTAACCAAGTTGACCAAAATGGTGGATATACAGGTATGACACCAGCAGATTTCCGTGATTTTGTTTATGAAATTGCAGAAAAAGTTGGATTCACAAAAGAACGTATTTTCTTAGGAGGAGACCACTTAGGACCATTAACAGTACAAGACAAAGTGGAAGCTGAAGCTATGGAATACGCAAAAACTTTAGTACACGATTATGTGGCAGCTGGATTCACAAAAATTCACATTGATACTTCAATGAAAGTTGCGGACGACGATCCAGAAGCTCGATTAAGCGACGAAGTAATCTCAAAACGTGGAGCCATCTTAGCACGTGTTTGTGAAGATGCTTATCAAGAATTAGTAAAAGAAAATCCAGAAGCAATTCGTCCAGTATACATCGTTGGATCCGAAGTACCAATTCCTGGTGGAGCACAAGATCCAAACGCTGGAATGCAAGTAACTCGTGTAGAAGATTTTAAAGCGACTGTTGCTGCTTTTGAAGCGGCTTTTGCAGAACAAAATTTACAAGAAACATGGAAGGATGTTATTGCCGTTGTTGTACAACCTGGTGTAGAAGAAAAAGATGCTGGATGTACAGAATACGATCGTGAAAAAGCCAAAGATTTAATGGCTTCTATTAAAGATTTCCCTAACTTAGTATTTGAAGGACACTCAACAGACTATCAAACAAAATACAAATTAAAAGAATTAGTAGAAGATGGAGTAGGAATCTTAAAAGTTGGTCCTGGAATGACATATGCAATGCGTGAAGCTTTATTCTCACTTGCATATATGGAGGATGTCATTTTACATGGAAAAGAAGAAGAAAAATCACACTTCATTGATGTATTAGAAAAAGCTATGTTAGAAAACCCTAAAAACTGGCAAAAACACTATCACGGAACAGAAGATGAACTTTGGTTCAAGAGAAAATTCTCTTTCTCCGATCGTTCAAGATACTATATGCCAACACCTGAAGTAAGTGCAGCAAGAGACAAAATGATCAGCAACTTAAGAAAATATGGAATTTCATTAGCTGCATTAACACAATTTATGCCAATTCAATATACTCGTGTACGCGAAGGTATTATTGAAAACGATCCAGAAGTTTTAATTAAAGACCGAATCAAAAACACTATGGACGAATATTTATTCGCGTCACACCAAGAAGAACTATTCAGATAATAAGAAAAAAACATAATAAAAATCCAAATTCTCAAAACTTGTCTATAAATAAAGAGGAAAAGTGTTTTAAGAATGCGACACTTTTCCTCCTCTCTTTAGCTTAGGAGGAAGTAAAAAATGAAAATGATTGTTTGTGATCTAGACGGATCTTTACTAAGACCAAGTGGTGGTTTATTTGTAAGTGAACAAGTCCGAAAAAAACTTATTCAGTTACAAGAAAAAGGAGTAATGGTTGTACTAAATTCTGCTCGAATCTTCCAAGGAATATATCCACTTTCTAAGCAAATCGAAATGGAAAGATTTGGTGGTTATATCATTGCGGATAATGGGTGCCAGGTATTTGATGTAAAAACACAAAAAAACTGGTTTGGATGGCCGATTTCGCGAGAAAAAGCTTTACAAGTGTGGAGTATTTGTCAAAAATATGAACTTTCCCCTGCCATTGCTACACCCGATTATGTAGTCGCAAAATATTCTACAGAAGGCTATGAACTAGATATGAAAAACTGTGGTGTAAACTACATCTTTACAAACAATCCAGAAACCCTTATGAAGGAACCAATTTGGAAATGCACAATGTCTGCTTCTGAAAAAGAGATTGATGAGAACTGGGAAGGTTTTGTTAGAGAAATAAACGAAGCATGTGATCTACAAGTGGTTCGAAGTACAAAAAATTTCGTTGATATTATTGAAAAAAATGTGGATAAATACACGGCCAATAACGAATTATTAAAACGATTAAATCTTTCTTGGTCGGATGTGGCAGCCATTGGGGATGGACTTCCAGATTTGAAAGTGATTGCGCATGCAGGATTAGGTGTGACTTTAGAAAATGGGAAAGAAGAAGTAAAAAAAGTCGCAAAAATGATTGTCGGACACTGTGAGAAAGATGGATGTATAGAATTGTTCGATTTGTTGATGCAAGAAAAATAGGAGAATGTATGACAATAGAACGTATACAAAAACTGAATCCACAAATCCCTATCCATTCTTTGTATGATTATCAAAAAAAATATGGTTACGTATTAGATTACGAACTAGTGGATTTAGTCGAATATGTTAATAAGAATTTGTATGTTAGGGGCTCAAAGTTCGATTGCCACTATGACATTTCAGAGCTACATGAATTTAAAATTGTCAAAACAATTCAAAAGGAAATATTTGCGAATGCACCCATTCGTTTTGGAACGATAACAGGATTTAACGAAAATGTATACGCATTATATAAAACTTTGAAAAATGAAGTATATGTCGCTTTTACCGATTGCTTATTTATCGTAGAAAAAGAAGGACAATTCATTGGCTTGTACTTACATAAGGGTCAGATTCTAGAATTCTTAGCAGGTACGGTACATAGCTTACCTGTTATGGTGACATTAAATGGATATTGCGTTGGTCTATTAACATTAGACAATAAAAAGGCGAAAGAATCTTTTGAAATGTTAAGAGTGGTAAACGATGGATCATTTCTTCATCAAAATTTTCTAGAATCAGTAATACAACTGGAAGAAAAAATACATATACGATGTGTAAATCGATAAAAAAGGGAGATAAAAATATGTCTATCGAAAAAATTATTGAATTAAACCCAAACTATAAAATCTATTCTTCTGCTGCATTGGAAACAGAAGGATTCGGACGAGTTCTTCCATATGATGCAACAGATATTGTGGAATATGTAAATAAGAATATTCCTTTTAAACAAGAAAAGGCATCTTACAAATTAGATTATGCAGAATTACACGATTTTGATGTATTCAAAAAAGTAAAACACGACATCTATGGAGAATTGAATATTCAATGTGGAATTGTATCTGGATTAAATGAATACTTAACAGGAATTGAATTTCACCAAGGAAGTGAAGTAAATATCGCTTTTACCGACTGTTTATTATTGTTAGGAAAAACTAGTCAGTTAAAAGGAACAACGTTTGATACCACTAAAGCGAAAGTTGTTTATTTGAAAAAAGGAGAAGTTGTAGAAATTTACGGAAGTACTTTACACTACACTCCAATTCAAGTAGATCCAGAAGGATTTTCGTTAGGTGTTATCTTATTAGAAGGGACAAACTCGGATATTGAATACACACGAGGTGAATTCCTTACTAAGAAGAACAAATGGTATATTTGTCACCAAAGTCAAACCGCAAAAATCGAAGCGGGGAATATTCCTGGTTTATTAGGAGAAATGATTCATATTCGAAATAAATAATGGATCCAAACTATTTTGTTTCTGCCCAAAATAAAATAGTGGATATAGGATAAAAGGTTATGCGCCGAATACATATACTAAAAATCCTCAATAACTCATTAATATCTTAAAAAATGTGCTAAAAAAATCCTATTTTCTATGTATCGTATGATTACCTCTTTTTCGCATATACCTTTTATTTCAAAAATTGACACTTGTTTATTCAAGTGTCTCAGACTGTTGACAAATTAAATTGTCAGCAGTTTTTTTTCAGAAAATATGA
>JAUNDJ010000134.1 GCA_030526175.1 Bacillota bacterium
AATTGGCTATTCTTATTCGGCAACTTTTGGCACATTTTATATTGACACTAACAACTTAGGTCTGTTTTTTTCTTATTCACATGGTCTATAATACATTTAGGAGTAAGCAATCATGAAATGTATTATGTTAGGAACGGGACACGCTCTTGTCACTCGTTGTTTCAATACTTGTTTCGTATTGGAAGAAAACAATTCTTATTTCTTAGTGGATACAGGTGGCGGTAATCAAATTCTTTCTCAATTGGAAAAAGCCAATGTGGATATTTCTAGAATTGAAGCCATTTTCATTTCGCATAAACATACGGACCATATCCTAGGAATCTTTTGGTTAATAAGAACACTGAATATGTATAAAAAAATGGGTAGACTCAAAAATCCAGTGACTCTATATTCTCATTTCGAGTGCATAGAATGTATTCAAAACATTACCAAAGAGCTATTCAATCATACATTTGAAGACATAATCCAATATGAAGTAATTCAAGATTTGGACAAAAGAGTTGTACTTAATCACTCTATTCAATTTTTTGATACATACGCGAAAAAAGAAAAACAATTTGGATTTCAGTATCAATACGATGATATACACATTTTTTCCTTTTGCGGGGACGAGCCTTGCATAAGAGAAGAACTTATGGAAAAAGCCACATATTTAATGCACGAGGCTTTTTGTCTGCACGCGCAAAAAGATATATTTCACCCCGAAAGAGCACATCATTCCACAGTACTACAAGCTTGTCAAATCGCTCAAAAGTATCACATTCCAAATGTAATACTTTTCCACACCGAAGACTATGATCTAACTCATCGAAAAGAAAACTATATTAAAGAAGGACAAAGTATATATACAGGAAATCTCTTTGTCCCAAATGATCTGGAGGAAATTGAATTATGCAAGTAATCCCTTATACATCAAAATATAAAGAACAAGTTCAAAAAGTTTGTATCTCACAATCCACTTCTCGTTTTAAAGACGAAATCGCCCAAAAAGCAACCCTAGCTCTTTATTGCGATGAATATATTGATCACGAAGTGGCCTTTTTATTAGTGAATGACCAAGATATAGTATGTGGATATGTGTTGTGTGCACCAGATTTAAAGCACTATGAAGAATGTATGCAGCCTTATGCACAAATCTTAAAAGAAATTGATGCAGAAAAATATCAACGTTTTCTAGATACCCTAGATGTCCATGGAAAACTATATGACCAATATCCAGCACATCTACATATTGATTTATTGGAAGAATGCACGGGTGGGGGAAATGGTTCTAAGCTCATGAATACCCTTCTTTCTTATTTAAAAGAAAACAATGTCAAAGGCATCATGATTACTGTGGATCCAAACAACCTTCGTGCCTGTGCTTTTTATAAGAAAATGGGATTTTCAAAGTATGTTCCAGAAGGCTTCATTCTTGTACAAACATTATAGGGTGCCTTATGAGACAATATTTAATATCCGTTTTATTAAATGTCATCAATAGCGTAGGATACGATCAAAACACAAAAGAAATTGCTCGAAAAATGTTGATGAATTTATCTTTTGTGCAAAACTCTACCTTGGAAGAATGTGCAGCTGCCTATTACGTATCTGTGTCTACCTTAAATCGATTTTGTCGGAAAATTGGTATGTACAATTATTCTTCTTTGCGAGATTATTTGAAACAATACGATGCGAAAGATGAAGAAGCTTCTTTTTATACATTGGATAATCCGTATGAAAACATTGAGGAACAAATTGCGTACATAAACGCATTGGATACACAAGTGGATTACGCTTCCATCCTACGATATTTGAAAAACGCCAAAACAATATACTATCGAGGATTTGATTACACTTTTACTTACCTTCGTTTTCAACAAGGTATGATGATGCAAGATAAGTATGTAGAATTATGGAATGCCGACTCGGACTTTCATCCCAAAGAAATTGGAAAAGACGATTTAATCTTTGTCTTTTCTCTTACTGGACGGAATTTCTTACAAATCATTCAAAAACTAGAACATTATCACTGCAAGAAAATTTGCGTTACGCAAATTGATAACGAAGCGCTTCATCACTATTTTGACTTAGTAATCCAATTACCGGATGCACCAAACTCTAATTATCGAAAGATTACGAAAGAACGAGTCATCGATCAGATTTTATATTTATACAGGAATAAATATGGTCAAAATATGAACAATTTTTAGTGAATGAAAAGAATATACTAAAGAAAAAAAGGAGATTTAGTTTATGAGTTTTCCAAAAGGATTTTTATGGGGAGGGGCTACGGCTGCCAACCAATTTGAAGGTGCTTGGCAAGAAGGTGGAAAAGGTGTTTCCAGCGCCGACTGTATTACGAGTGGTTCTAGAAGCAAACATCGTTATCTTACATATAAGGATAAAGATGGAAACATTGTCAAAGCCGATCGTTTTACTTTAGAAGCTACACCAGATATGGAATTTGGTTCGTTTGATGAATGCCATTATCCTACACACAGAGCGTGTGATGGATATCACCATGTGAAAGAAGACATCGCTTTATTTGGCGAAATGGGATTTAAATCGTATCGTATGTCCATTAGTTGGACAAGAATTTTTCCAACGGGAATGGAAGAAGAACCGAATGAAGAAGGACTAAAGTTCTATGATGAAATCTTTGATGAATGCACAAAATATGGAATCAAACCTATTGTTACGCTTTCTCACTACGAAATTCCCATTGTCTTAGTCAATACATGGCAATCTTGGGTGGATGCAAGAACGATTGACTGTTTCTGTCGCTATGTCAAAGCCGTAGGTGAACGTTATAAAGGAAAAGTTGAGTATTGGTTAACATTTAACGAAATCAACTGTATGGTTTTTGATAGCTGGACAACTTCTGGAGTCGCTTCTATTGATCCTCAAAAGTTAGCAATGGTGGCAAAACACGAATTGATTGCCAGTGCTCTTGCCGTACAAATTCTTCATGAAATTGATGCGAATAATAAAGTTGGTAATATGATTGGATATGCACCAAGTTATGCGCTAACTTGTAACCCAAACGATGTATTATTGGCTTGGCAAAAAGGAAACGATGTATATTTCTTTAGTGATGTTCAAGTGCGTGGATACTATCCTTCTTATAAATTAAAAGAATATGGAAAAAACGGGATTGATATTCATCTAACAGAAGACGAAAAAGAAATATTAAGAAATGGAACGGTTGATTTTGTATCTTTCTCTTACTATATGACAAGTTGTGTCAGTGCCGATCCAAATGCCGAAACATTGAGCGAAGGAAATATGATTATGGGTTATAAAAATCCTTATTTAAAATCTTCCGACTGGGGTTGGCAAATCGATCCTACTGGCTTACGAATCGCTTTAAACTATTTATACGATCGTTATCAGCTTCCATTGATGATTGTAGAAAATGGATTGGGTGCACAAGATCAATTGAATCCAGATAAAACTTGTAACGACCCATATCATATCGATTACTTACGCTCACATATTCAAGCAATGGATGCAGCCATTAATGAAGATGGTGTGGATTTAATTGCGTATACACCATGGGGATGTATTGACTTAGTTTCTGTTTCTACTGGAGAAATGCACAAACGATATGGATTTATTTATGTGGATTATCAAGACGATGGAAGTGGAGATGGTGCTCGTTATAAAAAAGATTCGTTCTACTGGTATAAGAAAGTTATTGCCACAAATGGAGAAGATCTAGCATGAATAAAAAAGGATTGATTGGAACATTTACTTTTGCGACAAGTGCTTCGGCTCTAAATATGACTTCGGGAATTCTAGCCTATATCATGTTGACGTATTCAGAAGTATCTTCGACAAACGTTGCCCTATTGTTGACTATCCCTGCCATAGTTGGAACGTTTTACGCCTTTCTTTCTGGAAATCTAATCAACAAATTTGGGATTAAAAAAGTCGCTTTATTCACACAATTTACGGCATTTCTATCCGGAATGATCTTCTTGTTCTTAGGAAACAAAACACATATTGTTGTCCTTTATTTCGCTTCCGCTTTATTTGGTTTCATGTTAGGTGGACAAGCCGTGATTTTAGGGCAATTGCTTAAGGAATGCATTCCTAACGACGATAAAAGAGCACCTTTCTTAGGCTTTGGAAATTCCGTTGTTTCATTGGGTGGGGTTGTGTTTGCGACCCTTGGTGGATTTATCGCAGCCTCAAGTAATGGAGCACATTGGGAAAAAGCGTATCTTTTATATTTTTGGATGTTAGTATGTCTTCTTATTGAATACTTAACACTTCCAAATAAAAAGGATGATATCTTAGAAACAAATAAAACTGTGGAAAAATCAAAAAGCCATATTCCATTTAAAGTATGGTTGATTTCCATTCACTACTTCTTATTTTTCTTATCCCTTTATGCGTTTAGTCTAAATCTTTCGGAATATGTGATCACAACGCATAAACTTGGAACTTCGGCTCAATCGGGTCTTGCGATTAGTTTCTTGACCATAGGCGGTATTTTGAGTGGACTTACATTTGGAGTCTATTCTCGTTTTTTGAAAAAGAAAACAATGCCAGTCCTATTTATTATTTGTACAATCGGATTAGCGCTTGTCGTATTTGTTCCAAATATTTATATTCTTTATGGTGCTGCTGCTTGTTTAGGTTTTGCGATGAATGGATGTAATCCTTATGTACTTATGGAACTATCACGAATCACTTCGGATGAGAAAAGCTATGCCAAAGCCATGTCTATTTATGCTGGATTTATGAATGCTGGTATGATGTTTGCGGTATATATTCTAGCTTTTTTATCACAAACACTATTTGGCGATGCCAATAGCGTTATGGGAAAACTAACAATTGCACTAATCGGCGTAATCCTTGTCGCAATATTGTCTTTCCCACTCTATTCCATTCAAAAAAAATCATAATAGATGTCTTTGAACTGAACCCAATATGTTGGACCAGTGAATTATGATGTATGGCATGCCATA
>JAUNDJ010000135.1 GCA_030526175.1 Bacillota bacterium
AAATAAACATTATGAATGTCACTTATCTAGCCTTCCTTTTCGCTAGTTACATTTTATAATAAAAATAGCCATCTTCTAAATTATTATTTTTTTTATCAACTTTGACATCCTTATATTTTATTTTTGAATTGTTAAAGAATTCTTCTCTAGTTGGAACTTTTGAAAATAAATATTTATTAGTATCATTATATGTGTTTTCTAAAAAATACACTTCTAACTCATCTAGAGGTTTAATTCTGTTGAGTACGAAATATTTCTTTTTGGTTTCTTCATCATATCCCTCATCTACGTACTCATATTCACCTATATATGAGAGTTTATTATCAAGTTTAAAAAGTAGTAAACTATGATATACATTTTTCCGATGACTATGTTCGATTACAGCTTTATTTCCTCTTACATACTCATCGTTTCCTTCGAAAGCAAAATGAACTATATTGTTAGTACCCTTATTGTCTACATCAAGATTGTCAACCTTATATTTGCCAGGTGTATGAATTAAATATATATATGGATAGTCGGCAGGCGTAACAATTCCGTGACTTCTTTGTCCTCCATATTTCTTTAAAAAATATTCTAAAATCATTTCTCCACTAAACATAAAAACTCCTCTAAATATTTAATATAGCGTATTTACTTTTCTTTATAAGCATAATAATTTTGATATTTATACTAAATAAAAATATTTATCATTTTTTCTCTATATAAACTACTTCTTTTTTCCAAAGAGTTTAAATTTCTTCTTTTTATTGCATTCATTTAAGAGTTCTTTTGAATCGTTAAGTTTAATTGAAGAATCTTTGTATGAGTCCAGCATTTCAAAAATAGTTATAGCTTTTTCTATATCTTCTTTTTTGTTTGATTTCATTTTTTCGATAGCTAGAATATACTTTTTCGAATTTTCTTTTTCTATTTGCTCCTGTATATTTATGATACATTTATCATATACATACTTTTCAAGCTCTTGTTCTGTCATACAGTCTAGGATTCGAATACTACCATGCTTAGATATTTCTTTAGCAATTTCAGTATACTTAGCTTCATATCCCGTGTCTAGCATCGCTTTTTTTTGGGCTTTTAAGATAGAAAGAACTATATCTTTATTGCTGCCATAGCTTCTCCACATGTGAACACGGATTCGCTCAAATAATTCAAAACAAAAATCTGTGTATTCATATTTATTTTCCTTTCTTTCTTCATCTACTGAATAATATACTCGGAAAAAATCTCTTGACAAAACACCAAACCATATTCCTCTCTTTTTACCTTGTTTAAACAACCAGTGATCCTTAAAAACCGATGCAGATTCATTTTTTATAGGCATAGTCTTTAATGAAACTTGATATGCTTTTTCAAACATTATCCATAACCAAAATCTTTCATCACAAAGAATATAATGTGGCAAATCCTTTAAAGTCTCATATAGTTTTATGGCATTTTCTTTTATTGTTTCTTTATCATTTTCATCAGATGGTATTTTCAATTCAAAATCCTGAATTTTGTATTTTTTTTCAACATATGTTGGAGTAGACACAAGATTATCCACCCAAGAGGAGTCTAGTGGATTTAAATACAGTTGTTTTGTACATTTTTTAATATTTGCATACATTGTTTCTAAGGTTTCATCATGAATAAACTTTACATTAATCAGACTCATTATCCATATCCTCCATCCCCTTTAACATAAGATTACAAAAATCTTTTAAGCCGCTGCTACTTGAATAATTTAATACGATTTGTGCTAATTCTAAAGAAGGCATATCTATAAACTCTTCATATGTTAAGTCTTTTTGCGTTTCTTTTTTATAAGAAAAACATACCGATTTAAACCATTTATACTCATAAATAATACCGTTTATAGTATTCATCTCACTATTTTCGTTTCCTAATCTTTTTAATTCATCCAAACTACTAATTAAAACCGGAATTACTAACATCGCAAAAAATACATTATTATATGTTGGTTCATTCTTTAGAATTTCATAACTGTTGTAATTTTCTGGTGATAGATAAATTTTTATTTTATCTTTGTCATTCTGATATTTCATTACATTATCAAGATCATCTTGACGAATTATCATAAAAACAGAGGCATTTTTATTATCTGCTTCATCATCTATCTCGACTTTAAATTTATAGCCATCATCTGCTGCAAATATTGAATATGGCTCTAAATCAAAACAATATGATTTAAAATCATCATCAAAATTTTTGGATTTATAATTTTTAATCCCTTTGACAGTATACATATATGCTGAAACAAATACTTCTCCTTTAAGAAGATGAATAGGAATAACTATATCTTGAGGTTTATTTGTTATTTGATATCTTTTTCTAAAAAGAGAAGCAGAACATTCAACAATTAAAGCAACATTCGCATCTCCAGAACTAATATAATTTTCTAAATCTTTGTCCTTTAGTACATATCGAGTATTTTTTAATATAATGCTATTTCTAGTTCTATAGATGTCTCCATTTTCTTTAAAATCTATTTTTAGACTAAAATCCGATTCCATTGTATAGTCTGATAAATTATGATTGTTATTCAAATTTGGATATGGAAAAATTCTACTTCCTATACGCATTTAAAATCACCTCACAAGAAAACAGTTCCTTTTTTGTTGTTTTATAAGAAATCACATATCTTTTATCTTCTATTACACTAATGTTTTTTATTGTATTATTCTCAACTAGATAGTCTTGACCATTAATTGATGCACTTTCAATAGTTAGCGGATATTTATCTCCCGATTCTCCTAATTCATTAATACAAATTTCACAATATGGATCTGTTGTAGTAGAAACAAATATAATGTCGTAACAACCTTTATCCTTATCTTTTACTATATTGCGGAATCGTATGCCATTGACTCTAACTTTTTTATAAGTAGGATTCTTTCCATCTTCTCCTTCTGTTTCAGTTCCTTGTGATGGATTAACAATGGGAGGATTTGGCCCAGGTGGAGTTGGCGGTGTATCTTCTGAACCTGGTAATGGTGTAGGATCTTCTCCTTCACCTCCTCCAATTGATGGATCTAACCCCTCTCCTACATCGTCATCTCCATTATTAAAATTCGGATCTGCCTGTCCTACTTTTACAACTCGTGTTGTAACCAGACCTTCTGTCACAACAACCATCGCATCCATATTCCCTTCATCTTCAAATGACGGTAAGTATTCTCCTACACCTTCAACATCTGTGTATGTACCATTACTTTGACTCAAAACAGATTGAACAAAGTTTTTTGCTTGATCTTCTAGAAGTTTCTTTAAAGCACGAGTTTTCTTCTTTTCTTGAGGATAGTCATCCAGTCTTTCTAAAAACCATCCCGTATGTTGTGGATTTTCAATATCTCGTAATCTTTTGTTTAATTCATTATCTGAAATTACAACCATCGCCGAATAAGGAATACATGAATATCCTGTTTTATGGAGTATTTTCATATAAGGATATCGTACAAAAATACATCTTTTTGATGCTTCAGCATTTTCTTGCTGTTTATACTTTTTAACAAAAACTTTAATTTCACTACCATTTATATCTATTATTTCCGAAAATACATTGGTTGATTCATTACCAGTATATAATTCATATTGAGATTTTATATCTCTAAATAATCGAGCACCTATCTTGGTATTTTCCAAGTTTGAAATTATGTCAGTAACCGTTGTCGATTTAATTAGTACATCTTCAACTTGAACTGTTAAGTTTTTTTCTAGAATCGCAATCATAAAGCTATTTAATATTTCTGCGGTGATAATATTTACCCAATCTTCTTTATCGTTATATCCAATAATAAAAACATCTGTTCCTGAATCTTCTCTATTAAATGAACGATCCAAAATAAGCTGTTCAGGAATTGGAGCATTCGTTTCATCAGAAGCAAAATATCCTATTCCAGTTGATAATAATTTTGGATTTGATTTATTAACTGGAGCTGAACGTAGTCGACTAACACCAATACTACCACATTCATTTTCAGAAGTTAATGTAGAATAATATACTGTGTTAATAATACTTGCGCAAAAAGCAGCGAACTTACCAATGCCTTTTGATCCGCCAGTAGAACCCGTTTTACCACAAATCCCAGAACCTTTTGTTAAATTGTTAAAAGGTCTGTCTAATGCATCGTTGGATACACCTAGTAATCCTGTGGTATTAAAATCACTAATTCTTAAACAATGAAATATAGTTTTTTTTATATAATCTCGCATTACTTTTAGTTGTTTTGCTTCTCCTTCATTATTTTTTCGAAATTCATAGCATTTATTGATTTCTTCTTCTAACCTACTGAAATTTTCTAATTTATTTTTTTCAATATCAAATGTTCTAAATACTACATGAGCAGGTTTAGATTTATCTTTTCTTGCATCAATGGAATTCTGGCAAATCTCTCTTGCAAGTGCTGAATGAGGATGGTCTTTAAATGTTTCCATTCCTCCATCATTTAGTCCTTTACCTTCTCCATACCCATTATCATGAAATCTCCAAATATTAGTCATGTTACACTACCTCCTAGTAATAGAATCTATAATATTCAATATTGATAACATTTTATACATACTTTGAATATAACATAAGTATTAAGAATATGCATTTTAATATTCCTGTCATCTTTTTTATTTTTGATGATACATAGTAAACGCAAAATAATTTCATGGACTAGATCCTAATTTTTTAATCTATCGAGATTTAAAACAAAAGTACATTAAATTTAATGCTACGATTTTTGAAGATAGACAAACAGTTGAGGAGGAACTGGATAAACTGATTAATGAATATGTCTCTAGCAATATTGGGTTCTTTAAAGAATTTGCGACATTACTTTCAAGGTATCATGACCCTATTGTAAATTCTTTCAATTACTATACGCTCGATAACGGTGAAGTTGTT
>JAUNDJ010000017.1 GCA_030526175.1 Bacillota bacterium
AAAGAAAGAGCACGATTCTCAAAGAGAAACGTACCCTTTTGTCAACAATCTGAGAACACTCTCGTGTTCTTTCTATCCGGATATACAACCTTCAATAATATTTTCAATATCGCCTTTTAAACCGACACCATACCAAACCATATATCCTTTGAAGCCAGCTTCGTTAATGGCTTCAATTTGATCTCTAACTCCTTTTGGTTCCATATCGTATCCCTGAATCCAAGTACGATAGATAGCTGGTGTTTTTAGATGACTCAATTCTTGTTTAACAATCGTTGAGAAAGTATACATAACCGGTCCTGGCTCTTCTGTAGGCTCATCAAAGCCCATAGCTCCTGGTGCAAAGTGGTCCATATATGGCATAGGGTCTATCACATCAACCACATTGGCAATTGCCGGGAAGAATTGTCCTGTATCTTGGTCATCACCCGCAACAACAGGCCATGCGAAAACATCGGCGGCAACATATACTTCATATTTTTTTAATTCTTCTTTTGCATACATTAAAAATCCTTGTAAAGCAGCTGCTTTGGATTCTTCGTATTTATTTTTCAAATCAATATGACCATCTAAAAGTTCCGTTACTGTTCCATCTGGAAAACGAACATAGTCAAACTGAATTTCGTTAAATCCCAAATCTGCCAGTTCTTTGGCAACATCTACATTATACATCCACGCTTTACGAGAATATGCCGATGGCCAATATTCATCGTTATGCAAGAACAATTCGCCCGTCTTTTTATCCGTAATCGCCGCTTCAGGATTTTGAGAAGCAAAAGTTAAGTCCTTAAACGTTACAATACGGCCAATCATATAATAGCCAGCATCCTGGAATTCCTGAATCAAGTTTTTAAAACCTTTACGAGAGATTTGTGAAGTGTTTAAAGCTTTTTGTGGTTCTTTCAAATAGTTTTTTGGAACCGCACTGTCATAATAAAAGAAACCATAATCGTCTTTTACTTCTAAGGCAAACGCATTGATACCACTACGATCTTTCAATCCCATGTAATAATCTTTGTCCTCAATAAATTGGAATAAGTTCACGTGCATAACATCCACTTGTTCTGGCATAGGATTGGATTCATAATTCACTTTTGGCGTTGGTTTATAATCAACTTGTGAGATATATGCATCTTCCGAATATCCTTCTCCAAAATATTCATCCCAGAAGGTAGAATAAGTAATATCTTCTGCATAGTTAACCGCCGCTGCTTTTGCCGAAGATTCGCAATAATCGCCTCGCAAGAAATAATTTTCTCCATCAATTTCTACTTCATAGTAATCTAAGATTCCGGTTTCTTCGTTAAAATCGACAACATCTGTTCCGATAACTTTCACCTTATCCCCTTTTCTTACCACCTGTTCTTCTAATGGACCATCTTTTTCCTTTTGTAAGTTCGCTAAACGACGCGGATATACATAATCACATTCCACTACTTCTTCCAGTGAATTGACTAGGTTTTCATTCGGTACGCGAAGGGTTAATCCATCATAACTTACAACACTTGAAGTTGAACCACTTTCTTTTAAAGAAACCTTCGTTCCTCGAGTAAGAGTAACATACGATTTTTCCAATTCACCATCGACCTTCGTGTATTGTGTTGTGGTTAAAGAACTCGAAGGACATTTTATATATTTGGTTGGATGGATCGATGAAAAAATAAACTGAAATAAAGAAACAACTAAGAAACAGAATAAAACGACAATAGCTAAAAACCCTGTTCCCAATTCTATCAAACGAATTCTACGTTTCATCTTTTTGGACAGTTTCTTTTTCTTCTTATTATTTGTTTTTTTTGAAACCATGAGAACCTCCCGTTTACGATTATAATAACGAATAAAAAGTATCATATACGTTAGAATATTGTCAAACAAAGAAGACAACACACCATATGCATGTTGTCTTATATATTAATTATTAATTGAATGATGACACATTGGACTTAAATCCGATAGACCTTTAAACGAATACCCTTCCGCTTGATAGAATTCAATAATGGCAGGTAAAGCATCTTTTAAAGTCGTCTTGTATGTACTGTCATGCATTAAGAGCACTAAATGATCGCCATCGTAAATCTTACTATTTTCAACAATAGAAGCCGCATCCAATGTCATTACAGAGGCATCTCCAGAACCTACATTCCAGTCAAAATAATCATATCCTCTTTTTTGTACTTCCAAAGCCAATTCAGTCATAATTCCTTCACAATGTCCGATAGATGCCGTATTCGAGCTTCCACCTGGGAAACGAATGATATAACTTCTTTCTCCAGTGATATCATAAACCATATCTTGAATTTGCTGCAAATCCGCAAAATAAGCTTCCTGACTATCATAAATAGACCAATCATGAGTATATGTATGCAAACCAATTGTATGTCCGGCATCGTAAGCACGCTTAATCAAATCATTATAAGGCTGTCCATACCCAGTCACAAAGAATGTTGCTTGAACACCATAACGATCCAACACATCTAATACTTCCGCTGTAACTTCGCTCGGTCCATCGTCAAAAGTCAAATACATAATCTTTTCATTCATCTCTGGACTCGGTAAAACATGTACCATCCGTTTGAATTCTGTTTTATTTCCACTACGATCGGTCGCAGTATACGTGACCTCTATATCACCAGGTCCGGTCAATACTTCATCCGCATTACAAGTTATGGTTGGATTTTTATCTAAATTATCAACCACCTTCACATCTTTCATCTCATCAAAGAAGTGCGTCTCATACATTTCATGCTCCGGTGCACTAATAGTTGGACCTTCTTCGTCTTTAATACGCTTCAAGTTCGCCTTTTTACGCGTAATATTTCCAGAAGAATCTTCCGCCTTTACCATTACAACGAAATTCGATTCGTCTTTCTTTTCAATATTTTCAATCTCCGTCTTAACTTTCGTACGATCCGAGACATTTTTGATAAATTTCTTTACTTTTACTTCTTCTACCATATCGGTCGTATAATCCTTTAATTCCAATTTTGGTGGAAGCGTATCTTTTACTTCTACTTTTGTCTCCACTAAATAATTCTTAAATTTATAAGTCGTTTTATACGTACCCATCTTGTTGGAATCGACATTGGTTTCCACTTGCACATCTTTTGGCTTTCCAAAAAAGACATAGGAAATTGTCTCCTTTGGATTGTAAGTACTTCCATATTGAACAAAATCACTTCCTTCTTTCAACAGTATTCCGTTCTTACTAATATAAAATCCTACCCATCCCAACAAACACAAGAACAATAGACAAAAAAAGATGCAGATGGAAGAAAAAAACGTATTATTCTTTGATTTTCTATTCATGTTTTTACTCTCCTAGAAATATTATACTCTACTTACAAAAAAAGAAAAAGAGCTTTGACCAAGCTCTATTTCTTTGCCTTTTCCGTACGCCATAGCGTTGCCTTTTTCTTCGTAACGTTTCCACTCTGATCTTTTGCTTTGATAGTTACAAGATACTCATTCTCTTTTTTCTTTTCCATATAGTCAATTTCTGCAACAACTTCTGTCTCGTCTTCAATTTTCTTAATAAACGATTCCACTTGCACTTCTTCATGAATGCTCGCTGTATAATCTTTAACTTCTAAAATTGGTGGATTCGTGTCTCGAACTTCCACATTCACTTCAATTGTAAAATCATGATATGTATACGTTGTTTTATACATTCCTACCTTTTCTGTATCCACATTCGTATGGATTTCAACATTTTTAGGTTTTCCAAAAAAGACATACGAAATAGCCTCTTTCGGATCGTATTTATGATGTAATTCGACAAAAGCACTTTCTTGTTTCAATAAAATAGGATTTTGGCTCAAATAGAAAATCCCCCATCCAGCTGCCAGGAAAAATAGAACAAGACATCCTAATTTTGTATATTTAATGATTGTTGATGACATTTTTCGATTTTCTTCAACCATATACGACTCCTTACCCAACTCTAAGCATATGTTTTTTCTAAAAATCTTTTCGCATTCACAATAAAACGTTCGTGCTTTCCTCTTCCAATACAAACGTCTCCTTGAAAGGCTTGTACTTCGAAAACCACTTTTCTACCTTCTTCTTGCAATATTTTTGCACAAATTCGGATTATAGCTCCTTTTGGAGAAGCTTTTTCATGAGAGACATTCATCATTGTTCCTACCGAAGTCATACCTTCTTCCAAATCTAAACACAAACAAGAAGCTTCTTCCATCCAAGCAATCATTTGTGGTGTAGCCAAAACTTCTAAAGAACCACTTTTCATATTTATCGCTAAATGACTATCTGTCACTTGACGTTCAATTTCGATACATTTCATTTTTTCTCCTCCATGTGTTATTATAATGCCATGGAAAATAAAAATTCACAAGATTTAAGAATTCTAAAAAAAGCTGGACATCACGTTTCATTTTGTACAATGTTCATGTTTCTTTTATTAATTCTCTACTTTGTTGCGTTGGTGTATATAAACAATCAAATTGATTTTTTCACAGTCAGTGATTCGTTTAAAAGAACGTGTTTCTTACTTGGAGCCATTCAGATTCTTGTCTTCGGTATCCTTAACACGTTTATTATGAAAGGAAGAAAAATAGCACGAATTCTCTACTGGCTTGTTTTCATTTTAGAAATAGGAGAGTTTTATTTCCCTATGGTTGCGATTTCCGACGACCCCATGAATATAATCTCTTATGTAGGATTAATGTTGATGATGTTGTTGAAACTTGTCATTATTGGAAGATTTGGATCCTTCCTTATGCACAACAAATATACGAAAATCTTATTCGATCACGTTTTAGAAGTAAGTAAAGAAGAAGCGGAAGCGGAAGAAATAAGACAAGAACCTGTCAAAGAAGAAAAACCAGTTCTTTCTTCTTATGACTTCTATCACGCAGATTTTGATGAATCAGAATTCCTTACGGAAGAAATTCAGCTTCGTAAAGAAGATAAGAATACTGTAATTGACGAAATTGAAGAATTTACTTTCCCACAATTGGCTATACGATTAGCTTTCGTTGTATATAGCTCCCTAGCCGGATTTCCAATCTTAACCAATTTGTTATCGGAGTTTTTATGCAGCATCGACGGAAAAGTTGTATTTGCCATTAAAGATATATTCATGTTATGTATCTTAAGTGCTGTTTTATGGACATTCGTGATTTTATTCCTATATTACGATCATCCAAAGTCAAAACTCTTATGCAACTGTTGTGCTATCGGTGAAGTATTAGGATTGTTATTCTATCTACCAAAATTTATTGGATATATGAATAGTGAAGCCATTCAATATGCACCACGTGTTTTCATTCTATTCGCATTCTTAAATTTAATGCGATACGTTCTATTAATAATGGTACTAAAACCAATTTATACTTATGTAGAAGACGAAAAAAGCGAATCATAAATATTCGCTTTTTTTTACGCTTTCTAGTTCTAATAGTTTTAGTTTACGATCTATACCACCGGCATAACCAGTTAATGAACCATTTGAGCCAATCACTCGATGGCAAGGAATTAAAATAGAAATTGGATTGTGGCCAATAGCTCGCCCAACAGCCTGACAAGATATAGAGGAAACCTTTCTCTTTTGTGCAAGAGCACAAGCAATATCTTTATACGTACGAACTTCGCCATACGGAATACTTTTAAGAATTTGCCAAACCTCTTGTCGAAAAGGCGTTCCTCGAGCAGATAAAGGGATATCCTCTACGCTCGGATTCTCCCCTTGAAAATACAAATCCAGCCATGCGATAACCTTTTCTATCAAAGATGTTTTTTTCTCAACAACATCTCCTTCAATTGAATGAAAAAAATACTTTTGCCCTTCAAAATATAAACCAATGACTTGTTCTTCATCACAAACGATAAATATTGTACCTAAAGAAGATAGATATGGATACGAATAATTCATCTTACACCATCCATTGATATTGTGCTAAATCCACACAATCCTCATTTTTAAACGAAACACCTTCCATCAATAATAAATCTTTTTGATCATCAAATCCAGGAGCTAAACGCCCCATATGATTAACAACACGATGACACGGATACTTTCCATAATATGAAGCATGCGAAAGCACTTTTCCTACTAATCGGGCATTCTTTTCACGCCCAATTAATCGAGCAATTTGCCCATATGTGGCAACCTTCCCTTCTGGAATTTCATTAACAACTTCCAATATTTGGAAAACCATTTCTTCTTGCATATCTTACTCCTAGCCTACATAGTGTGAATTGTAGAATATTCACAAGAAAAATAAGAAGAGATTTTTGTTTCATCTAAATTTTCCCCAATCACGATCAAAACATTTTGTCCTTCTTCAATTGGACAAATGCGAACTCCTTCTTTTGTCGCATTCATTTCCATCCATTGTTTCTCTTCTTGTACAAAACCTTTTATACGAAAGATTGTTCCCACAGACGAATCGGACCAAAGTTGATTCATCTTTTCCAAAATCTCATTTTTTGACATATCCAAATTCATAAAGAATAACGATTGAAATTGATTACGATCCATCGAAAAATTCTTTACAAAACTCGTTTCTTTATAACCAGAATTTTTTATTTCTTCTAAATCCGAGTCTGTCCATTTTGACCAATCTTTTATAGAAATATTTGTCTGTAAATCAAATTGACGTCTGCATTGAATTTCTTTTAATATCGCATTCACATGCTCAATCGTAGTAGATATCTTTTCTTCCGATACTTCTTGGGTACGACTAAGAATGATTCTTCCTGCGGTAGCACACTGGCTCGCTAATAAATATCTAGCATCGTTGGAAAGTTCCGTTTCTAAATTCGCATCTACAATAACTAATACATTGGAAATCTCATAACGATCGTATAATGGGTCTTCGTGAAGAATATCAAAAAACTCATCCACGTCAAAAATACCCGATGGTTCGATAATCACTCGATTATATCCTAACATAGCCATTGTGATCAGCTTAGTTTTAAAACGTCTTCTATGACTTTCATGATCACAACCTCCTGCAACCATTTCAAGACCAAGCCTTTCACTTTTCAAGTCGGATAAGAGCATCATATCCACATTAATAGCCCCATAATCATTTTCCAATATACAAATCTTTTCTCCTTTCGAAAGAAGATACTTTACATATTTTCGAATAAACGTTGTCTTTCCAGATCCTAAAAAACCAGTTATTAAATCTACTTTTACCATATAATCACCACAAACAGTATACAAGAAAAGCCATCCAGACTCCACTGAATGGCTTATATGTAAAGACTATTTTTTAACGATTAATGATTCACCAGTCATATCTACTGGTTGTTCAACACCCATTACTTCTAATAAAGTAGGAACGATATCGCATAAACGACCGTTTTCTTTAATAGTATACGCTTCATCATAATTTACTAAGATGAATGGAACAGGGTTAGTTGTGTGAGCAGTGTGAGGTTTTCCTGTTTCGTAATTGATCATTTGTTCCGCATTACCGTGGTCAGCACAAATGAACATTACACCATCTTTTTCTAGTAATGCTTCTACTGCATTTCCAACCATAGTATCCACTGTTTCAACCGCTTTAACAGCTGCATCGATTACACCAGTGTGACCTACCATGTCAGGGTTAGCGAAGTTACAAATAATAACATCGTATTTATCTGATTTAATAGCTTCTACTAATTTTTCTCCAACTTCTGGAGCACTCATTTCTGGTTTTAAGTCATAAGTTGCTACAGCAGGTGAGTTAACTAAGATACGATCTTCGTTTTCGTTTGGTTCTTCTAAACCACCATTGAAGAAGAATGTTACGTGTGCATATTTTTCAGTTTCAGCTAAACGTAATTGTTTTAATCCTTTGGCAGCTAATAATTGACCAAATGTATTATTAACTTCTTGTTTTTTGAACGCTACAAATTTGTTTGGAATTGTTTCTTCGTAATCTTTGAAACATACATATACTAATGGCATATATCCTTTAGCACGATTTAAAGATTTGATTGATTTAGAATCCGATGCATCACCAGCTGCTGCAGCTACATCTTCATCTTTGAAACAGAACGCTCTAGTGATTTCACGAGCACGGTCAGGACGGAAGTTAAAGAAAATAACAGAGTCGTTTTCTTTTACAGTTGCACGAGGTTTTCCATCTTCATCAACAATTACAGTTGGAATTACGAATTCGTCTGTTACACCTTCATCGTATGAATCTTGCATAGCTTTTAATGCGCAACGAGCAGTTTTTCCTTCTCCTAATACTAATGCATCGTAAGATTTTTGAATACGATCGTAGTTGTTGTCACGGTCCATCGCATAGTAACGTCCGTGTAAAGAAGCTACTTTACCAACTCCGATTTCTTTTGTTTTATCAACTAATTCTTTTAAATATCCTTTTCCTGAAGCAGGTGGAGTGTCACGTCCATCAAAGAATGGGTGGATATATACACGATCTAATCCTTCTTTTTTACACATTTCTAATAATGCATATAAGTGTGTGTTGTGTGAGTGTACACCACCATCTGAAAGAAGACCCCAAAGGTGTAAGTCTGAATTGTTTTCTTTACAGTTATTGATTGCACGAAGTAATTCAGGATTTTCAAAGAATACACCATCTTGAATATACTTTGTAATTAAAGTTAAATCTTGGTAAATAATACGTCCAGCACCCATATTCATGTGCCCAACTTCCGAGTTACCCATTTGACCATCTGGTAATCCTACAAATAATCCAGATGCATTTCCTTTTTGGAATGGATATTTAGCCATTAAAGCATCCATATTTGGAGTTTTAGCCATTGCGATCGCATTAGCTTCTGGATTTTCAGATAGACCATAACCGTCTAAAATCATTAAAACAACAGGTTTTTTGCTCATAATTTTTACTCCTTTATTTCTAATACTAAATTTCTTAGCCCTTTAATTTTACCATTTTAATCATAGCTTTTAAATCATTTATTAATAAATTTATTTAATTCTTGCGCATATACATATCCAGCTTTTTCCAGCTTTTCTTGAATTTCTTGCATAGATTCCCCCATACTTGAAGCCAATTCTTCTAAGGAAGGATAATTGTCTCTTAATTGCGTATTGATATAGCTCAACAACATAAATGGATCTTTTGGAAGCATACGAATTCCTCCTTTTCTACAAAAAAAGTATCACTTTCCTTCTTTCCATGTCAAGGAATGTGCTACAAAAGAAAAAGGACTTTGTTTAATACAAAATCCTTAATGCCGATGGGATATTTTTAATTTCCGCTCTATGCGTTTTATCACCTTTTTCCCCATCAATTGTCCATTCAATAAAAACCGTTGTCTCCACAACAATTCTTGAAGACTGATATCGCTTAACAACCGAATCATCGTTCCATTCTGGATGCATCATTAAAATCGGGCTAGAAATCAAGCCAATCGGATCTTTCCATTCGACAACGATAATATCAAATACACCATCGTTCATGATATTCTCGTTTTTCTCAACCATACCAATCCCCGAAACACGATATCCATTGATAATCAACATCATCGCAATATTTCCATCAAAGACATCATTATCCATGGTAATTTTAGCTTGGATAGGATGAAGGTTGGGAACTTCGGCCAATGCTGTTAAAAGATAAGCCGCATCTCCAATATTTTCTTTCAACTCTCGATTGGTTCCATAGGATACGTTACAAAAGGCACCTATACCAGCCACATAATTAAAATAACGGCCATTGATAATACCCACATCAAAAGGGGAATATCGCCCCGATGTAATTTTTTTCGAAGTCTTTTTGAATGATTTCGTCAAATTAAAATTCCAAGAAAAATCATTCATCGTTCCTGCTGGAATATATCCTAAAAGAGGTTTCTTTTCACCACAAATCATCAATCCATTGGTCGCTTCGTTAATCGTACCATCTCCACCTGAAACAACAACGATATCATACTCACTACCATGTTCACGACATTTATTTAGACAATCGCCAGACTTTTGCGTGCAATATACACTAACCTCATATCCGGCTTTCGAAAACTCGTTTAATGCATCAATCAATCTATTTTTAGAATCTTTTTTTCCTGAATTCGGATTAATTATAAATAGTAATTTTTTCATAATCGCCACCTATTAAACAAATTTTGTAGTAATGCCGATTCATTTATTAACATAGGATCGTGAGGAAAAATACAAATCATACGATACAGATAATAGACCATCATAAGAGAAATCCATCCTCCCAATACCCAATTAAGCCAATTTTGTTTATTATAACACTTGAATACTATGAATAAGACAAAAGATATAATTGTAGGAATGCACATCGCATGATAATACAAGGAAGCATGAATATCCAACTTGATTAAACATACCAGTGCCGTTGTCATATTACAGCCTGGACAAGGAATTCCTACAATCCAGTGAATCGGACAATAATATCCAAACAAAACAAATAGAGTACAAATGACAAGCCAAATAAAGCTGTCTTTAATTCGCACATTCATTGATTTGACTTTGCGCGATACATACGGAAACAATAGCTAGTCCAAAAAACGCAAGAAGAATCATCACAATACTTGTATCTTCCATCATATTTCCATGTTTATCACGACAAGATCCCAATGTTTCCCCATTTTCCAATATAAATAAAACGAGAATAAGCCACAAGTACAAATATTCACTACAAGAGCCAAACCAGGATCAAAAACCGGGTTCTGACCTTGCGATTTTGCGATGGTATTCGCATCTTTAATCAAGGAATAGTACCAATAAACTGAATAAATTCCACAAGTCACAAAAGATAAAAGAATAGCTACCGCAATGTTACGAGATTTAATCACACTTGTACTCGTATAAACCGTTCTATTTTCTGTATTCGAACGAGTATATTCAGGTGTTTGTTGTTTCGCATACCCAGCCAAAGAACTGTCACGTAAATGAATCCATTCTTCTAAACCAGGTTTCCAAACATAACTATTCCCTTTGATGGTTCCTTCTTGAATGTAACGAATCATTTCCTTTTCATCAAAAGGTCCAAATTGATTGTTACTAGCATCGGCATAATACCACTCTTTTTTCGTAGTCTTTGAAAAATACGAATCGTATGTTTGTTCTTGTGTTGGATCCTCAAAAAAAGAACCCAATAAAGAATTCGATGCATAACGCCAATCGGCATCGCCTTCACGCCATACATATGTCTTTTTCGTAATCGTACCATTTTTTACAAGTTCCAACATCTGTGCTTCGCTAAATCCGCCAACCGTATTTCCCTCGCTTACATAGTACCAAATTTTTCTATCATCATTTCTTTCGTCTTCTTGAACAAAAGTGTTCTCTTCCATATATAAATCTTCCTTGGGAAGAATGGTTTCTATTTCTACTTTCTTTCCACATTCCGGGCAAAATTTTGAGCCATCATTCATCTCAAAATTACAATATTTACATATCATATATGTACACCTCGATTTCCATTAATGATTGAAATATAACACAAAACGAGACAATTTTCCATGATTGCCTCGTTTTCACATAATTTCATTTTTTCTATTCAACAGAAGGAATTGGTTCTACGCTAGGAGGTGTAACCTCACTGGCAGGTGGGCTCACATTTCCACCATCCGAAGAATCTCCACTTTCCGTTCCACCAGATCCTTCTCCAGAATCTCCTGGTGTATCTGGAACAACATCCTCACCAGAACCATCACCACCAGTAGAGTCACCTCCACCTGTATCCGAATCTGTTGTATCACCAGAATCTCCTGGTTTATTCGATCCATCACCCTCTTCTGGTTTTGGTTTTTGAGGTTTTGGAGGAACATATTGATGCGTACCACCACCAATTTGTTGACCATTGTTAGTTGTAATACCTGTATGATAGTCATATTCCCCTTCGAAAAACTCTGGTAAAGCCGGTTCCACTGTTTCATTTGGTTCTTCACTCACCGCTGGTTTCGAAACGTCTCTTCCACCAAATAAATAATTAATATAGTAATCCGAACGAACAGAAATCTTATCATTAAATGTCGCAAAACCCATTTCTTCACAAATTGTATCGGCTGTTCCATATAGATTTGTTCCAAAAGCTAAACGATCCGAATCAAAACGAATACCTAAGCTAGCCAATGTTGTTGGAAAGAAATCGTATGTACAAACTTGGCGTGCATCTTTTCTTTGCATTTCTTGAGCAGAATTGATGATTGTATAATATGCCTTACGATTATATCCAGCTGTATCTTTATTTTGGAACCAGTTAGTATCCATTGTTTTATGATCTCCAGCTAATACAATAGTCGTATTTTCATACCAAGGTTGTTCTTTGCACCAACTAATAAACGAATCGATTTTTTTTGAACTGCAATTTAATACATTCGAATAGTTTTCATCGTATGTATCTTTACAATCTTTGCAAGTATATCCATTTGGAAAATGACTATCGACAGTCAATAAAGTAAAGTTAAACGGTTCTTCTTGAGAAGACAAAGTATCCAATTCCGATTTCGCAAAATCAAAAAGCTTTTCGTCCTCAAATCCCCACCATACGCTATAATCTGGTTCGATATATCCATTTTCACGAGCATATTTTAAATCAAAGAATTTATAATCACCATGTTGTTTTAAATAGTTTTCACGACCACCAAAAGCAATATCCGATCCACACATGAATTCGTTTGTGTAACCCGCTTGTTTCAATACATCACCAATAGAAGTGGCATTTGGTAAAAAATCCCCTTCCGTAATATTGTTCGACAAAGAAGAATCCACTGTCAAAGGCGTTCCACAAGTTTGACCAACAATACCAGCCACTGTCCAAGCACTGCTAGAAGGAACATAATATCCATTATTCTCAGCCAATCCACCATTAAATGTGTCATTTTCGTTTTGCAGCTTCGTCAGTTCAGGAATATAATCCGTAGAAGTTAATCCCCCATCTTTTTTTCCTTCATAAGTCGTTTCCATCGATTCTAGGAAAATATAAATTAAATTCCTTTTTTCTGTTGGAAAAGTAAATTTAACCTCTTTAGGATCCACATACTTATCTTCATAAATATTCGATGTCGTTGTCACGCTTTCAATATAGCTTTGAAGATGCATGCTCTCTGACAATTCTTTTGCCCCAAAAACAAATGTTCCCAAAGAAGCAATAACCAACAAACAACTAACTAGAATCGAAACGATTCCTTTGAATACCTTTTTATTAATCAAATAAAGAATACTAAAAATCAATAGCCCTATTGCCGGAATTGGCAAGCATTCTGGAATAAAAGTTTGAATAAATCCTGTATCCGCCCCATCCATAGGCGCATAAATATGAAACAATAGCTGACCAATAGAAACATCGGAATAATACTTGTGATACCATTTAGCCCCAGTAAAACCAAGCAACCCAATGAAAAATAGCACAAAAATTAATACGATAAACAACTTTCTACTAAAAGTAATAATCTTACTCGTAGGTTTGTTTTTTTTAAACTCTCTTAAGTCTCTAGAACTTGCTCTTTTCATATTCTAGTTCCTCCTGCATAAATAAATATATCATATTTCCTCAAAAACAAAAAATCAAAAAACTGGCTCTAAATGCCAGTTTTCTTACAATTCGTTAGAATGTAAACTTTTCTTATATTGAGAAATCAAAATATCCGCCATAAATTTCGGCCAAAAACGACGATACATTTCATAATCTTCTTGAACACGAACATTGTTCTCAATCAATTCAGTAGTCGTAGATTCTTCGTGTATTCTATGACACATCAAAATCTTATTTACGTAACAGAACTGTCCCGTTCTTTTTGACATACGCTCCCAACAATCCCAGTCTAAATCGCATTTAAAACGATTGTCAAAAATTACAGGAGGCAAATTCTCCTTACAGAAAGAGACTGCTGGGCAACAAATTGGATTTCCTAAAGACAAAATTCGTCGACGAATCCATATTGAACTTTTTGAAAAACGAAATGGAAACAATAAAATCTTTTTAATTTTCAATAACGTATTATTTGAAATCTCTTTTCCCGAGCGAAGTTCTGCATAATCGGAAAAAAACAACAATGGTTGTTTAGCCTTTTCAAAAGCATCCAACATGTTTTCAACATATTCTTCCTTATATACATCATCCTGATGTGCTAGCGTAAAATATTTAGTTGAAACTTGAGAAATCCCAAAATTCCAATCTTCACAAATGCCCGATTTACCAGTATTCACGAAATAAGGAAGATCGTATTTCTTTGCCAAAGATTCAATGTACGAATTTGGCGTGGATGTAGAAACAATCACATTCGTAGCGACTGTTTGCTGCAAAAGTGAACGTATACAAGTTTCTAAATACGGACTTTCCTTATACGCACAAACAATAAAAGTATGATTCGAAGCTTTCATTCTCCTTCTCCTTCTACACTACAAATTTTATCGCAATCAATCCCATCGCAATCAAATATCCTAGACTCAAACCTAACATGCCAAATCGTACCAATAAGATACAAGATAAAGCAGTAATAAATACGGAGGCAATTAAATAAAGAACACTTTGTTTCACATTCGCATGCATCGCAATCAACATATTTGAATAAATAGAGATCAAACCTAAGAACACAGCTCCTATTAAAAGAATCACAAATTCTAAATGATAGCTGGATAAAGAAATACCATATACAATTTCTAAAACAGGAATTCCAAGAACAGCCCCTCCAGCAATAATAAGAACACCCAAGCCCAAAGACACAATAGTAAACTTTTTAATAAAAGAATAAATGTTTTTCTTATTTCGATTACGAATTTCTTCATTCAGCTTATTTAAATAAGGATGAATCAAAAACTGCACCAACAATAAAAAGACAGTAGCCGGCATCACAATAATCCCAAAAATCGTCTGCATCTCATTGTTCCCAAAAAAATCAATCGCATATTTACTCGCATTTGCTAAATACATTGAAAGAATCGTAATGGTTGCTGGAAAGAAACCATCCAACAAGATTGTTTTCACATGATCCAAAGACCAGGATTTTTTTTCAAAAACCTTTTTCATACGAGGATACGAATAGAACAACATTTGTGTACAATAAATCAAAAAGACACCAAAGGAAGCCCAGATTAGATTATGCGTAAGAATATCAATGATTAAAAATAGTAAGACGCTCCCTAAACTACGAAGGGTAAGAGAAATCCCGACTTGATATAATCTTTCGTTTTTTTGTAGAATCGCATAAATGGATTCTTCATAGGCTTCTAAACATTTTGCCAGACAAAGGGTTAGGATGATGATATATTTTGAAAAATCATATTGACGTGTCAACAAGAACACAAACATCCCAGCCAGCATAACGAAACACGTTATGTATTTGGAAACAAAAAAATCTTGGTCCGAAAATCCATGGGAATCCGTAATTTGATACACTCTTCCATAATACATTCCGATAAACGCAAATAAATTCGCTGTGGAAAACGCAAAAGTAAATACACCTGCCCAATCCACGCCATTAATACGAGTGACTATGACCATGAAAAATAGCGAAGTAAAAGCGTTCATACCCGAACCAATAGAATTCCATAAGAAGTTCTTTTTCAAATTAGAACTTTCCATATTATTCATCCTTCATTTTGGATTTCAAAAGAGAAATCTCTTGCGTTAATAAAGTCAGTTGCTTCTTTTGTTTCGAAACAATCATCGTAAGAATCATGGATAATACGAACAATACCACAAACATAGCTCCAATAATTAAATTGGATGTGGTTTGAAATCCTATTAATTTCGTAAAGTCAATCAACCAAGAAGGAAGAAGTGCACATAAAATCATCACAAAAGATATGAACATCCATATTAAAGAATAACGAACAGGCAATCTCCCTTTTTTAATAAAACGAAGGGTAATGACTAAAAATAAAATAGCCAATACAATTAAGGCAATTGTCAAATTTATACTCATAATTATCTACCATCCACCAATAAGATATTTAAAATTACATTGATCATATAATAAACGTTTTTCCAAGAACCAATCGAAGACGTTCCCCCTTGTCTTTCGTGCATCAAAACAGGAACTTCTTTAAGACGATAACCTTTTTTCAACATACGAGTTGTGGTAATCGGTTCTGGATATTCACTCGGATAATTGTTCGCAAATTCTTTAATAATTTTTTTATTCACTGCTCTAAACCCCGAAGTTGTATCGTACACCTTTACTTTTGTCATCAAACGAATAAAGAAGGAGATTAATTTGATTCCCATTCTTCGAGCACCTGAAGATTGGAAGTTCCCTTCCATTTCCTGAATAAAACGAGACCCAATCACAAAGTCCGCTTCGTCACGAAGAATCGGATCTATGATATTTTTGACATAGTTGATATCGTGTTGTCCATCTCCATCAAATTGTACGGCAATGTCAAAGTCGTGTTCATACGCATATTTATACCCGGTTTGAACCGCTCCTCCAATACCCAAATTCTGTACAAGATCCACATGTGGAATCGAATGTTGATCCAATAGCTGACCCGTTTTATCCGTTGAACCATCGTTAATAAAAAGATAATGATATTCGTTTTTTTGTTGACACGTTTCAAAGACACGAACGACATTTTCTTCTTCGTTATACGATGGAATAATAATTAATACCTTTTTTTCCATATTTCTTTCCTTTCTTTGAAAGATAATTTATGCGACTTTTTCAAAATCACAAAATAACTTTATCATTTTCTAGTTAAAAGTAAATAGAAAAAGCTAAACAGAATAACTTTCCGTTTAGCTTCTAGAATAAGTCACTTTATATATTGCGATATCGTATTCATTATATAAACATTCAAAATGAGCGTACCCATTATCCATCTCTAAGTTTTCCGAATTCATCGTAATCACATACGAAATGTTTACTTTTTCCATATCTTTATACGATAAGCTCAACAACATCGTATCTTCGACTTGTAGTTCAAAAGAAGTATCTTCTGTCGTTAAAGTCGCTGGTATATGCGCATAACGATTGTATACATTTTCGTATTGACGCGATTCATCCAAAGTATGCCATAAATCCAGATTCGGATAGGAATTTAAGGAGTTTATCGTAGAAGCGCCATTGGCTACGACAAACTGTTGAAAGAAAATTCCACCTTCTAGAGCAATCCACTTAGCATCCGGATCTTCTTGAACAATACGATGGATCTCTTGGGCTACCGGTTTTTGTGTTAAAGCCGATAAACCAACCATAAATGGGTGTATAAGAACGCTACTAAATAAAGTAATTCCAATCAATGCGATTTGAAGAAAACGATCCAAACGATCACTGAATTTGTGTGATAATACAACACCTAATACGAGTATGACACCACACATTCCTCCTTTGATAAACCAACGCAAATACCCTGGGAACATATGCATTGTGATATATAAACAATATAGAGCAATGCCAAAAGATAGAACCACAGCTAACCAAACTGGTAAGCGTTTTTCCTCTCTATATTCAGTAAATAATATCACTAAAATAAAGATTTGTGCATATCCAATCACATCCACACAACGTTGAGCCGTTGAGTAAGACAATAAGGTGATTTTCGCTAAAAACTCTGGAAAACCAATTGTACAATATACAAGCATTGGTAAAATCGCCAAAAGGATACCTACTAATAAAAAATCTTTTTTCTTATTACGGATCAATACATAGATAGCCACAATCAAAGGAATTGGGAACAATGTAAAGAATGTTGAAAACTCGCATGGATTTCCAAATTGAAAATATGGATAGAAAGTTTGTTGCAGATATAAGAACAACTTATATAAACTATTACCACCCAATCCCACACGCTTTCCAGGATAGACAGTTTCCATAATAATTTTTGAATATTCAGAAATATTCAACATGTACGAAACAATCAGAGCACACATTAAAAGGATACAACCAGCCAATAAAAGCCAGCTTTTCTTATCCATCTTTTTCACACGATCCCAGTTACTATATAAGCACCAAATTCCAATGACTAAATATAAATATCCCAAAGGAACTTGCCAGGCAGGATATAAATGAACCACGAAGCCCGCAAAACATAACGCAGTACCTAATCCATAAACAATACGCTTTTTTAAATCATCGTTATTCAAAAAGTAATAGACACAAACAACCGTTCCTGGTGCACTAAGCCATTGGGATGGGAAATTCCACCACATATAAAAGGAAGAAAAGACGGTTAAACATCCTCCCATAGTAGCTAATAGACGATTCTTTTTAGAAACAATATAGAATAATTCAATATTAAAAAGAAAGGCTAAAATAATCGGTGCGTACCAACAAAAACTATTGGCATATTCAAAAGGTAAGATCTTATAAACAAAATACCAAGGTGCATATGCTAGGGTTGAAAAACCAACATATATCCCATTGATCGCATTCAAAGTTTTGGTTCCACGACTAATCTCGTTGTATACCCCAAAAGGGTCTGTTCCATACGAAGAAGCCAATTGGCTTGGTGTCGTTGCCACAAACTGGTCGGAACGAATTCCTCGAAACGTTCCTAAAACCGGATACATTGAGGCATCTCCAACACGAGATTGTACATTTTCATAATAGAATGTGATGGACTCGCCATTCATTCGTAATAGCGTAAAGACAATTAATAATACGCCACCTAAAAGCCAACGATGATCAAAGATCCAACGATACAATTCTTTTCGATCAAAAATAAAATGACAACCTAAAAATAAACCCACTATCGTAAACAATATATTTCGATAAACAAGCGTGAAAATAGAAAACTCGTTATATCGAAAGAATTCATTTGTTTTTAGAAAACCAGGTTCATAAAAAGAAATAAGGGTCGCACAAAAGGACAAGAATAAGGAACCAATTAGTATCAAACTCAATTTCTTTTTATTCACTTTTAATTCCACTTTATTGCCTCCATTCAAACTTATCCAAAAATCACTTCTAAATAACGAGAAAGTGCATCTTGCCAAGTTGGAAGAGGTGTGAATCCATTTTCAACCAATTTCGCTTTATCCAAACGAGAGTTGAAAGGACGAGCTGCTTTTGATAAACCATATTCTTCTGTAGTTACAGGCACAACTTTTGTTTTTAAACCCGCTTGTTTAAAGATTTCAACCGTAAAATCGTACCAAGAAATATATCCACCTTCATTTGTTGCATGATAGTAACCGTACTTTTCAGTTTCAATCATATCCACTAATAATACAGCTAAATCTAAAGTATACGTTGGTGTTCCAATTTGGTCATTCACAACACGAACTGTATCGTATTTTTGACCAACATTTAACATTGTTTTAATAAAGTTTTTTCCATTCACTCCAAAAACCCAAGCAATACGAACGATAAAGTATTTTTCCAAAAGACTAGAAACAGCTAATTCACCTTCCAATTTAGTTTGTCCATAAACATTTAATGGCTTATAATCTTTACAATCTGGAAGCCAAGGTGTTTCGCCTTGTCCATCAAATACATAATCGGTACTAATATAAACCATTTTCGCATCAATTTCTTTACATACTTCAGCGATGTTTTTTGTACCTTCGGCATTGATTTTACGAACACGCTCTACTTTGTCATCGTCTTCGGCCAAATCAACGGCTGTCCATGCGGCACAGTGCACAACCGCATCCGGATTTACTTCTTTGATTACTTTATTTACGCTTTCTTTATCCGTAATATCCATAGAAATGTAAGGCATTGTTTCCACAGCCGAACCATCGTGCATTCCTGCATAGCGATCCAAAATATCCGAACCAATTCCTTCATATCCTCTTTTCGCAAGTTCATTCATAACATCGTGTCCCAATTGTCCGGCAACACCTGTAACTAAAACTTTCATTGATATCCCTCCTATTTAAATCTATCTTTAATCAAATTCCATGTATTCGTCATTTTGTCCATCACAGAATCTCTAGTTTCATCGAAATCTATATTCTCTTGTTTCACTCGATTCACTTCTTCTCGCGTTTCATTATCGTAATATAGATGATTTTGACACAATCGATAAAAATCTTTGGTTGGAAAATTATATCGATTCATTAAAATCTGTTCGCCTTGACAAGTTGCCAATACTTTTTCAAAAAAATATAGGGTACAAGGCATTAAATTGATAATGGATTCTTTCTTCAACAATAAAAAAGCCTTTTCAATCGTGAATTCCAATCCTTCTTTGGCATCGGGATTGACAAACTCATTCTGATACCAATCTATAAATAAGGTATCAGGCATATGTTCAAACGCATTCCGAATAATATAATAGAGCTCCTGAATCATTTGGTTGGTTGTTCGTTTGCTCGGAAAACGATCGTTCCATCCTAAATGAGGCAACCAGCGAAAATAGACCAGTTCTTCTTCTATCATTCCAATCGCATTTTGATTCAACAAGAAACGAATCCACAATTCTCGATCCTGACTTTTTCCACAAACGGGCGAATAATACATGCCCACTTCTTCAAAAGCACTTTTGCGAATCAAAACACTGGGGTGTACTAAAAAATTCTTTCCAAATACTAAGCGTTCAAACAACTCTTTTTGTCCTAAGAACGAAGAATGATATAACTGTGACTGTTCATAATAGCGCGTATCCCCTTCATAGCCATCTTCATCCATTAAACTGGCAAACGTGAAACAAACATCCACACTACGAATCATTTCTAAATATTTCACTTGCTTCTCAAGCTTTGTTGGTAACCAAATATCATCAGCATCCATACGTGCAATGTATTCTCCTTGCACATGTTTTAAACCACAATTTAAAGCGAAACAAATGCCATAATTCTTGTCCAAATCGATCTGGCGAATACGTGGATCTACAAAAGAACGAACAATGGAAGCGGATTGATCCGTACTTCCATCGTTCACAATAATCAATTCAAAATCTGTAAAAGTTTGTTCTAAAACACTCTGTATACTTTTTCTTATATATTTTTCACAATTATAAAGAGGTAACAGAATACTGACTTTCATTTTATTTTTCAGCTCTTCCTTTTTCAACATACATTTTGTCGAAATAGTTTTGGTATTCTCCAGAAATGATATTTTGCCACCATTCTTTGTTGTCCAAATACCATTGAATTGTCATAGGAATTCCTGTATCAAAAGTATATTTAGGTTTCCATCCTAATTCTGTTTCTAATTTTGTAGGATCGATGGCATAACGCATATCGTGTCCTTTACGGTCTGTTACATAGGTAATTAATGATTCTGGTTTATTCAATGCACGAAGAACAGTTTTTACTACTTCTAAATTTGTTCTTTCATTATGACCACCTACATTATATACTTCTCCAACACGACCATTACGAACGATTAAATCGATCGCAACACAATGATCGTATACGTGTAACCAGTCACGAACATTTTCTCCTGTTCCATATACAGGAATTGTTTCGTCATTCAATGCACGAGAAATAATCAATGGAATTAATTTTTCAGGGAAATGATAAGGTCCATAGTTATTTGAACAACGAGAAATTGTTACTGGTAATCCATAAGTACGGTGGTAAGCTAACACAAAAAGGTCGGCTGAAGCTTTTGCGGAGCTATATGGACTTGATGTGTGTAATGGTGTTGTTTCAGTAAAGAATAAATCTGGACGGTCTAAAGGTAAATCCCCATATACTTCATCTGTAGAAACTTGGTGATAACGTGTAATTCCATATTTAACACAAGCGTCTAATAATGTTGTTGTTCCCATTACATTAGTCTTTACAAAGATTTCTGGATCTTCAATAGAACGGTCTACGTGTGATTCTGCCGCAAAGTTTACAACTACATCAAATTTTTCTTTTTCAAATAAGTCAAAAATGAAAGCACGATCGGCGATATCTCCTTTGACAAATTTATAATTTGGTTTATTCTCCACTGGTTTGCAAGTTTCTAAATTCCCAGCGTATGTTAATTTATCCAAATTGACAATCATATCTTCTGGATATTTATCTACCATATAGTGAACAAAGTTTCCTCCAATGAAGCCTGCTCCACCTGTAACTAAAATTTTCATAATGACATCCTCTCCTTATTAACAGTTTTCTCCAAAAATAAATTGGTTATTTGATTCTTCTAAATTTGGTCCTTCTTCATCCTTTTGAGACAATACAGGTTCAATCCCATTTAATAAAGTTCCCCAATCCACATTGACTTCAGGGGCATCGTAACGCATTCCACCTTCCGATTCTTTATTATAGACATTGTCTACTTTATAACGGAATTCCACATCGTCACTAATAGTTAAGAAACCATGTGCGAAACCTTGTGGAATAAAGAATTGACGATGATTTTCGGCGCTCAATTCCACACTGACCCATTGACCATACGTAGGTGAACCCTTACGAATATCAACAGCCACATCAATAACCGCTCCTTTTGTACAAGAAACAAGCTTAGACTGAGCATAAGGAGGATTTTGCCAGTGCAATCCTCGTAATGTTCCCTTTTGAGCACTAAATGACATATTGTCTTGTACAAAATCCACAGTAATTCCTAATTTTTCATATTTAGGCTTACTATATGTTTCTGTGAAATATCCACGGTGATCTCCAAATACATCGGTATCAATGATTAATACCCCAGGAATTTTTGTTTCAGTTACTTTCATCTTATTCTCCTTTAATATATTTACGATCCATGACACGTTTTAAATACGCACCATATTGATTCTTTTTATAAACTTCATAAATTTCTTCCATTTGTTTCAAATCAATCCATCCATTGTTGTAAGCAATTTCTTCCAAACAAGCGATTTTACGATGTTGATGTTCTTCAATCGTCTTCACAAAGTTTGTTGCATCCACCAACGATTCGTGCGTTCCCGTATCTAACCAAGTGAATCCATCGCTTAATACAGTTACAGAAAGTTCGTTATTTTCTAAATAAATTTTATTTAAATCCGTAATTTCCAATTCACCACGAGCACTTGGTTTTAAGTTTTTCGCATATTCAACTACCTTGTTGTCATAAAAATACAAACCAGTTACAGCGTAGTTTGACTTAGGATTTTTTGGTTTTTCTTCTAGAGAAACCGCTTTTCCTTCATCGTCAAATTCAACAACTCCAAAACGTTCTGGATCGTTCACGTAATATCCAAACACAGTGGCACCCACTTCTTTTTGCGCCGCTGCACGTAATCGTTTAGTCAAACCATGTCCATGGAAAATGTTATCCCCAAGAACCATGGCAACCGAATCGTTTCCAATAAATTCTTCACCTAAAATAAAGGCTTGTGCCAAACCATCTGGACTTGGTTGTACCACATAAGAAAGTTGTACACCAAATTGGTGTCCATCCCCTAATAGCTCTTGAAAACGAGGTGTATCATCGGGTGTCGAAATAATCAAAATTTCTTTGATTCCCGCTAACATTAAAATACTCATTGGATAATATATCATCGGTTTATCGTAAACCGGTAATAATTGTTTACTTGTTACTTTTGTCAGTGGATACAAACGAGTTCCACTTCCACCTGCTAAAATAATACCTTTCATAATATAGACCTCCTTTTGGTCAAACAAAATATAAACCCTAACGTAACGTTAGGGTCAATATATTTTTTTATAATTGTTCGGCAAAACCTTTTTCCAATTTCTTAAACACAAGTAATCCAATTATGCATAATACGAACGCTAAAAGGAATACAAGGGATAGATTTGTGAAATTAGGTACTTGATGATACAAGAAAATATCTCTATACGAATAAATAATTGTCGTAAGAGGATTCATAGAAACCAGCTTTGCCAAAATGCCAGCCGAAGAGAATTGTTCCAACGAATAAAGAATAGGCGTTCCATAAAAAGCCATATTTAAAATAAAAGGAACAATGTTTTCTAAATCTTGAATATACACATTGATAGAACCACAGATAAAACCAATCCCTAGGCTTAATAACGATTGGATTAAAGCAACCAATGGGACAAATACGATATGCCAGCTAATACCCGCTCCAGTAATAATCGCAAATAATAAGACAATCAAACAAGAAATGAAAAAGTTCACTAAACCACTTAGGATTTGCGAAATAATCAAGATTTCACGAGGGAAATATACCTTCTTCAACAAAGGACCATTTCCTTTGATTGCCACGGTTGAACCCGTTACCGAAGTAATAAAATAGTTCCAAGGGACAATTCCAGTCACTAGATATAAAAGATAATTTGGAATGGAAGCACCACGAAGTAAATATGGAAACACAATCCAATACACGACAACTTGTAATAAAGGATTTAAGAAAGACCATAAAACACCTAAATACGAACCTTTATATTTTCCTCGAATATCCTTTTTTACATTCGTTTTAATAAATTCTCGATATTGGTATAATCTTTTAAAAACGTCCATTTTATACCTCCTATAAAACTTGGAATTCTACACTTTTTTCATCGAGTAGAATACCATTGGATTCGTAATTTCGACAAACAAGCTTATGACTTCCCACTTCCAAAGAAGAAAGAGGAATATAACAGCGCCATCCCAAAGTATTGACATCCAAATATCCAGGATAGGTTTCACTAAAGGCATGATACACATCATCACGACGATATCTTTCGATTTCTGTAAATTCCTTGCCATCAATTAAAACTTCAAAACGAGAATCTTCACAATCCGACAATTCCCATCCCTGACACAATACAGAGTCGTTTTCTTTGCTCATTTGCGAACAAGAAATCGGATAGTCGATACATAAGCTACCTTGATATTTAAACGTACCATCGGCTTGCGCTTTTTTTCTTTTCTCATTGTGATCAATAGAAATTTGATTTAAGTATTCCCCAATCACATAACCAGGGTCACCATCCAGTTTGAAATCTCCTTTATAGATCCAGATAGCTCGATTGCACAATTGTTTTACAACTTCCAAGCTATGCGTCACGATAACGATTGTACGACTCGAATCTCTTAATTCTTCCAATTTCGCATAACACTTTTCTTGAAAATGTTGATCTCCTACCGCTAAGATTTCATCGATCAAAAGAATATCTGCATCAACATTAATGGCAACCGAAAATGCCAATCGCATATACATTCCAGAAGAATATGTACGAATTGGATCGTCAATAAAGTCTCCTAATTCCGAAAACTCAATAATTTGATCCACACGCTGATCGATTTCTTTTCTTGTTAAGCCAAAAATAGAAGCGTTAAAATAAATGTTTTCACGACCCGTAAAATCCGGATGAAAACCAGCTCCTAATTCTAATAAGGAAGTTAATTTACCACTGGTTTCAATCGTACCTTTAGTTGGATAAATAATCTTTGTCATTAGTTTTAATAACGTTGATTTTCCCGAACCATTGGTTCCAATTAACGCCACCGTTTCTCCCTTTTTAATATCTACATTGATATTTCGTAAAACTTCATGGACATTCTTTTTCTTTTTCCAACCAAAAACTAAATATTCTTTTAAAGTGTTCGCCTTGTCGTGTTGTGTTTTAAAACTCTTCGACATATTGCGAACTTCAATCGCATTCATTTCGTTCATAAATTTCCTGCTTTCTATACATGAGGATATGTGAAAGGCACCTCATCTATGTCATAATTCTTATTATAGAAAGGATCGCCTTCTTTAAGGATCTTCGGCCATTTTTCTTGGAATTTTTTAATTTCTCCTTGGAAACGAAGATACGCTTCCCCTTCTATGTCAAGTCCTCTTGTTTTGGATTCATAGTGATACCACAATGAGAAAACATCTTCGATATTATATTTTCCCAATTCGCGAACCTTTAAGCAGAAGTCCACATCGTTACAAGCCACTACAAATTGTGGATCAAAACCATTTACGGCTTCAAAATCCGCTTTTTTCACCATTAGACACGCAGCGGTAACCGCTGAATAATTACTCGTGATTATTGGTCTTCCCATATATCCAAAACCATTTCGGCCTACACCAATAAAAGGATGCACCGCATATCCACGATAACCTACAATAACACCGCAATGTTGGATCGTATTGTCTTCATAAAGAAGTTTTGCACCAACACAACCAATATCGTCTCGCATACAATAACCTAGCATATGCGAAATAGAATCTGGTTCGATTAGTTCCGTATCGTTATTTAAGAATAATAAATAATCACCTTGGGCATATTGTACCCCAAAATTATTAATTAAAGAATAATTGAAAGAATCCTTCCAAGTCACAACTTTTACATTTGAGTACATTTTTTGTACTTGATCATAATAATCAAAGATTTCCGAAGTCGTACTATTATTTTCAACAATAATGACTTCAAAATTTTTATACGAATTCACTTCCACCAAAGATTGAATACAATTTTCCAACGTTTCTTTTAAATCTTTGTTAGGAATAATAATGGAAACAAGTGGATTTCCTGGTGTTTCAAACGTTGATTTATACATTCCATAGAATGGAAATGGCAACATTTCTACGTTGGCCTTATAGCCCATTCTCTCATAATGCGCTTCGATTGCTTTTTTTCCAGAAGTGTAACAATACATCTTACTTTCTGGATTAGCCGCCGTAGAAGCCATGTGCATACGCCAGTGATATAAAATTTTCGGGATATGATGGATGCTACGAGCAACTTCTGTACAACGGAAAATGAAATCGTGATCTTGACTTCCATCATATTCTTCTCGAAGTCCCCCTACTTTACGAACAATGTCCATATCTACGACAAAAAAGTGTGTAATGTAGTTGTGCGAACACAATTGTTCTGGAGAAAAATCCGGTTTGAAATGAGGATCTAAATACACCTTATTTTCATCATCCAATTTATCTTCGTCAGTATAAATCACGTCATGACGTACTTCTTGTAAAGAAGCTACAATTTCATACAAACAATCGGGTGTTAGTAAATCGTCGTGATCAAAAAGACCTACATACTCTCCAGTTACTAATTCTAAGGCACCATTCATATTTCCTGAAATACCATAGTTTTTCTCCAATCGTTTAAAGCGAATACGGGAATCTTGGGCATAATGTTTTTTCACGTATTTTTCAACCGAGTCGTTGGTACTACCATCCCCAATACATAATTCCCAATTGGAATAGCTTTGTTCCACGACAGAATCAATCATTTCTTTTAAATACGATTCTTTCGTGTTAAAAGTCGCTACAATAATACTAATCTTTGGTGCATACGCAAATTGAACAGCACGTTGTTTCGCCAATTCTTCTTCACTAACTTTCGTAGCTTCAAACCATCTTGCGTACGCTTTCCAATCGGTTTCCTCTTTCCCGCGAATTCTTAGGAATGTATTTTTTAAACCTTTCGTATGAATATAATTCAATACGCGTCTTTTCAATAACCATAGGCGAGAATAAGAAATATCCGAAAGCTTAGGATTTTTTTGAAGTAAGATTCTTTGTTCTTCATCTTCCGTTTTTAATACCAATGTATAAAGCTCGTTCATATCTCCTTTAAAACGAATTTTATACCCACATTTTTTATTCTCTTTACCAACCATATCTAAAATCATCAAGTCTAAACGAGCGCTAACTTCTATTTTAATAGATACTTCTTTTCCTTGTGCATCTTCAACTGAAACTTGAAGTGGTTTTTTATGAACATCATAAGCCCAGAATGTATATGTGTATTCTTGGGAATCTTTTAGATATTCAAATGCATCAATGGAATAGTCAATATTGTCCTTTTGTAAGAACTTTTGAATTTGTCTTTTAGACAGCCTTACGTGTTCGGCTTCATCTCCATCGTAAGCAAGCATTTCAAAATGGTTTGGTTTTTCTTCGCATTCTACTAGAATAGAAAATCCAACTTCCGAAATCTTAATATACTCTTTATATGTGTGTTGCACTTCTTCTCGATTAATCGTCTTAATCGAAAAATCGTGTTCCTTACTATTAATAAAAATCTTATATTGTAGAGGATGACCCTTTTTAGAAAAACCCCATCCTTTAATAGAAAAATAATACTTTCCTTGTTCTTCTCTATATTGAAGAATCTGAATGTTTAAAGCGATATTTTTATTCATTCTATTTCCTTTCTAGTCAACCAACTTTAATTCTATATACAACACAACAGAAAAATCAACCATTTCTACTTCTAAAACCAATTTAATGTACTACAAAACATAGCTCTTTTCAAATAGAAAAAGGAGAAAAGCTATATTTCTTCTCTCCTTTAAATTTGCTCAAAATTCCATTTCTGATAAACATCGGAATCTATATTTTCAAAAAGAATGATTTCTCTTGGCCCTGTCAGTTCTTCACAATCGATATTAAGAACATAATTTTCATTCCAACCGCTGCAGATTACATATGCTCCATCCATCTCTTTAATGTACCATAAGCTGGCATTGGATACGTTTTGACTAACCTGATTGACATGAATGCGACCTTCTTCTAAACCAGGATCCTTGTTACAAGCCAGGTACATGCCAGAAGCTACATTTTGAATGGTATACAATCCCTCTCCTACATAAACGACCACAAATTTTTGGTTATTACTACCCGTACGTTGGTAAGCGATATATTCTTGGTTTGGATCGGTAGAACCATAAGAATTATTCAAACAATAATTTTCATTCGCAATTGCTGAAATCACATACATTCCATCTTTAAGAACTGGAAGTATTGGTTCTGTTGGCGGAACGATAGGTTCTGTCCCTTCTTCTATAATATTAAAGTATATTGTTTTGATTCCTGTATAATTATGAATTCCCTGGATGATTAGACTCGCTTGTCCAATCTCTATATTTTGATTAAAACCTATAATAATATAATCTTTATTTTCTATTAAAGTATTCTCATTTCTAGAAACTTTCACAACAGGTTCAATTGGATTGCCCGTAAAAATTTGATCCGGTATTGAAGCCTGTACTTTTGAAGAAGTCATCGTAAAATCTGGCACAAGACGATTTTTCAAACCAATCGCAAAATACGAACAACCATCCACTTGATAGTCTGGATCCCATGAAGGGATACTATATAAATAGGATAAAGTATATTCTTTGTTCAAAGATTTATTATTTGGATCGTATAAATTTGTTTTTCCATCACCATTATATCCATAGAACAACAATTCGTGAGTATATGGATAATTGATAAAAATGGAAGTTCCCAAACCAGCGGCAATCAAATATCCTTTTTTTAGAGCTTGCGTGGCATTTTCAACCGTATATGCGATTTCAAAGTCTAAATCAAATAGCTCTGCCATATATGGCCAGGCAGATCCTAACGTTCCCGCAACAATTTTGTTGTAGTAGCCCGCGTTGTACATCAATCGAGCAATATAATCCGGTGTATAATCCGTTCCCTTAAAATAATTAACAATACTAGTCATTACATTCATGGCACAACCGGTTCCACCAATGTTCCCTTTTCCCACAACAACGTTGGCCCAACGAGGATCTTTTTGATTATAATATGGAACATCTCCATCGTCCGAAAACAAGATATTTCCACTTTTATCCGTTGTAACCGTTACTTTTCCAATCGTAAATACACCCGTTTGGATTCGACCATCTTCGTCACAATAGTAGACTTTATCCCCTTGACCATATACAAAACCTGTTTGAATGGCACCTGTAGAAGGGTCTAAATAATACGCATGTCCATGATATACTTGTATTCCTTTCAACAAATTTCCTTGATCGTCATAAATGACAAAATAATCATTAACTTTTTGGACACCCGTTAAAATTGTCTGTTCCTCTTGCTGCTCTTCAATTGGAACGATTTCTTCTGGAACAATTTCTTCTTCCATCGGCATCTCAACTTCTTCTTCCAAAACCGGAACTTCTAAATCCGTTTCTTCCTCAACTACTTCTTCCGATACCGGTAATTCTTCTTCTGCACGAATGGATAGAGTAGAAATACCCATACAAAAAAAAGTAGCCAATGAAAATAAGCCAATCTTATAAATTTTTTTCATAATGTCTTCCTCTGTCAAAAATTATATCACAATTCCTCAAATAAAGAAATTTGGACGTGTTTACGAATCCAGGAGGGTTGCTGGGCTTCTTTAATCACATCTTCTTTTTGTACATGCCCAATCAACAATGGCGAATCGGGATCATGTTTCTTATAGTTTTCCAACACCCGTTCTCGACTATAATTCGCGTAACAATAGCGACAAAAATGCATACAAGTATTATATTCACCGATATCCCCAGCAATCAGGCAAGAACATTCTTTTCGCCCATTAGTTTTGGACACTGGCACATCCAATGTTAGATGTAAAGCCTTTTCCAACGTCTCTTTTGTCGTACAACCATCACAATTCGCACCAAAAACTTCCAACTCTCTTCCTTCCGCGCAAGTTTTTACTTCCATCCCATACTTATGGGCTATACGAATCATTTCTTTTCCTAAAAAAAGTCTATCTTCTTTGTTCACTTCTCTTACTTCAGGAAAGTTTCTTTTCACTTTGTCATAAAGATCGATAAAACTTATGACGACTGTTTGTGTATACCCACACAATTCTTTGGCAATGGTTTCAAAAGCGTGAAGTTGATACGATATAGAATATCTTTCACTAATGAAAATGGGATCAAAACGCCATACTATACATTGTTTTCCCAACTTTTTTGAAAGAATCTTAAAATCTTCTAATATTTGTTTTTTATTTGGCACATTGGGTTCTATATCCTTTCCATACGAAGTGATTGTTACGAACCAAAATTGATGATACAAGGATAATTCATCTAAATAAGGAAGCATAGGATGCGGATTTTTTGTACAAAACCCTAATATTTCAACATGTTCCGGGTCTATTTTATATTTCAAAACGGTTTTTGGATAATAAGGATTTCGAACAAGGACATACCCTTGACGAATCCGATTCATAAACCATTGAGAATAAAAAGCAGGAATATCCGTTCTTTGTCCAGTCTGAAGCAACATAGTTTTCTCCTTTCCTTTTGATTATACAAAAACAAGCATAATTATTCATGTATAATATAGTTGAGGTATAAAATATGAAAGAAAAATTATTAAAACTATTAGAAAACTCTTACAGTCCCTATTCGCATTTTCGCGTTGCCAGCATTGCGATTATGAAAGATGGAACAGAATTTAATGGTGTAAATATTGAAAATGCATCTTATGGAGCTACCGTTTGTGCCGAACGAGTTGCCATTTTTAGTGCGATTGCCCAAGGGTATAAGCCACACGATTTTGAAAAACTCTATGTTATGTGTGATTCAGAAATCATTGGACCAAGTTGTTTTGTTTGTCGACAAGTGATCTGTGAGATGTATGAAGAAGATAAGGAAATCGTTTTTATGGCAAACACGGGTGAATTCCGTTCTTATAAAGTAAAAGATGTATGCCCTTTCCCTTTCACTAGTGAAAATTTAGATTAAGAATTCCACATTTTTCATAGATTTCTGATTCGATTTATTTTATTATTATCCATATTAGGGAGGAACACATTAATATGAGTGGTTTTTTTGGAGTAGCATCTAAAGAGAG
>JAUNDJ010000136.1 GCA_030526175.1 Bacillota bacterium
ATCTGCAGCCCGCCAAGATTACCAAAGCCAGAGTATTCATCGTAAATCGCCATAGACACGTTCTTGTTATCACGCAGAGCCATAAACTTAAGGCCACCCTCCGAGAACATGTAAAACGCACCCTTTACATAATTATACTCTATTGGTGTGCATCGAACGAAGCCATCGCAGCCTGTTGCCAGAGCGCAGGTATTGTGTTCCTTTACAAAATTCTCCATGTGCTGCATAAGCTCATCCACCGGCATTTTGTTCGCTTTCGTGTCTCTGTCAGTCCAGTACCGTGCAGCAGCTTCGTAATCTGTGATATCTGTCGCTTCAATTTTCATTTCATGCCTCCGTCTATGTTTTTCCTTAGCTACATTTTCCTGAAGTCGGTATCGATATATCTAATCGGCGATGAGAACCACTCGAAGAGCGTAAGGTTTGATTTATACAAAAGCTGCAGTACTTTAGATATGTCCCAGCCGTTAATATCGAGCACCTCATCAATGGGAAGCTCGATAACATCCCTTCTTTGGTCAAGTCTGAGATAATCCTCTTCAGGACATTTGTATATAAACCTGACATCATAATCGCTGTCCGGAGATGCAAATCCCATCTAAGGGTGTTGATGCATCAGCTGCAGTTTACAACCTTGTTTAAACGGCCAATGCAAACGGGCTTGATGTATTTCTTTATCTGCAGGAGCTGCTTGCGAACATGACTGACTGGGATTACACCGATGAATATCTAGAGGATCTCATGCCGTGGTCAGAATTCTCACGTTCACAGTGCTGCAGATAGTGATTTCATTTAATTGTATTGATTCAGGGCGATGTTCTTCAAGGTACCGTCTTTTTAAGCGCTTACCGTGATCAAAGCAGCTGCCGACAAAATGCAGAAATAAGAAGAAAACAAAATCCAAGTAATATCAACGCCGCCAACTCATGAACCTAGCAGCGATTCTCATCATTATATGGCTCACATTCAAGTGAGCATTTTTTTATGATTTCAAGGCACGGGCTGTTTACCGTTTACAATTATTCTGACGTTTTCATCAACCACTCCTTTTCTGCTTTCACTTATAAAGCAATTGACAGCAAATTCTTTTGGAATCCTTCACTCATCCTAAATGTAGTTCTACTCTTATGAAAACGCTTCTGATTTTCTACTGCATTTTATGAAATATCAAAAGACTGAATCGTTGAATTGAATTCCAAACAAGTCCATTCCCACTGTCTAATTCGCTTCTCAAATTTAGCATTAACCAAAGGATTTTTTATATAACGAACTTCAAGCACATTTTCGTTTTCGCAAAGTAAGCAAACAAAATAATCATCACCATATTCGTGTGCAGCTGTATACTCATTATTTGTTAATGAAAAGGCAAAGTCTTTTTTTACCGATTTAACCTCTATATATCTTTTAGTTCCATCTGGTGTGGTACTCAATATATCATAACCCAAATTTTTAACACTAACATCGATAGGTTCGTTACCTAAGATTTTTTCTATTTCAATACACTTTGATTCGGCATCTCGCCATTTTGATATATGAGGTACTATAGATTTTCTTTTATCCCATATAACAGAACTATGTCCTAAATTATTATCTATATCCTGTGTTTTGTTCGACGACAATGATTGGATACCCGTTTGCTCTTGTAACCATTGTATCTCGGAATTTCCTAATCGTTCAGTTAACTCCTGTTTCATTTTCTTGTCAATTGTTTTCTTTGCAGACACTAAATCTTTAATAGAAACATTTTCCTGCGTCTCAGTCTTTACTAATATTTTATCCAAAGAAACTTCTGCTCCTGGATTTAATTTGCTTTTAATTTTTGTTTCTCTAACAACATTTGTTACCAACTGCGTATGTGTTTCTACATTTAATTGTCCAACAAAATCTCTTGAAGTCAATGTATCTGCAATTTCATCAAGAGTAAATTCCTTACGGCTAAATTGTGAGATAAATTCATCTACCTTGTCTATCATATCATATACAATTGACGGTAATGATTCTAATGCTAACGCACTTGGTATCTTTCTGACTTGAGCAGGATTGTCTAACTCAAAAGTATATGGGAAAAGTTTATAATCTTTTGGAGATACCTTTTCCCCATTATTAAGTAATAGCCATTTCATTTTAGTAATACCAATTTCTAAGTTTTCATCAAGAAAGAAATTTACTTTGGACAGTGTACTTTTATTGAGAAACAAGGTGAAAATATTTTTATACTTTCCTGATTCTGCATTTTGTATTGCCATACTCAAAATATTTACAAAAATCTCCGAAACTTGAATTAAAGCATCTTTTGTTTTATCGTCAATTGTCAAATGCTTTCTTGACGGATCCGTCGAAAAATCCGCATTGATTTTACACGGCACAATTGATTTATCAAGAGTTGGCAAATAGCAATGATAAACAGCATCTGCTTCAGAACAAGGAACAATTACACCATCTTCGATTAAAAAAGCAACCGAAATATTTTTTTCTTTTACAATCATCCACTCTTTTTTGCTATCATTAGTTGTAATAATAATGTGGCTATTCTCATTGTCGTTGAATCTTTCTACAAAATATGTCATATTATCCTTCATAGAAACATCAATACGACATTCTTGAATACTATTCAAGAACAGAAAATATCCCGTATCAATCGTTTTAATTTCATCTATGAACAAATCTAACTTGGCGTTTCTAAACACAAACACAGTAGTAAATCCACTTCGACAGAGCATTTCCACATCTTGCTTTACTGCAACAGGAACATCTTCTAGCAAAACTGGAATACGAATAGTTGGAACATCTTTCTGTTCCATATTCAATACTTTTGCACACAGAGATTTCGAAAATGTAAAATATGTATTGCTAGAGTAAATAACAATATCTTCAGATATTGAGGACACACTCTTAAAACCAACACCTCTATATCCGATAGTCTTACCTCGTTCTTTCCCACTAGCCCCAGACCTAGAAATTGCAACTAAATCATCTTCATCAAAAGCTTTTCCATTATTAGCAAAATACAGATTCTCTCCATTTTGATATACATATATTTTTGTTGATTTCGCATCGTCTGCATTTTGCAACAATTCTATAAAAACTCTCCCACTATAGCTCTCAGCCATATAATATTCCATCTTTGCCATATCAGAAAGCAACTTTGGCGATTGTTTTGCTTCTTTAAGAAAACCTGAGCTTATTTTTTTAACAGCATTTTGAAAATTTCCCATTAGAATATCCTCATAATATGAGTTATTGCGCCAGCTTGTTCCTCTTCATCAACAATACGTTCTGCCCAACTCATACAAAACTCTTGAATCTCACCATCTTGTTTATAGTTCGAATCGCTAAAAATTCCACCATCAGAATAATTATCTAAATTACTGTATTTGAACCTTCCTATGATTTTATGCCAAAGTTCTGAATATGAATTGAATGTTTTATTTTTATATATTGCTGTTAATATGGTACTTGCTTCCTGTAATTTATGATTTCTAATCAAAAAGCTAATTGCATAATATACAGATGCAAATTCGTAAATTGGAAATTTAGTATATAAAATTTCAAGCAGTTGTTTATTCTTCGCAAATTCTTCAACAGCATATTTGAATCCATCATTATCCAGCAAATCACTTTCCAAATCCTGTACAAATTTATATCCAAACGTACCGTATTGAAACTCATTACCATCAACGCTTCTTTTTATTTCTTCAATATTGTTCTGTAATAAATCAATCCAACATCTGAACGCAAGTTTGGGATTATCATTACAGAACTGTGTAATAATTGACTTGATAGCCTCAGCATTTTTCATTGGGTTTTTAATCAAAATAGAATAATTTTTAAGTAAAATATCTTCTTTGTTCATAGCAATAGTTCCTTCCTTCATTTAATAATATTATTTTATTGTCGGTATTGATATGGTTTTATAAATATTTTTTCCTGTTTCTTTCAGATAATCTGTATACCATCTTTCGGCATTAACGGGTATTGTTTTATATAAAAATTCCAAAATCAAGAGCAATCTTTTCTTAGTATAATTGCTATCCATGCTATTACCTCTATTTATCGATTTCCAGATTTAGTTCATTATAAGAAAAAATATCAAATTCGATTTCATAATCTTCATTGTAGGAAGCTACAAGTTCAGTCACTTTTCCTTTCGCCCAATTATTAGTCGAACGTCTATCAAGCCATGCCTTTTCTTTCCATAGCACTTCATGAATTACGCCTTCGTAATACTGACACTCAATCTTATCTTTCTGTATGTAATCCTTTAGTTTCTGGAAGTCCCTATAGATTTCTTCCATTGCAGACTCCCCATTCTTGTGTTTCAGTTCAATAATTGCAACCACATCTTCTATATAGTTTCTTAGGTGACCATGATAACCGTCTTCGCTTTCAGGCATTAATTTCACGATTGCTATATCGGCTCGCTTACCTGTTCCATGTAAAGGCCCCTCATTGAATTCGGTAAAGATTTGCAACCGATTTTCTTTAAGAAAGTCATCACCTAGCCTTTTTCTCAAGTGATAATAGAAACAATTCTTTAAGCAATCTTCTTTGAGTAATCTATGCGAATCATAGTCTGCAGCAATGTCTTCAATCCATACTTTCTTTATCACATTGTCTATTATTACTTCTAAAGTCACAATTGTCCCTCTGTATGATAATACTAAATTTAGTTACACCTATACATATTATATGATAACGTATTAAATTAAACAATTCAATATATTCGAGTGCGGGGGCTGTCGCGTTAACGGTATTTTACCGTTAGGGCGGCGCCCTTTTTATGTGCT
>JAUNDJ010000137.1 GCA_030526175.1 Bacillota bacterium
GGAAGGCCTTTGTTTAAAACAAACCTCAGCCTTCCAATTAACTAATTACATTTTAGTTGAAAAAAGGCGATATTTTGTTAATTTGAGTAAAAAAAGAAAAGAATTCTATTCAAAGAATTCTTCTATTAATACACTTTTAAAACCTTGTTCAGTTAATACTTCCATGGATGTAAAACCAGCTTCTTTAATAAGATTTAATGACAAATCGTAGCCACAATCTAAATAGTCTTTATTATGACAGTCGCTATTTAAAAGAATACGCGCTCCTTTTTCATGCATATATTTTAATAAATTGGGATATGGGTATGGAAGACTACGATAGCCTCTGGCAATAGCTCCAGTGTTGATTTCAAAAATCTTATTAGTGGCTACTAAACAATCAATTGCTTCTTTGGCATACGTTAGATATTGTTCATCGGCAAAAGAACAGCTCTTTTCGTCTTCATTAAATTTCATCAATAAATCCAAATGTCCTACAATATCAATTTCTTCCCATTGAGAAATTGATTTTAAATCTTCGTAGTATTCTTTGGCATATTCTAAAAAACTTCCTTCATACCAATCATCCACAATAGATTGTGTTACATCGTAGCTATAATCCACTCCACGATATTCTCCATCTTTTTCCATATAGTGTTTGGAACCTATAATATAGGAAAAGCTTTCTGGATTTTCTGTACGATATGTAATGTCTTGTTCCAACCCTAAGAAGATTTGAATCTGATCCTTATACTTTTCTTTTAATGCCAAGACTTCTTTTTTATATTGTTCTTGTACTTCTTTACTCATTCCTACATCATCATAAGGAGAATACGCGTGACTAGAAAAGCCTAATATAGTGAACTTCTTTTCAATTGCAGCTAATACCATTTCTTCTAATGTGTTTTTCCCATCGCAATATACACAATGGCTATGTAAATTTTGTTTAATCATAAAGTACCTTTTCTAAGAAGGCTGTACATCCTTCTACTATATCATTATATGTTAATTCGAAGTTATCTGTATACCAAGGATCGGCAATGCTTCGAGGATCGGAACTATAATCCAGCAACAATTTTATTTTTTCTTCTGGATCACTACCCACAATGCGAAGCGTGTTACGAATATTATTATTATCTGCACACAATAAATAATCATAATATGCGTAATCGGATTTTCGTACCTGACGAGCTCTTTTATTTGAGAAGTTCGTATAGGCACTATTCCCAATTCCATGTTTCTTCAATTCACGTTGGGCAGGAGGATAGATTGGATTTCCTCTATCTCCCCAAATTTCTTCGGTTGAAGTAGCTGCTGAAGCTATTTCAAACATATCTTTCAATCCTCTTTTTTCTACCATGTCCTTTAGTACAAACTCAGCCATAGGTGATCTACAAATATTGCCATGACATATAAACAGCACTTTTAACATTTTTCAACACTCTCCAATCTATACCACATTTATACTAATATATGCCACGAAAAGCCTATATTTATCAGCTTTTCTGACATTCAATATCCCCATAGGTTTTTTACTGATTTCTAGTATACTTTCGCATACTTTGGATTTAAATTTTATTCAATGGTAGTAAAATGGTAGTAAATTCAGGGGAAAATGTACTACTTTTGGTTAATTTACTACCACAGTTTTCCTTAAAAATTCTATTCCTCTACCTTATTCAGGTCATTTCTAACATCATCCAATGTTACATGAGTATAGATTTGTAAAGTAGTAGAAATATCCGCATGTCCTAAATATACTTGAATACTTTTAACATTCATTCCTTTTTGCCATAATCTTGATGTACAGGTGTGTCTGCACACATGTGGTGTAACCTTCGGAATTTCATTCTTATATATCGAGTTATAAGTTTTCGACGCACTTCCTAAGGATTTTGACCATTGATATCCAACTAATGGTTTATTCTTAGACGAAATGTATAAGAAGCCTGACACTCCATCTACTTCTGGTTCTTTTTTCGGGCGTTTCTTATTAATCAAAAACTTCAAGCATTCAATCAACTCTGGATCATTTGAAATAGGAATAATTCTTTTTCCTGCTTCTGTTTTTGGTCGTTCAATCCAATAAGAGTTTTTACCACGATACTGTAGTTGTTTATTAACTGTGATAGTCATTGATTCTAAGTTAATATCATTGACTGTCAAACCATTAAACTCCCCAATTCTCAAACCTGTTTTAAATAATATATACGTTCCTGGATAGTAGTATTTGTAGTGATCATCATGTTTTAAGAATTCCAAGAAAGCCTTTTCCTGCTCTTTAGTTAAGGCATCTCTTGCATCTACAGTATTTTCTACTACATCATTTAATGGAAAATCAAATGGATTTTTCATCAACAAATCATCCTGTACTGCCATTTGAAACGCAGGATGCAGAACTCCTTTTATAGAACGAATCGTATTTCTTGCGAATTTGAATTCCTTATTCAAACGAATAAGAAATAACTTCGCATCACTAGTTTTTATTGAGTCAATTCTTCTATTGCAAAAGAAACCCTCTTTACACAAGTTATTTCGAACTGTCTGGTATCCTACTCTAGTATTACGTTTGACTTCAGTTCTAATAGCGGTATATCTATCAACCAGTTCAAGCACAGTGATTTTTGAATCATAAAGAGAAATGCCTAAATTTATTTTCAATTCGATTTCCTTCTCTTTATCACGTAAAGCTATGCATTCTCTTTTTCCTTCAGGAAGTGGATCCGTATTTACCAACTTCCATGAATAAACAAACTTTGCTTCTCCGTTTACATAATATTTAAAGACATATCTCCCATTAGCTTGTTGAGATTCACCCGGCTTCAATATGCGTCTTCTATTATCTCTTCTTTTTGACATTTAATCCTCCTTAAAAAGAAGAGCCGTGCAAATACATTGTATCATACGACTCTTTATATTTCTTTTTTATCTACATATTATGAACGTAACGATCTAAATATTCTTCAAACAATCGTCTCTTAAATTTTATGTTTCCTCTACCTTCACCTACATGCAAAATGAATGATTCATGTTCATGCTCTTTTAGAAACCGACGCATTGTTTTATCCCCGATTCCAAAATAAGCGCAAGCTTCTTCAACAGAAAGCAAATAACGTTCGTTTAATGGCACATCATATTTCATAATTAATTACCTCTTTTGATATCCATATTAAAAAGTGGGTTGAGATTTTCCCCAACCCACAGGTTATTTTTTTTCAATTAACTCAAATAGACGATATACATACTCCTCTAATTCAAAAGCCTTTATTACATCATTGGTGCGAAGTCCATATTGAGTAACAGATATCTTTTTTTCATCTATCCAGCGATAAGCTGTAGATCGACTAATCCCCAGAATTATTGCCAACTCTGATATTTTAATATATGGGCGGATTAGAAGCTCATATTTTTCTTTTACATTCGCATTATACATTTTGCTCACACACCTTTTTATTCTCTTTGCTTTACACTTCTTTACTTATAAAATCTACAACTCTTTTGCCATCTATACCTTTAAATTCTAAAGGAATATCAAATTTTTTAAACTGATCATTCAAATACTCTACGCTACGAACTTTCTTTTTTCTTGAGTTTTGATCTCTTTCAAAAATATCGACCAGCCAATCATTTATCTGCATTCGCATTTCCTTTCCTAAATCTTTTTGTTCTTTTGTGATCCATTCATGTCGTCTGTCAATAAAATTTGCTTCTTTACAAAGACTTAAAAATGTTTCTACTTTAAACAGTTTCACACGTTCATCAACTTGGTTTTTAGCCATTACTGGCTTCAATTCAATCTTCTCATTCTTTCCTATTAAATAAAATTTTGGAATGAAATATAAAGTTTCAATTAATGCTTGATATTTACCATATGACGAACTAGGTGCATGGAGTAAATTATTAGTTTCGGATAATTCAATTTTTGTTTGATATTCCCCTAAATAATTAAATTCCAAAGACAACCCGTTATTTTTATTTACAAAATAACAAGATTCACATAAAAAATTCATTTTTTCTGTTACGTTTATCATTTTGTTACAGAAATTAGCGTTAGGAACTTTTTCTATACATTCACGATATGCTTTTTTATATGCTTTTAATTGCATTTCAAGCTCATTTCTTCTTGCTTCAAGTTCTGACTTACTCTCATTATATAGGTACACATCAACATAATCTTCTTCATTTCCGATTAATTTAAAAAAACTACGCATTCATCTCCAGCTTATAGAAGCTGGAGTATTCTGCTGGTCTTAGATAAATATGATAGAAAGGCAATTTTACCTTTGCTTCTTCCACAGAAGCAAAGAACTGCACCTTCGACCATCTCTTCATATTGTTGCGCCAATTCTTCCCTTTAGAAAGAAAATGTTTCATATTCTGGCCCGCCACATAGCATTTGTGTTCATTGTCGATATAGATTATCTGAGCTGTGCTTTCAAGATCCGTCATCTCATTAACTGTCCCAAGAAATCCGCCATTGCTGTCATAAGCAAAGATATCAATATACGGAATCGTATAGAAATCTATTGCCGGCACATGATCTTCAAAGATAAAATGAATGTCATTGCTAACAGCCAGATTTTTATACTCCTCATTCTTATCTGAAACCGGCATCGTGTACATGGTAGTCCCTGCCGGAACAATCATAGCCTCCGATGAAAAGATTGATCTACAGGCAAGTGCAGGATCTGTTTTATCCAGATACAGCTTCTGCATATTACTCTGATGCTAGTATAAAAAACGGACAGGTTAAATATCTGTCGTAAGCATATGGTA
>JAUNDJ010000018.1 GCA_030526175.1 Bacillota bacterium
ATATCATATTTTCTGAAAAAAAACTGCTGACAATTTAATTTGTCAACAGTCTGAGTCCGTATTTCTACGGACTAATAGTCTAAATTATAGTATTCATACGCATTAATAATTGTGACATCCTGGTAGGTATATGTTTTTGGAAGCTTATAGCCATAGTTTAGATGAATATGACCATGGATCATATATTTAGGCTTATATTTTTTTAAAAGCTCCTGGAAACAAAGGAAACCACGATGTGCCAGATATTCTTTATCTCCATATTCGAAAATAGGGGAGTGAGTTACCAGTACATCAAAGCCCTTGTGGCGGAATAATTTGAGCTTTAATTTTAAGATCCGACGTTTCATTTCCGTTTCCGTATACATATATTCACCACTATTTCGATATTTAAAAGAACCGCCGAGTCCAAGAAAACGAACCCCTTGGTATTCAAAAATATCATCGTCAATACAGATACAACCTTCTGGAGGATGTTGAACAAAGGAATCGTCGTGATTACCAGGAACATAGAGCAAGGGGCAATGTGCCATGGTCACGAGAAATTCCAAATAATGTCTAGATAAATCGCCACAAGAAATAATCAAATCGTATTCATCCAGCATACCAGGTTTGTAGAAATCATAAAATCGTTTGGCTTCTTCATCCGCAATCGTTAATATTCTCATGAATCTTTTACCTTTTTAATTCCCATATTTTTGACGACTTCTTGCACAATCTCGTTTTTCAACTGATCAAAAGTAGGAATTGTACCAATGATGTTGTCTTCAAAATAATCCATTTCCACAATCTGTTCCACATCGTATTGTGAATTTGTTTCCATCCATTGATACGTTCCATTTGGATCGCAGTTTGGATTGTAAAATGGATCGCATATACCTTGTTCAATCGAGCGGAATAAGATTTCGCCTAAGTAACGGACGCTACTAGGAAGGTTTTGGGCAAACAAGACATCGACAACACCTGTGGAAATGCCCCAATAGTAATTGATTGATTTCTTTGATTTACCTTCTTCCTGTACCATGGAACCATCAATAATGGAACGAAGGATCTTTTCATAAAAGACACCCCAATCCCAGATAGGAACTGCGACAAAAGTTTTCTTACCATCTTCCAATAAATTCAGACCAATCATGCGTTTTTCCACTTCGTCTTGGTTTCCATAGTCTCGATACGAAATCAGATCGCATTGATTCGAAATGCAGTTTTGTTCGGCTTGTTCAATTTCTTCAATACTCGACCATTCGACAAATACCTGAGCATGCGGATTGACCAAGCGAACCCCACGAGCAAAGGCATTGATTTCGGCAAATACACCATACACAGGATACTTACAAATGTATCCAATTTTATTCGTTTTTGTGAGCGTTCCAGCAATGGCTCCTAAGATAAACTTTCCTTCGTACATTCTTGGATAATACGAGTGTACAAGTTTACTTGGTTTATTAATCGTACAATTGAAAAAGCGAACCGATGGATATTCGACAGCTAGTTTTAAACAATCGTCCCACATAGTGGATCCAGTCGCAAAAATAATCGTAGCCCCTTCATGTATCGCTTCGATTATCGTATCTTTTACACTTCTTCCTTTGCAGAAATACGCTTTTGTACAGATTTTGTCTCCCAAAACTTGTTGGGCATGAACCCTTCCTTTTTCATGGTTTGTACGCCAACCCGAATTTGTCGTTTCGTCACGATAAATAAAAGCAATGTGTTTTTTCACAAATAAGATATTTGAAAGAAGGGTAGGAGCCACTTTTGTCGGAGGCTCTGTTTTGATCTCAATTTGTTTTTCTTCTTCCAAAAGCTCAATTTCTTTCCATAGCTTATTCAGATTCACACAAATCTGCTCTTCCATTTGGGAAGAAAGTGTATCGTATCCAAATACACGAACATAGGCAAGGAGTGCATCGCCCAAAGGGATATGAAGACGATCTCCCTTGTTTTTCTCAAAAGATTTTTTGAAATAATAAAGTGTACTATTTAGTTTTCGAGTTTCTTCTTCCGTCCAAAATTGTTTCTCTTTTTTATTCAAAAGCTTTAAGAATTCCTTATACGAACCGGGTTTGGAAAATTCAAGGTTATTGATTTTGGAATATTTGGAAAAATCTAAATATTCATAATATAGCTCCACTTGTTCATCACCTGTTCGTTCTGGCAAAATCCGTTTGACATAGGCTAAGATTTGAGGTGATTTAAAATATTTTAGAACGCTCGTTCGTTTATTTCCTTCTTGGACATAATAGCGATTCATATATTCCCATACTAAAATGGGATCGCGAATGCCTTCTTCAATATGCGTATTTGCCAGGTTTTCCCATTTTTGTGCAAATTCACTATCCATATTTCCTAAAGGCATAAAATCACTGGTGAAAAGATTGGATCTTCCTTTCGTCTTTGTTCCAACAATCAATTCGGTAGGGATATATACTAAGCCGATATCTTGTCCCAAATCCGCTTTATTCGCTGGTAATAGATCGTCCAAGATGGTTAGAAAAGGGTCTTGTCCTTCACAAATCCGTTTACGATATGTATTTTGTCCCTTTTTATAAGCATCGTTATAATAGTTCATAATACTCCTTTTATTAAAAAAGTAGCTACGAAAAAACGCAGCTACTCTGTCCAGTTAGAAATCGTATTTTTTGCAGTGAGGAGAATGTGCTGCCACAGATTCTGCATCATACCATACTAAGTTATTTCCTGTGGCTTTATCAAACAATTGAATTAAACGAGGTTGTGTTGTGAAATGAACTTTTGCGCCAATCGAAACATCTTCGTTAAGATCTACAGTTTGAAGAACCATAACGACATTGTCACCTTCACAATTAACGTGTAAGTTAACTTCACTACCCAACATTTCGCTTACTTCTACTTCTCCAACAAGATCACCACTTCCTACACTGATGTGTTGTGGACGAATACCTGCGATAATATCGCAAGGTTGTTGATTGTTGGCTTTTAAAGCTTTTTGTTGGAAATCGCTTAGTTTATATTTTGCTCCTTTGATGTCTGCATAATAAACACCATTTTCCAATAGTAACTTACTTCCATCAAAGAAGTTCATCACTGGCATACCAATAAATCCAGCTACGAATAAGTTTACTGGTGAATCAAACAATTCTTGTGGTGTACCAATTTGGTTCACATAACCGTCTTTCATAATGACGATACGATCTCCTAATGTCATGGCTTCTGTTTGGTCGTGTGTTACATACATGAATGTTGTGTCAATACGTTTACGAAGTTTAATAATTTCAGCACGCATTTGGTTACGAAGTTTGGCATCTAAGTTAGAAAGAGGTTCGTCCATTAAAAAGACTTTTGGATCACGAACCATAGCTCGACCAATCGCAACACGTTGTCTTTGTCCTCCGGATAAAGCTTTTGGTTTACGTTCTAAATATTGGGTAATATCAAGAATTTCCGCTACTTCACGAACTTTTTTGTCAATGATATCCTTTGGAGTTTTCTTTAATTTTAAAGAGAAAGCCATGTTTTCATAAACAGACATGTGTGGATATAGGGCATAGTTTTGGAAAACCATGGCGATATCGCGATCCTTAGGAGCCACATCGTTGACTAATTTTCCATCAATGTAAAGTTCTCCACCAGAAATTTCTTCCAATCCAGCTACCATACGCAAAGATGTAGATTTTCCACATCCCGAAGGACCAACAAGGACGATAAATTCTTTGTCTTTAATTTCCAAATTAAAGTCGTGTACCGCTGTTACCTTGTTGTCATACACTTTTTTCATGTTCTTAATAATTACTTCGGACATAATTCCTTTGATTTTGATATCTTCGCCTCCGCAAGAGATACCTCGTATTCATCCGGCTTTGTGACGAATACATTACGACAGGTCTCCACACTGCCGCACCGCAAACCGGGCGGATTCCTCCTTTTCTTTTTATGACAGGCTATCTGGAGAATGAGTTGATAGCGCTTACTTGAGTGCATTATATCGCTTGGATTTTTAATTTTCAACATTTTTCGTTGAAAAGTTTCGTTGAGATTCGTAAATTATATGTAGGTGATTAAAATGAAAAAAGAAGTATTATTGTTTGATGTGTATGGAACTTTAGTCGATATCAATACGTTAGAGAGAAAAAAGAATATTTGGGAACAAGTCAAAAAGGAAATGGAAAAACAGGCAAATCGTAAAATTCGAAAAAGCGCTGTACGAATTCGCGATTTATATTTTTCCTTGTGTCAAAAGGAAGAAAAGAAGAACCATCTAGAATATGGAGAATACGATGAAATATCGGTTTTTAACCAATTGTTCGATTTGTTGCAGCTTTCAAATGTGGATGCCAAAGGGATTGCTCGCTATTATCGAGAGATTTCAATTGAAAAATTAGAATTATTTCCAAATATTGAAATGGTGTTGGCCAAATTAAAAGAAAATTATACGTTAGCCATTCTTTCCAATGCCCAAAGAATGCACGTAGAAAAAGAGATACAGGCTATCCTTCCATATTTCGACTATGTGTTTATTTCCGGAGATTATGGATGTCGAATACCTGCCAAAGAATTTTATCAAATCGCATTGGAAAAGATTTCTTGTACCACTTTTACAATGATTGGGGATACTGTAGAAAATGATATTTTACCAGCCATTTCTTTAGGAGGAAAAGCGATTCAGATTCTTTCTCCTTATCAAGAAAAGTCATCGGTTTCTCTAGGATATGTAGATCCTTTTTCGTATGAACAAATTTTTGCCGTATTAGAAAAGAAGAATGCTTAGCACTCTTCTTTTTTGTATGTACAAGATTGACGAATAATTAATTGTGGGTGTAACGATAAAGTACCAATATGCACATCCGCAAATTGTGACGATAGCGCATAATAACCGGCTCGACCAATTTGAACCTTATCTTGATAAATGGTTGTCAAAGGGGGATTGGAAGTGGCACTTAACGGAAGATTATCAATACCGACTACGCTAATATCTTCTGGAACTCTAAGATCTTGTTCTTGACAATAAGCAAGTAGAGCATGGGCTAATTCGTCGTGCGAACAGACGATGGCTGAACAACCAAGTTCAAGCATACGCGGAAGATGATTTAGAATACACCGTCTCGCATCGTAGTCCGAACCCGTATATTCCGAAGAATGTTCCAAACCATAGTGAATCATTGTATTTAAAAAAGCCTTATGTCTTTGTTGATAGACGTAAGATCCCAACTCACTACTTAAATATCCAATCTTACGATGCCCGAGTTCAAACAAGTAAGAAATAATTTGTTCCATGGATTCGATAGTATCCACACCCACACAAGAGACAAATGGATTTCCTTTGACCATATTGTCAAAAAGAACCAGTGGGGTATGTGAAGTTTCAAAATTTGCCAGCCAAGTATCGAATAAGTTAAAACCTAAGACGAAGGCACCTTCGTAATTGTTGGCTAACATAAATTCCTCATAAGAATATTCTTCTTCTATTTCTTTTGTGAGCTCGACAATATCAACTTGGTATCCAGCTGGAACAGCCATTTTTTTAAATCCCATGACAATGTCATATCCAAAATCTTCCTCTTTCAAATATTCCATATTTCGAATAAAAATAACGAGTTTTTTTGTATCTTTTTTGTTGACGCAAATTCGTGAATATCCCATCTCAACCGCTGTTTCCAAAACTTCTTTTCGAAGTGCATCACTAATATCGTCTGCACCATTTATGGCTTTTGAAACAGTTCCTTTGGATATTCCTAATTTTGAAGCGATATCATTAAGAGTTGGCATGTCGGATTTCCTTTCAAATGAACAAGGAAATTATAAAAAAGAGTCTCAAAATATGCAACAAACTTTCCTAACTTTCTCCTTTTTTATACCTCTAATAAATTTATTATTTTCTTTATTGACACGAGGGCAAAAAGATGTATTATTAAATTAACGAAACACAACGAAACATCGCTATGAAAATCTATACTGCATTACGCATTGTAGAAAACGAGAGGAGAAAAGATGAGTGCAAAAAAATTAAGAAACTACTTTTGTAAATTCTTAACCATCCCTCTAGCCGCAACTATGTTAGCTGGATGTGGTGCCAAAGGAAATACAGAAGAAGTACGTCTAATGGTATGGTCACCTTCGGAAGACCAAGCCAAAGACAGTGGAGCATGGCTCCAAACTTGTTGTGAAAAATTTAATGAGATGCATCCAGAATATGACATTACATTTGTCTATGGTGTTGCCGATGAAGCCAACGCGGCCAATCAAGTATCCCAAGACCCTTCGGTTAGTGCGGATGTATTTATGTATGCCAACGATAGAATTACGACATTAACCGATTCGCAATCTTTGGCAAAGTTAGGTGGAAAGTATAAAGAAGAAATTTTGGATAACTGTTCCGAAACCATTGCCAATTCGGTAACTATCGATGGACACTTATATGGAATTCCTTATACGACAAACACTTGGTATATGTATTATGACAAGAGCGTTTTTAGTGAAGAAGATGTAAAAAGCTTAGACAAAATGCTTGAAAAAGGTGTTGTATCTTTCCCATTAGTAAACTCTTGGTATTTACCATCTTTCTATGTAGGAAATGGATGTACATTATTCGGAGATGGAATGCAAGAAGAATTAGGTGTTGACTTTGGTGGCGATAATGCTGTTGAAGTAACAGACTATTTAGTAGACTTAGTAAAAAATAAAAACTTTGTGATTGATGCCGATGGTTCGGGTATGGCAGGACTTCGTGATGGAACAATCAATGCGATCTTTACCGGATCTTGGGATTATGGAAGTATTAAAGAAATCTTAGGTGACAACTTAGGAGCGGCACAACTTCCAACGTATACATTAAATGGAAAAGAGAAACAAATGTACGCTTATGCAGGAAGCAAAGCCATTGGAATTAACTCGCACTCACAATACCCAGAAGTAGCCGTACAATTGGGTGTTTACTTAGCAAGTGCCGAAGCGCAAAAATTACACTATGAGCTTCGTTCGGTTATTCCTTGTTCGACACAATTGGAAGAAGATCCAGTGATTTCGAATGACCCAGTCTTTATTGCACAAAACAATACATTTAATAATACTTCAATTTTACAACCTTTCGTTTCTCGTATGCAAAATTGTTGGACACCAGTGGAAAACATGGGTAAATCGATTCGTAATGGTTCGACAACACATAAAAATTCGCGCCAAGCAACGATTGATATGAACGAAGCGATGAATAGTAATGGAATCAAATAGGGAGAAAGATTATGAAAAAAGAAATTTCACTATCAAATATTGATTCAATCACTTTTAAAGAAGCTTTTTCAAAAGGTTCTTTGGCGACGAAATTATCCGCTATCGTGTTTGGACTTGGAAATATTGTTAACCAACAAATGCTTAAAGGTTTGATCTTCCTGGCATTGGAAGTCAGCTATTTTGTGTTCATGATTACGAATGGACTACACAACTTATCTATGCTTCCTTCTTTAGGAACAAAACAACAAGAAGAAGTCTGGAATGAAGCTTTACAAGTATATACGTATACACAAGGGGATCAATCCATTCAAATCTTATTGTATGGCATTGCCACTTTGATTATTACGTTCTTCTTCTTATGGCTATTGGTTGGATCGGTAAAATCCGCTTATAAAGTGGAATTAATCAAAGCTTCTGGAAGAAAAGCACCAAGCTTTGTGGATGATTTAAAAACATTATTAGACAGTAAGCTACAATGGTTATTGATGTCTACACCAATGTTCTTTATCATCACCTTAACAATTTTGCCATTGATCTTCATGATCTGTATGGCTTTCACAAACTACTCAATTATTGGAAACCACTTAGTATTGTTTGATTGGGTTGGTTTGGAAAACTTTGCGACATTATTCGATTCCAATTCGGTATTAGGATCGACATTCTGGAGCGTATTGGTTTGGACAATCGTATGGGCTTTCTTTGCGACTTTCACAAACTACTTCTTCGGAATGATCTTGGCTATCTTAATCAACCGTAAAGATACAAAAGCCAAAGGATTCTGGCGCTTCTGTTTCGTATTATCTTGTGCGGTGCCAATGTTCGTATCCTTATTGATTATGCGTACAATGTTACAACCAGAAGGAGCGGTAAACGTTTTATTAAGAAACATTGGATTAATCCAAGATTCGTTACCATTCTTCACAAATACAACATGGGCACGTGTTACTGTAATCGTCATCAACATTTGGGTTGTGGTACCATATACTTTACTTCAATTAACAGGAGTTCTTCAAAATATTCCAGCTGACCTTTATGAAGCAGCAGACGTAGATGGAGCGACTAAGCTACAACAATTTTTCCATATTACGCTTCCATATATGTTCTATGTCACAACACCATATTTGATTTCGACTTTTGCCGGAAATATCAACAACTTCAACGTAATCTACTTACTTTCTGGAGGGGATCCAGTTACGAATTTGGCTTCGACAGCTGGAGATACAGACTTACTAGTCACTTGGTTGTATAAATTAACAATTGATAAACAATACTACAACATCGGTGCTGTCGTTGGTATCTTAACATTTGTGATTTTAGCTATTGGTTCATTACTAACATATAGAAATAGTAAATCGTATAAAGAGGAAGGAGGCTTCTAATATGAAAAAGGAAAAAAGCGCTAAATCCATTCGCTTACGAAACAATATTCTTGTTCATGCTCTATTAACCGTTTTGGCTGCTGTTTGGGTATTCCCAATTTTCTGGGTCGTACTAACAAGCTTCCGTGCGGAAAAGGGATCGTATGTATCGACTTTCTTCCCAAAATCGTATACATTGGATAACTATATTAAATTATTTACGGATACGACTGTATTGAACTTTCCAAAAATGTTTGGAAATACATTGATTATTGCGATTTTCTCATGCATCTTATCCACATTCTTCTTATTAAGTGCTGCTTATTGTTTATCACGCTTACGTTTTAAATTAAGAAAACCATATATGAACATGGCCATGATTTTGGGATTGTTCCCAGGATTTATGAGCATGATTGCCGTATATTTCATCTTAAAAGTTGTTGGATTGACAGAAGGTGCCTTAATTCGTGTGGCATTGATTATGTGTTATTCTGGAGGCTCGGCTCTGTCCTTCCAGATTGCCAAAGGATTCTTTGATACGACACCAAAATCTATTGATGAAGCCGCTATGATTGATGGTTGTACAAGATGGCAGATTTTCACAAAAATCACGTTGCCACTTTCAAAACCAATCGTTGTATATACTGTATTAACTTCTTTTATTGCACCATGGGTAGATTTTATTTTTGCCAAAGTTATTTGCCGTGCCAATGCGGACCAATTTACTGTGGCAATCGGTCTATGGAAGATGTTAGAAAAAGAATATATCGATAACTGGTATACATGTTTCGCAGCCGGAGCTGTATTGATTTCGATTCCAATTGCTTTGTTGTTCTTAAAGCTTCAAAAATATTATGTCAATGGTATGAGTGGAGCCGTAAAAGAATAACGTGCCAAATTCTCTTTTCTATAGCTCCTGTATTCTCATCAACTTCTAAATCTATGAGCTATAGAACTTGCGGTTTTGTCTACGGACAAAGCCGCTTTCCTATATTGTAAGGAGGATAACCATGGAAAAATTAAGCACATTAGAAAATCAATGTTTCTTACAAACAAATGGTCTAGGAGGCTATTGTACACAAACGATGGCTTATTCGTGCACACGACAAGATGCTGCCATTCTTATGCGAGCAAAAAAGGCACCGAATGAAAGAATCAATTTAGTGCATCGTTTAGAAGAACAAGTTATTATTGACCAACAAGAATACTATCTTTCTAGCCAACAACCAAAAGAAAATGGATTTGAATATTTAGTGGATTATTCAATGAAAGACATTCCTAATTGGAAATATCAGGTGGAAGATATTACTGTGGAACGAAAAATGGCAATGTATCCTTTAGAAAACACAACAGGAATCCAATATGCGATTCAAAATAATTCGGATCATCCAATCGTATTTCGTGTGCGTCCACATTTTAGTTTTTTTGAAAAAGGAAATCTTTGTCAAGAACCAGAAGTGTATAAAAAGGTTATTTTTCAAAAGAATCAGGTTCGATTCCATAAAGAAAAAGTGTATTTTTCCACAACAGGAACTGTGAAAAAAGAAGAGATAATGAGTCATTACTCCTTTTATCCACACGATGCTCGAGATGGAAGAAACGAAGAAGGATACACTTGCACTTGTATGTGTATCGAGTATTGTGTAGCTCCTCATACAAAAAAAGTTTTAGATTTCCTTCTGAGCGATAAAAAAATATCTCATACGACAAGTCAAGAGATATTAGATGCCTATCAAAATTCAAAAGATGCATTTCTTGAAGCTTGTTCTTTTAAAGGACAAGAAAAACTAGCTGACCAATTGGTCAAATCGGCAATGGATTTTATTTCCCAAAGAGATTCCACGAAATCCAAAACAATTATTGCTGGTTATCCATTTTTTGCCGATTGGGGAAGGGATACGATGATTGCCTTGCCAGGTATTTTATTGAGTACGAACCATTTGGATATGGCCAAAGACGTTTTAAAAACATTCTTACAATATGAGAAAAAAGGTTTGATTCCAAACTTATTTCCAGAAAATAGTCAAGAACCAATGTACAATACGGTCGATGCAGCTTTACTCTTGTTCGAATGTATGTATTTATATTATCAAAAGAGTCACGATATCGCTTTTATCCAAGATTCCTATTCGATTCTTGAAGACATTCTTTCTTGGTACAAAAAGGGAACGGATTTTGCGATATATATGGATAGAGATTGTCTGATCCATGCTGGACAAGGCTTAGATCAGGTAACTTGGATGGATGTAAGAATTAATGACATCTTACCAACGCCTAGACATGGTAAATGTGTAGAAATCAATGCGTATTGGTATAATGCACTCTGTATTATGGATCTATTCCAAAACATTTTAGGAAAAAACAATAGGGAATATAAAACATTAGCGAATAAGGTTAAACACTCGTTTGTTACCCAATTCTGGAACGAAGAGCTAGGTTGTTGTAAAGATGTCCTCACCGATGATTTTTCGATTGAAATAGAAAATCAGATTCGATGTAATCAAGTATGGGCTCTTTCTTTATCCTTCACGATGTTTGATCCCGAAAAGGAATTGCGTATTCTACAAACCATTGAAAAACATTTATATACACCTTTTGGATTACGAACATTAAGTCCAGAAGATCCAGACTTCCATCCGAAATACGAAGGAAATCAATTTAATCGAGATATGGCTTATCATCAAGGAACCATATGGCCTTATCCATTAGGGGCATATTATCGCGCTTATTTGCGTATTCATCAATATGGTCCAGAAGCCATTTCTTATGTCAAAGAACAGTTAAATATTTTAGAACACATTTTTCAAGAAGGATGTATAAACCAAATTTGTGAAGTATACGATGGAGAAAAACCAACTAGAAGCAAGGGATGTTTTGCTCAAGCTTGGTCGGTATCGGAAATTCTTAGAGTATACGAAGTCATTTTAGAAAGAGGAAGAGTATGTTAGATAAAACACAAAAAGATTGGTGGAAAAAAGCCGTATTTTATCAAATTTATCCAAAAAGCTTCCAAGACACTACGGGAAATGGTGTGGGAGATTTACAAGGTATAATAGAACATTTGGATTATTTAGAAACATTAGGTATCGATGGGATTTGGTTATCGCCTGTGTTTGCTTCTCCACAAGTGGACAATGGGTATGACATTTCCAATTATCGAGAAATTGATGCGATGTTTGGAACCAAAGAAGATATGGTTAAATTGATCCAGGAAGCGAAAAAAAGAGGAATTTCAATTATTTTGGACATGGTATTAAATCATACATCGGATAAGCACGAATGGTTTCAACAAGCTATCCAGAGTAAGGACAATCCATATCACGATTACTACATTTTTAGAGATGGTAAAGAAGGTGAATATCCAAATGATATGAAAGCGGTATTTGGAGGCCCTGCATGGAAATGGATTCCTTCTTTAGAACAATACTACTTTTTCCAATTTTCTCCTCAACAACCCGATTTAAACTGGGAAAATGAAAAGGTTCGTGAAGAGTTGTACGATATGATTCGTATGTGGAAATCTTTAGGCGTTGAAGGTTTCCGTTTGGATGTCATTGATCAGATTGCCAAAGAACCAGACAACCACATCACAAACAATGGGCCTAAGTTACATACGTATCTACAAGAGATGCGAGAAAAAGCTTTTGTGGACAATCAAATTGTCACAATCGGAGAAGCCTGGGGTGCCAATATAGAAAATGCGAGCTTGTTCTGTGGAGAAGAAAGAAACGAACTGAGCATGGTCTTCCAATTTGAACATATGTGTCTGGATCAGGAAAATGAAAAATGGGATGTCAAAGACTTAGATCTTGTCCAATTAAAAGACATATATAATAAATGGCAACAAGCCTTGTATCAAAAAGGATGGAATAGCTTGTTTTTAGACAATCACGATTTACCAAGAATCGTTTCTAGATGGGGAAATGATACGTTGTATCGTAAAGAGTCGGCAAAAATGTTGGCAATCTTTCTACATGGTATGCAAGGAACTCCTTTTATTTATCAAGGAGAAGAAATTGGTATGACAAACTGTAAAATGGACATTCATGAATACCAAGATTTAGAAATTCTAAATATGTTTGCTGATCGAATTTCAAAAGGATATAAAAAAGAAGATATCATGGATTCCATTTATGCACGAGGAAGAGATAACGCTCGTACACCTATGCAGTTTTCTAATACGAAAAATGGTGGTTTTTCCACTGGAAAACCATGGATTAAAGTGAATGAAAACTATAAGGAAATCAACGTGGAAGAAGCTTTACAAGACAAAGATTCAATCTTCTATACGTATCAAAAATTAATTTCCATTCGTAAACACTATCCGATTCTTCAAGAAGGAAGCTTCACGCTGATTGAACCAAAAGATCCAGATACGTTTATGTACAAGCGAGAAAGTGAAGAAGATACGATGGTGATTCTTTGTAACTGGAGAGAAAAAGAAAAGAAAATTATTTTGGACAAAGAATGGATTTCTGGAGATATCTTAGTTTCCAATTATAAGGATATTCTTCTTCAAGAAGAAATGGTATTAAGACCATACGAGGCGATGATGATTTATGTACGAAGAAAATAAAATGGAAGAGAAGAAAACGAAAAAGAAATCGTTTTTATTGTCTCGTAATGTATTGAAATGGATGGCTTATTTTTTCTTATTTCTATATTGTTACAGCCGTATCGTGATTCAAAATGGGCAAATGCACATTGAATCCATTAATAGTTCAGTATTATCTGAAATGATGTCACAAAACACTTCGTTTATGGCTTTGGCCAATAAAGCGGTTGTTTTTGAATTCCTAGGCTATTTGGCCATCCCGATGTTTGCGTTCTTATTAGCGGATGGTTATAAGTATACATCGGATTTTAAAAAATACTTTTTACGATGCTTAATTCTTGCTCTGACTTGCGAACCACTATACGATTTTGCCACACATGGAAGCTGGATTTCTTTTACTAGCCAAAATCCAGTCTTCTCCTTGTGCATCGCCCTTCTTCTTTTGAAAGGGTTGGATACAATTCAGGCAAAAAAATGGATGTATCCCATCTTACTTGTCGCAGCCATTCTATGGGCTATCTTATTAAAAACTTCCTTTGGCTTAGGAATCGTCTTGTTGAGTGGTGTATATTGGATCTTTAGAAATAAGCGTTATTTACAGCTTTTGGCTGGTTGTGCCATAAGTTCTATCTTTTATACTGCTCCTTTGGCATCTTTACTATTATGTCTATCCAAGGGAAAAGAAGAAAATTTTAATGGATCTTTCTTCTATGCGATATATCCACTTATTCTTATTGTCTGTATCATATTATAAAAAAAGCTGCATCTAAACGATGCAGTTTTTTAGTTCCAGTTCGCTCTTCCATAAATAAGAGCTAGTTTTTTCATTTGTTGCGCTAATTTTTTTGTCGTAGATCCTTTTTTCATTCGCCAGCTCCAGTTTCCTGTAGCTGTAGAAGGAAGATTCATTCTTGCACAAGAATCTAAGGATAAATAGTCTTGCATAGGAACAATCGTAACAATGGCGTGCGATTGGAAGATTGCCCGAATCATTGACCAAGTAATTTCTTCATCCGCCAATTCTGTTTTTCCAAGATAGTCTAGAACAAGCGCTTGTTCTTTTTTTGATAAAGATTTATACCATCCAATGGTTGTATCGTTGTCGTGCGTACCTGTATATGCCCAACAATTCATGTGATAGTTGTGTGGTAAATAATCGTTAGTAGCCCCACTGTCTTCTGGATCAAAACCAAATTGGAAGACTTTCATATTTGGATATCCACTATTTTTGACAAGTTGTCTAACACCTTCGCTTTGGAAACCTAGATCTTCTGCCATAAAATGTCTTTTTCCAATGGCTTTTTCAATACTTTGGAACAATTCCAGACTTGGACCTTTTTCCCAATGACCATGAATAGCTGTTTCTTCTCCTGCTGGAATTGAATAGTATTCATCAAATCCTCTAAAGTGGTCGATACGACAAACATCAAACATTTGGAAGCTGCTCCATACTCGAGAAGTCCACCATTGATAATTTGTTTGTTTGTGATAATCCCAGTTATATAAAGGATTTCCCCATACTTGTCCAGTTTCTGAGAACATATCTGGAGGACATCCTGCCATAGCTTTTAGGCTTAAGTCTTCGTTTAATTGGAACAATTCCGGATGTGACCATACATCAGCGCTATCTAAAGAAACATAAATTGGCATATCTCCAACAATTTGGATGCCTTTTTTGTTCGCATATTCTTTTAGCGCGTGCCATTGACTGAAGAAATGATATTGTAAGAATTTTTGGAATTCAATATCAAAATACAATTCTTTTCGATAATAATCTAGGGAATACGCATATCGTAAACGAATATCTTCCGGCCAATCTTGCCATTTCACATCTTTGAAGAAATTGTGTAAAGCCATAAATAAAGAATAATCGTCTAACCACCATGCGTTTTCTTTAATAAATTTTTGATAATCTGGATCTAAATGAATTTGGCTCTTTTCATAGGCGATATGTAATAATTCATAACGATATTGATGAAGTTTATCATAATCGACTTGACTTGCATTACGAGTCATATTTCTTTTTGATAAATCTTTTTTTGATAAATATCCTTTTTCAATAAAAGGTGTTAAATCGATTAGGTAAGGATTTCCTGCAAAGGCAGAATAAGCTTGATAAGGAGAATCTCCACTTTCCCCATAAGCAGTGGGTCCAAGAGGTAAAATTTGCCAATACGTTTGGCGTGCTTCCACTAACCAATCGACAAAATCATAGGCTTCTTTAGAAAAACAACCAATTCCATAAGGAGAAGGTAAACTAGTTACAGAAAGTAAAACTCCTGTCGCTCTTTTCATATTGAATAACTCCTTTTCTTAATAATAAACACTACGAAACATAACGAAACTATATAAATAATATAACGAATTTGTAAGTATTATGCAATGAAATTTTTTACGAAAATAGCCGAACAGAAATGGTATAATGTTAGTATTAATTAGAGGACTCATATATGAACTGGACACATTTTTTTACTCGAAAAATATTATATAGAGGCTTGGATTATTACCAATGCTCCCAAGTACACAATTTGAAATACGATGGGTATGTATTAAGAGCGGATGTAGAAGGAAGTGAAGTTTATGAAGTAAAAATCTTTGTAGACCAACAAAATATTGAGGATATGCACTGCACTTGTCCATATGCCCAAGAAGGACACAATTGTAAGCATATGGCAGCCACTCTTTTTCAAGCCAAAGACTTTTATTCGACTTTTGTACAAGACTACAATTTTGAGGAAGAAGAATTTGACGAATACGATGAATACGATGAATATGATGCGTATGAAGAATCGAATTATTCTCCATCTCTTTCCTATACAAAAAGTCCAGAATTAGAAAAAATAGTGAGTTTAGCGAGTGTGGAAGAAAAGGATCAATTTATTAAAGAGATTCTTTATACATTCCCAGAATATCAAAGTGTTTTTGTGCAAGCCATGCATTCGCCTGATTCCTGTCTATTGCCTGTGATTTATCAAAAAGAAATGGACGATTTAGAAGGTGAAGAATTAGATGCGTATGTTTCTTCTTTGATAGAAAAAATGAAAGTACGAAACTGGAACGAGGAGATCCTGGATTGTATTCATTATGTGCTTTTACACAGAAGCGTCGATTCGAATCTTGTTTCAGATATTTTGTCAACAATGAAAGACGATTTAAACGAGGCGGAAAAGCGTATCTTCTATGCCCATTTGATTACGTATCACGATCATCGTTTAAATAAGGAACTTTTGTCTAAGTTCGATGCATTGGTTGAAGATGCGGATATTTGGAAAAAGGAATTATTGTCACATCTGAATGTTGTTTCTATAATTACACAAAGTAGCTTGGAAGAAAAAAGAAAGAGCCTGGATGAATTGTTTGACATATCCAGTCGCTTGGGCTTGGATATGGAAATGTTGTATGCATCTTGTTCAGGAAATATTCCATTACAATTTAATTATTATTCGTATTTAGTCCAACAAGAAGAATATGAAAAAGCGCATACGCTTTTAGAATCCATTCCTATTTACGACACTACTATCCGCATTCATATGGAATTATGTTTAAAAGATTTAATTGAAAAGAGTGGTTGTAAAGAATATGCCCTTTCGTATTATCAAAAGAGATTGTTTGTTCAAAATGTTCTAGATATGGATGTCTTAAAAAATCTAAAACAATATATGGACAATGACAAGTGGGAGAAATTTCGAAGTGAACTTCTTCCACAATTGAATTTGTATCAAAAAATGAATTTATATTACGAAGAAGACTTACTGGATGTATTGATTGAAGAACTTCAAAAGTGTTCTTTTGAAAAAGTATTAAAATATAAAGAAAAGCTTCGTATACATCGACCAGCCTGGTTATTACGACAATATTCTTCTTATCTTCGTAATCAAGCGCGATTTACCCAACAAAGAAGTGTTTATGCGTATTGGGCTGAATTATTAATGGAAATGTTGGATATCAAAGATGGTGCTTCTATAGTGAATCAGCTTCTTTTTGAATGGAAAACTTTATATGGAAATCGTCGGGCTATGATGGAAGAGCTACAAGTTGTTCGTCGTATGATTCCGCACATAGAAAGACGAAGAACCATTATCCTTCCGGAATTGTTAGAAGCTATGGAATCGGCTAATGAAGATGTCCAAACGTTTTATGAGATTTCAACTGGAAAAATTCATTATGTGTTTGCGTATATGGACGAGGAAGTACTTGAAGAGATGGAGGATAGCGATGATTTTATCGCCTTGCCGGATAAAAATGATATTCATGAATATCGTCTGATGGAAGACTTTATTCGTATGGTAAAAGACGAAGAAGCGAAAGAAAAATTGCATCGTTCGATTCGTGGAAAAGGGGCGTTCCGTCGTTTTAAAGAAAAGGTCTGCATTCTTGGTTTACAAAAAGAATGGTTTGATTATCGCGACCAAAAATATAGGGAAATTGCCCAAGATTGGTGCATGAAATATGACATTACACCAATTGAAAAAATGTAAGGGAATACAATTCTCCTTTTGTGAAAAAATTGTTTTTTTCCGAGTCTTTCTCTTGAAAGTCCATTGTATTTGTATAGAATACAAGTGAACAAAGGAGGAAGGTTATGTTCACAAAAAAAAGAGTAAATGCTGAATTTGGTTTTGGAAAAATGGGAGACGATTTAATCATTGCGGGTGTGCAAGAATTTGATTACGAAGACAACCAATTATTAAAAAAACTATCCTTTCCTGTTTATGAAAACGAAGAAACTAAAGAAGTATTATATGTATATAAAGACAAATTACTAACATTTAAAGAATTACGTAAAGTGTATTTACAAGAATACTACGGTATCGCATAGATCAAAGAACTCAAACGAGTTCTTTTTTTCTATCTCAAGATAAGAAAAGTCTTTACCACTTTGCGTTTCAACTATATGATATGGCTAGGACAATTTGTTCAATATAAATAGGAATATAAAAAGGAGAAATATACATGGGAATCTTATCTCAATATGAACCAAAGGCGGTCTTCCAATATTTTGAAGACATTTGTTCCATGCCACATGGTTCCGGAAATATCAAACAAATCAGTGACTATTTAGTACAGTTCGCCCAAGACAGAAGCTTAGCGTATCGTCAAGACGAAATGGGAAATGTCATTATTTGGAAAAATGGAACAGAAGGTTATGAAAATAGCGAACCAGTTATTATCCAAGGTCACATGGATATGGTGGCTGTACAAACAAAAGATTGTACAAAAGACATGGAAAAAGAAGGATTGGATCTAGAAATCTTGGACGGTGACTATATTTCTGCCAAAGGAACTTCGTTAGGGGGCGATGATGGAATTGCCCTTGCCTATGCCCTAGCAATCTTAGATTCAAATTCGATTGCCCACCCACCTATTGAAGCAGTATTTACTGTGGATGAAGAAATTGGCTTATTAGGAGCACAAGGAATGGATTGTTCCGATCTAAAAGGTCGAATGTTTCTAAACTTGGATTCGGAAGAAGAAGGAATTTTTACAATCAGCTGTGCTGGTGGATTGACTTCGGTTGGAAAGCTTCCTTTTGAAACCGAAGAAAAACAAGGATGTGTCGTTCATGTTTCGATTTTTGGCTTCAAAGGTGGACACTCAGGAGCGGAAATTCACAAAGGACGCTTAAATTCAAACTTAGTCTTAGGACGTATGTTGAATAGTTTGAAAAAAGAAGCACAAATCATCACGGTATCTGGTGGGGAAAAAGACAATGCGATTTCCATTCGTAGTGAAGTTTCTTTACTTGTTGGATGTGAAAAATGTGCAGCGAAAGTACAAGAAGAATTATCGGCAAAATTAGAAGAAATTGCCAACGAATATGAGAGTGTTGAAGGAAACTTACAAATTTCTTTTGAAGTCGTTCCAAATCAAAGTGTACAAGCGATGACGAAAGATTCGACAAAAAAAGTTATTGCAGCATTATTAAACCACCCAAATGGTATTCAACGTATGAATCCTGAAATGCCAGATATGGTACAAACGTCTTTAAATTTAGGAATTGTAAGTATGGTAGGTAACGAAGTACATTTCTCAAGTTCTGTACGTTCTTCGAGTGAAACAGAAAAACACGCTTTATACGAAAGAGTTGTGAATACTTTCGAAATGTTAGGTGGATATGTAGAAAACTTTGGAGGATATCCAGGATGGGAATACAATCCGGATTCTAAATTAAGAGATATTATGATTGAAGCATACCAGGAACAATATGGAAAAGATCCAATTGTCGTTGGTATTCACGCTGGTTTGGAATGTGGATTGTTTGCGGCAAAACTTCCTGGTTTGGATGCCGTTTCTATCGGACCAGAAATGCATGACATTCATACAACAAAAGAAGTGTTAGGAATTTCTTCTACAGCTCGTACGTATGAATTGATTCTTCGTACATTGGCAAAATTAAAATAAAAAATGTGGATCCAGTATTGGATCCATTTTTTACTCTAATAAGTTTTTTACCGAATCTCTTAGAATCAATTCGGGATGAATCAGTGTACGACTGACACAAGATCCTTGAATTTGGCCCATTAGGGCAAAAAAACAAGATTTTCCAAGTACGATCTGGTTTTGGCGAAGGGTGGTTAATGGAGGTGTACTAAGTGCACTTCCTTCAATGTCATCAATTCCGACAAAGCTTACTTTCTCTGGAACTGGAATATTGTTTTTTTGACAATATTCCAAAGCTCGAAGGGCAAGGGTATCGTGGGAGCATACAATGGCGGTACATCCAAAATCAATCAAGTTTTGAAGATGCTTCTGAATACATTCTTCACTGTCTTGTTCTAATCCCACTTGTCGCTCGTCCACTGGTAAATTATAGTGTTCCATTGTCAACAAATAGTTATGATATCTTTGTTGGAAAATGTAAGCGGAGATGTGACTGCTCAAATAGCCAATTCTTGTATGTCCACTATGATATAAATGACGAATGATTTTATGAATCCCTTCCATCGTGTCGATACTGACACAAGATACTTTTTCATTCCAGCAATAGCGGTCATTTAGAATGGTTGGGGTTTTTGTATGATTAAATTGTTCCAACCAGTCCTCATCCCCATGCATACTTAAAAAGAATCCTCCCATATATTTATGCTCGAGCATGAAAGAATCGTAGCGTGTGTTTTTCATGTCAATATCTTCTAATAAGTGAATATCCAATTGAAAATCATGAATCAATGCTTCTTTTTTTATACTCTGAATCATTTTATATCCGAAATGTCCAGGCAATTGTTTCTTCGAGCTTCCAATAAAAAGGGCAAGCTTTTTTTCTCCACTCAATTGAATGGTTCGATTGTATCCCAGGTCAATGGCTGTTTCGATAATCATTCTTCGCAAAGATTGGCTGACATCGCTAGCTCCATTTAGCGCTTTGGAAACGGTACTTTTGGAGACACCGCATTTTTTTGCGATATCTTGCATAGTTGGCATGTTCATCACCTCGTAAGCCTAGTATATAGGAATTGTGCATTCGAAACAATTCAAAACACTGAAAAGGCTAACATTTTGTTCAATATGTACAAACTCGAAACATTACGAAACGAAACACGTGCATTTTTTATAAAAGTATTGTATACTCTTGTTGGTAAATTTTTGCCTAAACTAATTAATTTAGAAAGGAGAAGTTATGGTAGGAATTATTCTAGCTAGTCATGGTGAATTCGCAAAAGGAATTTTACAATCAAGCCAAATGATTTTTGGTGAGCAACAAAACATCGCTGCTTGTTGTTTAATGCCAAGCGAAGGACCAGATGACATTCGCAAAAAAATGGAAGACGCGATTGCTTCTTTCGACAACCCTGAACAAGTATTGATCTTAGCCGATCTTTGGGGTGGAACACCATTTAACCAAGCATGTACTTTATTAAATGGTCACGAAGATACTTGGGCAATTATGACTGGATTGAACTTGGCTATGCTTGTTGAAGCATTAGGACAACGTTTCATGACAGAAAGTGCACAAGAAATCGTTTCTAACGTTTTACAAACAGCTAAAGATGCGGTACGCGCAAAACCTGAATCTTTAGAACCTGTTGTAGAAAGTGCTGCTCCAGCACAAGCTGCACCAGTTGCTGCAATCCCAGAAGGAACAGTTATGGGAGACGGAAAAATCAAATACGTATTGGCTCGTATTGATACTCGTTTATTACATGGTCAAGTTGCAACAAACTGGTCAAAAACTACACAACCAGATCGTATCATTGTTGTATCGGATGCAGTTGCTCACGATGATCTTCGTAAAGGATTAATCATGCAAGCGGCTCCTCCAGGTATTAAAGCACACGTTGTTCCTATTGAAAAAATGATGAAAGTCGCAAAAGACGTTCGTTTTGGAGCAACAAAAGCTATGTTGTTGTTTGAAACACCACAAGATGCATTAAGAGCTATCGAAGGTGGAGTTGAAATCGAAACATTAAACGTTGGTTCAATGGCTCACACTAAAGGTAAAATTGCCGTAAACAAAGCAATCTCTTTAGGAGAAAATGACATTGAAACATTTGCGAAATTAAAAGAATTAGGAGTTAAATTCGACGTACGTAAAGTACCTGGTGATTCTCCTGAAGACATGGAAAAACTAATTGCGGATGCTAAAGGGCAATTAGGAATGAAATAAGAAGGGAGTCAAATATGTCTGCAATTCAAATTTTATTAGTTGTTATTGTTGCCTTCTTAGCTGGTATGGAAGGGATTTTGGATGAATTCCAATTCCACCAACCACTTGTGGCATGTACATTAGTTGGATTAGTGACTGGTCATTTAACAGAAGGAATCATCTTAGGTGGTTCTTTACAAATGATCGCTTTAGGATGGGCTAACGTTGGTGCTGCCGTTGCACCAGATGCTGCTTTAGCTTCTGTAGCTTCGGCTATTATCATGGTATTAGGTTTAGGAAATGGAGCTAACACAACAAATGTTATCTCTACAGCTATCGCTGTTGCAATCCCTCTTTCTGTAGCTGGATTATTCTTAACTATGTTATGTCGTACAATTGCCGTACCAATTGTACACTTCATGGATGCTGCTGCTGAAAAAGGAAACTTCAAAGCCGTTTCTGGATGGCACATTGCTGCAATCTGTATGCAAGGTGCTCGTATCGCAATCCCTGCTGCTGCATTATGTGTAATTCCTGCTGAAGCTGTTACTACTGCTTTAGGAATGATGCCAGCTTGGTTAAGCGATGGTATGTCAATTGGTGGAGGAATGGTTGCTGCTGTAGGTTACGCTATGGTTATCAACATGATGGCTACTAAAGAAGTATGGCCATTCTTCGCATTAGGATTCTGTTTAGCTGCAATCGGACAATTAACATTAATCTCATTAGGAGTTATCGGTGTTGCTCTTGCAGTAATCTACTTAGGATTAAAAGATATGATCAAAAACAACGCTGGTGGACCTAGCTCAAGTTCAGGAGATCCATTAGGGGATATCCTAAACGACTACTAGAATGAAGGAGGAAAAGACAATGGCTGAAAATAAAGTAAAATTATCGAAAAAAGATCGTATTTCCGTTTGTTTCCGTTCTACATTCTTACAAGGTTCATGGAACTATGAACGTATGCAAAACGGTGGTTGGTGTTTCGCTATGGCACCAGCAATCAAAGCTTTATACAAAAATAAAGAAGATCAAATCGCTGCGTACAAACGTCACTTAGAATTCTTTAACACTCACCCTTATATCGCTTCTCCAATCTTAGGGGTAACATTAGCTTTAGAAGAAGAAAAAGCAAATGGTGCACCTGTTGATGATGTAGCTATCCAAGGGGTAAAAATCGGTATGATGGGTCCTTTAGCCGGAATCGGTGACCCAGTATTCTGGTTTACTGCACGTCCAATCTTAGGAGCATTAGGAGCTTCTTTCGCACTTAGCGGAAGCATCATGGGACCAATCATTTTCTTCTTAGGATGGAACATTTTACGTTACGCATTCATGTGGTATACACAAGAATTCGGATACAAAGTTGGAGGATCTATCGCACAAGACTTATCTGGTGGATTACTTCAAAAAGTTACTGAAGGAGCTTCAATCCTTGGTATGTTTATCATCGGTGCATTAGTTAACCGTTGGGTATCTATTAACTTTGCTCCAGTTGTATCTTCAATCGAACAATCTGCTGGTGCATACATTGACTGGAATGGATTAGAATCTGGAGCTGCTGGTATCAAAGCTGCTTTAGAACAATATTCAGCATTAGGAGCAGCTGGATTAAACCAAATCAAAGTTACTACTTTACAAAACAACTTAGACTCTTTAATTCCTGGTTTAGCTGCTGTATTATTAACATTATTATGCTGTAAATTGTTAAAGAAAAACGTTTCTCCAATCATTATCATCATCGCATTATTCGTTGTTGGTATCGTTGGACACTTAATTGGATTACTATAATCGAAATATAAAACGGGAGGAAAAGTATGGTACAGTCATTAAATTCAAAAGTTGATTTAGTCGAAAAAGGAGAGTTTTTAACAGGACTTCCAACGTATGGAAAAATACTTATCGGTGATAAGGGTTTTGAATACTACAATGAAAAGAATGTAAATGACTTTATACAAATTCCTTGGGACCAAGTTGACCATGTGGCTGCTTCTGTTTTGTTCAACAAAACAATCTCCCGTTTTGCGATTTTCACAAAACACAATGGAGCCTTTACTTTTTCAAGCCGTGACAATAAAAAAGTCTTACGTGCTGTGAATAAGTATATTGAATCGGAAAAATTAGTTCGTTCACTAAGCTTTTTCGATGTGTTTAAATTAGGATTCAAAAGTATTTTTCGAAAGATTTTTCGAAAATAAAACAATAAAGAAGATGTTTGGAGGATGACATCTTCTTTTTTTTCGTTTTTGTTTTATAATATAGTTGCTTAGAAAGGTTGTCGTTTATGTCTAAAAAAATCGTATTAAGAATTATCGGATTATTACCTGCTGTATTCTTACAAATATTGTGGTTTATCCTCTTATTAACATTCTTATCAAACTATATTGAGCTATTAAGTGTAATAGTAACTATATTATCCTTCTTTTTTGTTCTCTATTTGATTTCGGCTCGAGAAGAAACTTCTTATAAAATTATGTGGTTATTAATTACTTTAACTTTACCTTTTGTAGGAGCCGTATTGTATTTATTATGGGGAAGAAAATCTTCTTCGCACAAAATGAAAAAGAAATTGGATACAACGCATAAGGAACTTCTTTCGGCAACGGATAAAGCGTATTCGGCTATTGATGAAATTTACGAAGAAGACAAGCGTGTTGGACAAATTTTCCATGTATTAGAAAAGGTAAGTGGTTTTCCAACAATTCAAAATGAAAACGCAAAATACTATCCTGTGGGAGAAGACATGTTGAAAGACATGTTGGTGGATCTAGAAAATGCCAAAGAATATATCTATTTAGAATATTTTATTGTCGAAGCCGGACAATTCTGGGATTCCTTAGTCGAAGTTATGATTCGCAAACTAAAAGAAGGTGTGGACGTCCGTGTGATGTACGATGACATTGGTTCCATTGCTACCTATTCTCGCGAAGAATTAGAACACTTAATAAAATCCGGTATTCGCTGTATTCCATTCAACCCTGCCAAATTTTTAACGATGCAGTTAAACAATCGAGACCATCGAAAAATCATGGTTATTGATGGGGAAATTGCCTATAGTGGAGGAATTAATATTGCCGATGAATATATTAATGAAAAGGATCGTTTTGGACACTGGAAAGACATCGGATTTCGCTTAACAGGAAATGCGGTATTGTCTTATCAATATATGTTCGTTGAATTCTGGAATGCTTTTTCGGAAGACAAGATTGCCAAAGTGGAATTTATTGAGAAACAAAACAAAACACACGATGGATACATTCTTCCATATTATGATGCACCATTTTTTGAACAAGCTTGTTCCAATAACTTATATATTCAAATGTTAAATGCGGCAGAAGATTATATCTGGTTCTATACGCCATATTTGATCTTAGGCGATTCATTAACCGATGCGTTTGTAGCCGCTGCGCAAAGAGGAGTGGATGTACGAATCGTTGTGCCTGGTATTCCAGATAAAGAACTGGTATATCGTATCACACGTAGCTATTATGGACCATTATTAGAAGCGGGTGTCAAAATCTATGAATACACACCAGGATTCTTGCATGCCAAAGCTTGTATTTGTGACGACAAATTGGCAACAATTGGTACTGTAAACTTAGATTATCGAAGCTTATTCTTACATTTTGAATGCAACTCTTTATTCTATAAGGCATCTATCATTGATGTATTAAAAGAAGATTTTGAAGATACTATTTCAAAAAGTAAAGAGCGTACTTTGGCGGATCAAAAAACAGGATTTATCCACTTTATGATCAATGGTTTGTTACGAATTATTTCTCCATTGTGTTAGTAAATAGATTTAGAAGTCCGAAAGTGACTTCTTTTTCTTTTTGTTGTAAAATAATATACAGAAAAACGCTTACAAACAAAAAGGAAGAATACTATGTTGACACATAAACAATTTCAAAAAAATGTAGATGCTTTATTAAGCGATATCGACCCGAAAGAACTCGCCTATGATGTAGGCGAATTTTGGATGGTACAGTCTTCTTATGAGTATATTTATTATTATTCCATTCAAAATCAGCTTCAAAATACGTATATTGCACTGCAGCTAGCACGAGGCTTTCATGATGGTGTGCACAGAAAACTGTCGATTGTAAAATATGGTAAATCGTATCGTTTACCATACTTGATCCATCCGCTAAAAGTATGCCGGATGCTTATTGATATTCAAATTCCTCTTTCGCATCAAGACTTGGATGTGCTTCTTGCTTCGGCCTTATGCCATGACATGATCGAAGACTGTGATTTCCCAGAACATGGGAAAGAATTGTATAAGAAATATCATTTAGACCCAAAGGTATATGAAACTGTTAAGTTTGTTTCAAAACGAAAAGATTTTACGGAAGAAGAGGAACAAGCACATTTCCACGATATTGAAACACATCCGCTGGCGCTATTAGTAAAACTGTCGGATAGAGGGAACAATGTGGAAGATTTATACAATATGTCCATCTGGAAAGTTCACGAATACGTGGGAGAAACAAATAAGTATTTTATTCCTATGTGTGATTATGGGATTGAAAAGTATCCTGTTTTATCCCGTTCTTTTGAAATCTTAAAAGACAAAATTGTGACACTGATTAGTATTGCCCTGATCCTTGTAGACCGTTATAGCGAACAAGAAATGAGACTACAGGAAGAAATTGATACGCTGAGAAAAGAAAATGATTTTTTACGCGAACAATGGAGGAAGTATTGGGAAGATTGAGGAATCTATGATGAAAGAAAAAGTGAAACAAATAATTCTCGATTCGGGATATTTAAAACCAACATACGATGCCAAACGAATGGTAGATTTTCAAAGCCGCTATGATACGCTTTGGAATTATGCTTGTAAAAATGAGCTTATGAATACAGCGATGTCTTTGCGCTTATTAATTAGCTTCTTTTTTCCAGTAAACAAAGAAGACATTCGATATAGTAAAAATGACAATTATAGTTCTGAAACATATGTAGATCACGCATTATGGGTAGCGAATATGTTGATGGATATTCACCCAGAAATCACCAAAGAAGAAGAGGATATCGCTCTTTCCGTTGCGATTTGTCATACTTTGATTGAAAAAATTGATTTTGAACACAAAGGACAGGAACTTGTGGATTTATTCCATATGGATCCAGAAATCCTGGAACTCATTTATATCAATCTTCGGGATAAAACGCAAAAAGATATGACAAATTATTATAAGCGAATTCAAGAGAATAAATTGGCTTTGTTGGTAAAACTAGCCGATCGTTCAAACATTGTTGGAAATTTATATTTAAGTTCGATTCAAGTGGCCCAAGGATATGTGCGAGATACGAAACAAAACTTCTTTTCCATGTGTATTTACGGAAAAGAACACTATCCAGACCTTTATCTAGCCTTTGGATTGTTGATGGAAAAAATGCGTTGTCTAGTGGATGTAGCCGATATTTTATCCACTCGTTTTGTGAATCAGGAAAATATGTTGAATAACGAGATTTTGGCATTAAAAGAAGAAAATGCACGTCTTCGCAAGGCCATTCGTCAACTGAAAAAGTAAATTGAACCGAAAACTCGGTTCTTTTTCTTTTCCTATGATACAATGAAAGAAAATAATATAAAGGAGAAATACTATGGCAGAACCAAAAATTTTGGAACAAAAATGTCCCAATTGTGATGCCGCAATGGTCTACAATCCAACCTTGAATAAATTAGAATGTGAGTATTGTGGGACAACCATTGCTATTCCGGAAGAAGATTTAGTCCAATCTACATCTTCGAGAAAAGAAAAAGATCAAGCGTTAGAAGAAATAAAACCCCTTCCTGTGTATAATTGTCTTTCTTGCGGAGCCGAAGTGTTAGTTTCTCAAGAAACAGGAGCTTTGACATGTCCTTTTTGCCAAAACAATATTGTCTTGACTCAACAGTTTTCTGGAACAATCAAACCCGATGGAATCATTCCTTTTAAGATTACTCCAGAAACTTTATCCAAAGAAGTACAAAACTTTTATAAGGATAAACCACTTCTTTCCAAAACGTTCTTTTCCGAAAGTAAAATGGGAAAGGTAACTGGAATCTACGTTCCTTTTTGGGTCTTTGATTGTGAGGTAAACGGTGCGCTTTCTTATAATGGAACCAAACCCGGAGCCTCGTATCGAAGAGGAGACTATATCATTTCGGAAACGCAACATTATATTCTGGAAAGAAATATTTCGGTAAACTTTGCCAATCTGGCGTTGGATGCAAGCGAAAAACTAAACGATGATTTAATGGATTCGGTATGTCCGTATCGTTTTGAAGAACTAAAACCGTTTGACATTCGATATCTAGCAGGGTATGTAGCCGATCGTTTTGACAAGACAAGCCAGGAACTACAAAAAAGAAACGACCAACGAGTTCTTAAGAGTGCTTCTCAAGCGGCTATTGGAAAAACAACCTTTGGATATGGAAACGTTTCTTTGCGAGAAAATCAGCTGAAAGCGCATATGGAAAAAGCCAAATACGTCTTATTACCAATGTACTTATTCCATGTTGATTTTCACGGGAAATCGTACGAATTTGCCGTGAATGGGCAAACTGGAAAGGTAGTTGGAAATCTTCCAAGAGATACAAGTGTGGAAACCATGTATTTTTTAAAACGTTTTATCCTGGCGTTTTTATTCATGGCTATCCTGATTTTTGTATTCTTTGTATGGTAAGGAGGTAGAAAACATGAAAAATAAAATATATCGAATTCTTCTTGTGTTTCTTATGTTAGGCCTTCTTGTCCGTCCTATTCATGCTGAGGAAGACTACAACACATCCATTTATCATTTTAACGATATGGTCGAATCCATTAGTGACCAGGCATATATTGATGAAAATAAAAAAGTCGATCGTTTTATTCAAACCTATAATTTTGATTTAGCCACATTTATTATTACGGAAGAATATTATGCAGACTATGGATTTGATACGTATTTAAAAGGCATTTATACACAAAATGAAATGGGATATGGAATCAACCAAGATGGTATTATTTTAGGAATCGATGCTTTGAATCAAACGTTTATGGTAGAAACGTTTGGTCGTGGTAATGTGATTTTTACTTCTTCCGAAATAAAAGATTTATATGAAGTGATTCAGCAAGGATATGCGAACAATCGTTTTTTAGGAGCACAAGAAGCGTATCGTAATAAGGTTGAGGACATCTTAGCAACCACAACCGTTTTCTATGAAACCGAAGAAAAAGAGTATCCAGAAGGACCTATAAAAGAAATCGCTTCTCTAAACAAAGGAGAAACGATAGTCCAAGATTCTTTAACTCGACCAGAATGGTACGACAAAGATCCGGCTACTTTAAATACATTCCATACGGATGAGAGTACGCCTAGACTTATTGATCAAGCGGACATTTTAACGGAAAAAGAAGAGGAAAGTATTAAAAGTACTTTGAAACATATCTACAATACGTATCATCAAGACGTTGTAGTATATACAGATGTGACTTCTTATGGAATGGATAATGAAATTTATTCGCAAGACTATTATGTATACAATGGCTATGGTTATGGAGACAATTATGATGGATTGATTCTTTTTGTCAATATGAATCCCAACGATCGAGAAATGGTTACTTCCTTCTGGGGAAGTGCTCAACCAATCTTTAATGCCAAAATATCCAATTCGTTAGACGATATTTTATACGACCATTTTGTTCAACAAGAATATGGAAAAGGTGTGCAAGAATGGTTAGTTGGCGTGGAAGATGTACTACAATATGGTATTGTGAATCCTCCTTCTTGGATCAAAGAACCAGTGAAAAACGCTCCTCTTTTAGTAGATGAATTAGGTTATTTTGATGAGCAAACGAAACAAAAGATTGAAAAGGAATTAAAATCTCTGAAACAACAATATGGTTATGATTTTGTCATTTATCTTGCCAAAGAAGCATCTGATTTATCGAATGAAGACCTAAATTCGCAAGAAAGGATCCATTATTTTATCGATGCATTTTACCAGGCACATGGATATAGTGAAAATAGTGTGGTATATGCACTTTTCCCACAAGAAATTTCGATTTATACAGTGAATGTACGACCATATGGAAAAGCCCAAGAACAATTTGATTCTTCCATTTGTTCTAGACTGGAAGATTTTACCGAATTAGATATTGCTTATGAAGACAATTATGAAGAAAATGTTGAAGCGTATTTATCATATCTTCACCAGTTTTTAGAAACAGGACGACTACCACATTCCTGGTTTACTCGTATTTTATGGGGTATGATGTGTTTACTTGCTGGATGTCTAGCCGGAGGAATTAGTTTATCTAGAGCGAAGGCAAAAATGAAGACAGTAAAAAAAGGAACCGAAGCTCGTCAGGAAATGGTAGACAATAGCTTTAAAGTTCGTAGCTCCAATGATATTTATGTAAATACAACGGTTAGTCGAGTATACAAGCCAAGAAACAACGACAACAATCGTAGTTCAGGAAGCTCATCCGGAAGAACAAGCAGTTATTCTTCTTCAACGCATTCTTCTTCAGGACGCTCCGTTTCTTCTTCACGAAGAAAATTCTAATAAGTAACGAAAAAGGCAGAAATGCCTTTTTTTTAAGTTTAGCTTAAGAAAAGAAGAAGCTTATCTTTAGCTTGAAAAGGTATTCTTTAGAAGCAAAAGGAAAGCTTAGCAATTCAGGAGGAGAGAAATATGCATGGAACAAGAATAGAAAAAGGATGGGGAATAGGAGAATGTGTCAAAGTGTATAACTCCGCCTTCAATCGTTCCACTTCTTTAGGAACGATCTTACAGAAAATGGAACAAGAAAATGGAAATATTGTCTACTTCATCGAACTAAACAATGGAGATGTAAAGTGGATTTCTTCAGAATTAATGGAATGCGGCTCGTAAGAGTCGTTTTTTTTAAGAAATAGTTAAGAAAGATTACATCGTGCCTTTAGGTTTCAAAGATATCCTATAGATGTAAAATGAAAGAAGAAAAAGAGGAGAGATAAATATGAAACAATTAAATGAAGAAATGTTAG
>JAUNDJ010000019.1 GCA_030526175.1 Bacillota bacterium
AGTAGCAATACTACAGTTTTTGTCATGCCTAAAAATAAAAAACCATCCAAACAATCATGTCTGGATGGTATGTCAATAAATTATCTTAATGACATTGCTCCGAAAGGTGTTTTTCTTTTCAAAACAACCACTCTCTCTTATAATAAAAAACAGACTGAGAGACGACTTATGAAAAAAAGAAACTTACTATTGGCTTGCTTACTAAGCCTAAATCTTGCCTGGCAAGAGATGCAGCCTGTCTTTGCCCAAGATGAACCATTGGTAGTGTGTGAAACAACAAGCATTCGTTCCATTCAGATTGACCAGACAAAAAAAGAAGAAACATGGATCCGTGTTGAATTCGAAAACGAGAACTTCGATTCTATCCTTTTAACGATTCGTAATGCCGAAGAATCGTATTTACTCGAACCATCCTTTTATCAAAAAGGAATTTATTCTTTCTTAGCCATCCAAAATCCAGGAGATTACGTTATTGAAAAAATTACCCTTCAAAAAGGAGATGAAACTTTCGAACCCGATTTTTCTTCCCAAGGGTATACGATTGCACAAAAAGAACAAGAAGAATCGAAGAAAGAAGCGATAGAACGAGCGGAAGAACTACGATATCAAAATTGGCTACATGGCATTCATGTCGACAATGCCACGGGTGCTGGTTCCCCATATTGGACAGGAACTGCCGGTAATCGATATTTTTACGATGGACAAAATAATTTATTCGAATCCGGACGTTCTTTACGAATCATGGACGTTTCAGCATGGCAAAAAAACATTGATTGGGATGCGGTTAAAAACAGTGGGCAAATTGATGGTGTGATCTTGCGATTGGGATTTAGCACAGATTCAGTGGATGCGTATTTTGAAAGAAACATTTCTGAATGTACTCGTTTAGGAATTCCCTATGGGGTCTATTTATTTAGCTATGCAGAAAATGCCGAAGAAGCGTTGATGGAAGCACAGTTTGTTCATCGTATTTTGGAACAAGTGCATGCCAATCCTACCTATCCTGTATATTTTGACATAGAAGAATGGAGCTATACGCTCAACGGAACCGTATATCATTCCCCCACTTCACCAAGTGTTTATGAGAGTATGGTTTCTAGTTTTGTCGGTTACCTAAATGGAAAAGGCTGGAATACGAATTGTTACACATATCGAAACTATCTATATAATGAATGTAACAGTCCCTATATTTGGTCTCTTACTTCTTGGATTGCAGCTTATACAAGTACTTTAGATATTTCAAATCCTTACTACACAGGCGATTTCAAAGGGTGGCAATATACTTGCACGGAAAGTATTGACGGCATTGAGGGAGATGTGGATATGAGCGCTTTTGTCGATACCCGCCCTCAATATGAATCGTTAGAAGGATATTACTTATCCTTGGATAATGAGATTTCGGTGAACTTTTGTATGCGATTGAGCGATGCTGTGTTAAGCGATCCAACCGCTTATATGGAATTTACTTATCCAAATGGTTTAAAAGAAAAAGTCCTGATTTCCCAGGCAAAAAAGGAAACGATTCAAAATACACTCTATTACGTGTTCCCGTGTCCAGTTAGCGCCAAAGAAATGACCGATACCATTCAAGCCCAATTAACGTTTAGCGAGGGAACAAGCGCTCTGTATTCTTATTCTGTCGAAGAATATGCCAATTATATTTTAAATAACACGGATAAATTTGATTCAAAAACCACTTCCATTGCCAAAGCGATGTTAACTTATGGAAAATATACGCAAGTTTATTTTGGATATAGAGCCGATCATACACCTACATGCATCAATTCACTCAACGAGTATAACTTAGAAAATTGGAAATATGTTTTGGATGATTCCAATGATAAAGTGGATTTTGTGGGGTGTCGCCTGGTTTTAAAATCCAAACCGAGTCTGAAACTGTATTTCTTGGGAAATGCCGACTTTATAGTGGATGGAGCATCTGTTTCGACAAATATCGAAGGAAAGTATACGGTCATCACAATATCCGATATCACCGATTTATCGCATATGTATACGATTCAAACCGATTCGTTCTCATTAAAGTATAGTGTGTTATCCTATGGATACGAAGCATCCAACACAAACGATTCCCTTCATAATTTAATTGCGGCTATGTATGCCTATTACCAATCTTTACAAGCATAACGAAAAGCGGACTAACATCCGCTTTTTTGTATAACATCTACAGTGTGTGTACTTGCTCCAATACAATCCATTCTTTTGTAGGTAGCTAGGTGGTATTTCATGAACAATTCAAATTCTTGATCGTTCATATTTTTTAATTGTGGTCGTAAGTAATTGGCAGGTCCATCGGCTGCGACAATTTCCACACGTTGTACCCCCGCTTTTTCATTGATTCGGTCAATATCTTCCATTCGCACAAAATCAAATAAATTGACTAAATCGGATTGTACGTGAAAATCTTCTGTGATCGTATCGGATTTTTCGAATAAAGATTTCTCTTTAAACCCATGCGTAATAATGGCATACTCGTTCATACAATAGGCAACAAGAATATACCCATTCTTGGACAATACGCGTTTACTTTCAGTCAATACTTTCACTTTATCTTCGTCCGTGAACAAATGATACATCGGACCAAATATCAAAATAACATCAAATTCTTCATCCTTAAAACGGTGTAAGTCCATCGCGTTGCCTAAATACGCTTTTACACTGCTCTTTTTGGCTTTTAATGTTCCTAAATTGGATTTAACCAACTCAACAGCTGAAACATCGTATCCTTCGTTGGCCAATGTGACACTATAACGTCCCGTTCCAGCACCTAATTCTAAGATTTTTGGATTTTCAAACTTATCTAAATATTCATGAACCACTTTCATTGTGGTAATGAATTCGACTTGTCCATGGCGTGAATTTAAACGCTTTTCCTCGTTAAATTTGCCATAATAGGCAATTAATGTCTCATCCCTCATGTTTTTTCACCAATGTTTCTATAGAAATGGTATATGGTAACTGAATCATTTCAACACCTGCTTCTTTGAACATTTTCTTACTGGCGATGTTGGTTTCCGTTCCATTGTATTTGTCACTTTCATAAATGACTTTTTTGATGCCCGATTGAATAATAGCCTTAGCACATTCGTTACATGGAAATAATGACACATAAATCGTACATCCATGAAGCGATTGAATACTATTTAAAATGGCATTGAGTTCCGCATGCACCACGAATGGATATTTCGTATCTAATAAGTTACCTTCACGGTCCCAAGGAAATTCATCATCGTTGCATCCCATTGGAAACCCATTGTAACCCATACCTACGACTTTTTTATCCGAATTGACAATGCACGCTCCTACTTGTGTATTTGGATCCTTTGATCTTTTGGCACTCAAATGAGCTACACTCATAAAATATTCATCCCACGATAGGACATTTTCTCTTTTCATGTTAGAACGATCCTTCCTGTAATTGTTTTAATACACTCGCAAATTCTTCTTCAAGATCCACGGTAAAGCTCATTTTTTCATGTGTTCTAGGGTGGTCAAATTCTAGATGATATGCATGTAACAATTGTCCATTTTGTGTTGGAATTGTTTTTCGATACGCATATTTCGGATCTCCCGCAATCGGGTGTTCAATAAAGGACATATGAACACGAATTTGGTGGGTTCTTCCTGTTTCTAGTTGACATTTAATGTAAGAATAATTCGCAAAGTTTTCAATAACTTCAAAATGTGTAACTGCTTCTTTGGAGTTTGTCGCTGTAACAGTCATCTTTTGACGATCCTTAGGATCTCTTCCGATAGGTGCGTTAATCGTACCATGATCGTGCGAAAATGGGTGGTGAACGATGGCTAGGTATTCTCGTTTACAAGTTTTATTAGACAATTGCTCACTTAAGGAAGCGTGTGCTTCATCGTTTTTCGCAACAACTAATAATCCAGAAGTATCCTTATCAATACGGTGCACAATTCCTGGTCGAACGACTCCATTGATACCACTTAAATCGGTGCAGTGATACAATAATGCGTTTACCAATGTCCCTGAATAATGTCCAGGAGCTGGGTGAACAACCATTCCTTTTGGCTTGTTGATGACGATGACATCCTTATCCTCAAATACGATATCTAAAGGAATGTCTTCTGGTTTAACTTCTAAATCTTCAACCGGTGGAATTTCCACTTCTAAAATATCGTTTAAAAACACCTTTTGACTCGCTTTTGGACATTTTCCGTTGACTAACACGTGTTCTTCATCAATTAAATCTTTTACTCGTTTTCGACTCACTTCTAATAAGTCTGTTAAAACCTTATCCACTCGAGTTCCAGCTAAGGTTTCATCTATTTCATACTTTCTTTTTTCCATTTTTCTTTCTCCTTATAGTCTTCGTAAACATACAAACAGATTAGTAAGGCAAAACCACATGTAATACAAATGTCCGCTACATTAAAAATCGGAAAATACCATCCGAACAAATTGAAACTGAGAAAATCTCGTACATAACCTAAAGACAATCGGTCAATAAAATTCCCGAGCGCACCGGATAAGATCAATCCGTAACAAATATCATATTTTGTATCTTTACTTTGAAAAAATAAATAGGTAATGATTCCAATGGCTGCAATCGTAATTACAGAAAAGAACAATACCCCAAATCCTTCAAACATAGAAAATCCGGCACCTGTATTTTGAATATAAGCTAACCAAAAGAAGTTATCAATAATGGTTACTCTTTCTCCTAAGCCAATGTTTTCTACTATACAAGCTTTTGACCATTGATCGATGAATAGAGTCACAATCACCAACACCAATGTCAAAATTAATGTTTTTTTATTCTTTTTCATATTATCGCCTCGTTCCTATTCTAACAAATACAGCGCAAAGCGACAATAAAGAAAAAGCCAGAATTCTCTGGCTTTTGTGATTAATCTGTAAATTTTTCGTAGAATGCCATACTTTCTAGAACCGAAGTATCTTCAATTGGATTTTCATCTAAACGAAGAGCTTCTAAAAGTTGTAGATCCTTTAATGGCGAAACATCGGTAATTTTATTGGCTTTTAATGTTAAGGATTTAAGGAACTTCAATTCTGAAAGCGGGGATAGGTCGCTAATGTTGTTGTGATCCAAACGTAAATAAGATATAAAAGTTAGATTTTGTAGCGGTTTTAAATCTTCAACATTGTTTCCATACAAATCGACATTAAATAGATTTGGACAAGACGCTAATGGTGTGATATCCGAAACATTATCGCTTTCCAAAGCAAGGAATTCTAATTCCTTCATATCTTTCAAACAACGAACATCTTTAATCGCATTTCGTCCAGCATTGATATCCATCATATCTTTATTGGATTTTAATACACTAATATCGCGAACGCGGTTAGCATAAATATCAATTTTCTTTAATTTCTTAGTACCTTTTAAGAAATCAATGTCATTTAATAAACAATAACTAGCGCTAAATTCTTCTAAATTTTGCGTATTTTTAAATTCTTTGATATGAGTTATCTCACATTTTGAAACATTTACAACACGTAAGTTCTTCATTGTGTTCAACAAACGCATATCTGTAAATTTTGTATATTCCAAATAGATTTCTTCTAAATCTGGTAGTTCTTTTAAGAACGAGAAAGAATTTGGTCGGTTATATGTAATATCTAATGAAATAAGCGATGGGAATTCTTTTAAAATAGAATAATTCTTAATCAATGGACAATTGGAAATATTCAATTTCTTCAAGTTTTCCATTCCCGATAATGGCGACAAATCGTTCATTAAATTGGTTGATAGATCCAATTCTTCTAAACCTTTGATATAGGAAAGATCGGACACACTAAACAAGCGCATTCCTCTCATACTTAATTTTTTAAGGTTCTTCAATGTACCTAAGATCGCATAACTAAAAGGTCCATTTTCTGTATTAATTTTTATTTCACGCAATTTTTTACAACGTTCAATATAAACAATCGAGTCAATTTTTGATTTTTCTAAGTTTAATACTTCCAAATCAATCATCGATGCCAAACTAGATACGTCCATGGTATACAAATTATTTCGAGAAATATCTAATTTTTTCATTTGTCGATGTCCATGTAAAGGTTGGATACCACGAAGTTGGTTACGAGAGACATTCAACACTTCTAGATTTCTTAATCCTTCAATTGGATTTAACGTACTTAAATTGTTGTTGGAAACGTTCAATCGCTCTAGATTCTCTGCGTATTCAAGACCATCCAAACAAGTAACATGACTGTCTGGACAATCCAACTGAATTAGCTCTAACATCTTTTCTTCAGTAATCTCTTCTTCTTTAATACGTAAGGTTCTAGCAACGGCTTCTCTTAAAAACTCATCCTTTATTATCATGATGGGAAACCTCCTATAGTTATATTTATTATAATAAAAATTTCTAAGAATAACTATGGAAAAATACAAGAATTCCTGCAATCTTTGAGCAATTTCCTTTTTCGCTTTTCATATTAATTTTCTATATTTGAAAATTTTTCACTGTTATCTATCTGTTATTTTCATAAAATAATCATAGATACAAATTCTTAAATATGTTAAATTAATTTCAATGATGGATTATCAGTTACAAGAGATATAGGACTCCCTCTTATATTTTTTTATGATGTATTCGTCTAAGAATAAAAGAAGGAGGTTTTTTTTAATGATTACAGGTAAAGTAAAATGGTTCAACGCTGAAAAAGGTTTTGGATTCATTATCGGTGAAGACGGAAGTGATATTTTCGTACACTTTTCTTCAATCAATATCGATGGATATAAAACTTTAGAAGAAGGTCAAATTGTAACTTACGATTTAAAAAACAGCGAACGTGGTAAACAAGCGCTTAACGTTACACCAGTAAAAGAGTAAAAGGATTTTCACAAAAATCCTTTTTTTTATTTCCTTCTAAAACTATAATAATTTTATGAATCGAGTACAATTAATCCAAGACGTGGTATATTCATCGTATGCCAAAATTTACAATTCCACAATTCGTATTGCCGCTATCAGCCATACTTCATCGGTTGTGAATAACGCGACTCTTTTTGCTTCTTTTCAAAAGGAAAATGTGGAGCTTAGTCAGGTAGCTGCCCTTCTTCACGATTACGCTTTATTTTGCGACAATTGCCTGCCTACAAAACACGCCCAGTTGAGTGCTGATTTTGCAGAAAAACTATTAAGCTCTTGTTCCCTTTTTTCGGAAGAAGAAATTCAACTTGTTGTTTCTTGTATACGCGTTCATAGTGAAAAGGAAATTATCCATTCTTCTTTTTGTGAGATTTTAAAAGATGCCGATTTATTGGCTAAGTATCTAGAAGATCCGGATCAAGAACTTAAGGAACATGAAAAAAAGCGTTTAAAAAACGCTTTTGAGAGATTTCATCTATTTTAATGTGCTTTTAAACGTTTGATAATATAAATCTACATTATCACGAAGTTGCTTTTGGATGCGATTGAACAATTTATTAAATTCGGCTTTATCATAAATAGCCACATCGATGTACGAATAGCTTTTTCCCATCGAACCTCCAATAACTCGAGCAACAGGATATTGTTCAAACATTTCGCTAAATTGCATCGTAAGTGTTTGTCGATAAATCGCATCTTGCTCTGTGTTATAAGGATTTGTGTAATAAATAAATCCGTATTCACCTTCTTTCGCTTCCATATCTAACAATACGTCCACTTGTTTTTCTAAAGTTGTTTCAATCAACAAAGGATTTGTCGTAAAAATGATTTTCATATCTTTGCGTAAGGCATCGCTGGCAATGTCTTTATAAGGTTGATATACCGAATAGATTTCTAGAGCTGAATCATAAAACTTCCATCCCTTTTCTTCAGCCATATCGCATAAGACATCGTAAAACTCTGTTAATTCACAGAATTTAAGATCACGATCGGGTTCATCGATATATGTAACATTTGAAATAAAGGTTTCATATTCTTTTTGTCCCAAAGCCAATTCTAATAAGTATAAACTCATCAAACGTTTATTTTCATCGTTATCAATTAGCTTATACGCTGGACAATAGATTTTTACAGAAACAGTTTTATTGTTTTCTTCTACGTCGTAAAACGCATAGAAATCCGCTAAAGTATATATACCATCTTTCACTTGAATTTGTGCTTGAATAGCTTTTTGTGACAATGGCGGTAATGTTTCATGTAAGATCCAATTCTTTTTGACTTCGTCTGGTGCCAATTGAACCAACATATTTCCTAAATATTGGCATGTTTTATTTGGACCTGTATCAAAAACAGCTTCAAAGTCTCCATAAGTATTTTCTACAAAAAAGTGACAACCAAAATTTTCATACACTTCTTCGTCTAAATCTTCTACGATTGGATATAGAGTTTCATAATCTTGATTTGTAAGGCATTGGCGAATTGTTTCTTCGTATTGGACAAACTGTTTCCAAAATTGATTTCCTCTTGTCAGTGCACTCATGTCTTTCCTCCTATTTATTTTCGTCATTTCGAATAATCTGTGTAGGGGTAATTACCAGATCCATATCGATATCGGTTTCTTTTTTTAAAAAAGGTTCTAATGCTTGTTCATCAAAGGCAATACCGATTTTTAATCCCGCATATCTTTCTAAATAGCGGTCATAATACCCTTTTCCATAACCAACTCTTTGACAATGATAAAAACCTACCATTGGAATTATCATAACATCTAGAGCATCTGGGTCAATAGCACAAATTCGTTCTGGCTCCATTACTTGAAAGGCACCTTGAATTTGATTTTCGGAATATTTATAAAACTCCATTTGATAATTTTCTAAACAAACTGGAAAATAACTATTTTTATAATCAACAAATCTTAAAATATTCACTTCGCTACCAATGGGATTATACATAGCTACATTCCCTTTTAAAAAAGGCAATACCGCTTGTGCTATTGCCTTTTCTTTTTCTTCTCGATTGTTTATATTTTTTCTTTTTCGCAATAATTCTTTTCTATCCAATAGAATCACTCATATCCAATTGTAATAAGCGATTTAATTCAACCGCATATTCCATTGGTAGTTCTCTAGTAAATGGTTCTAAGAATCCCATTACAATCATTTCTGTTGCTTTTTCACGAGATAGACCACGAGACATTAAATAGAACAATTGTTCTTCACTAATGTTAGATACAGTTGCTTCGTGCTCGATTGTCGAATTTTCGTTCATCATAATGTTTACTGGAATTGTATCACTTGTAGAAATCTCATCTAAGATTAATGTATCACATTCCACTTTACTTTTAGAACCATCTGCTTTTGGGTTGTGACGAATCATACCACGATAGTTTGTTCGTCCACCATTTTTTGAAATGGATTTCGAAATAATTTGACTTGTTGTATTTGGTGCCAAGTGGATCATTTTTGAGCCCGAATCGATTTTTTGTACACCATCTCCAACCGCAATGGTAATGGCTGTTCCTTTGGCTCCTTCTCCAGCAAGAATACAAGTTGGATATTTCATAGTAACTAAAGATCCGACATTTCCATCGACCCATTCCATTTGTCCACCTTCAAAGACTTTGGCACGTTGTGTAACTAAGTTATAAATATTCTTTGACCAGTTTTGAATTGTTGTATAACGACAACGAGCGTTTTTCATAACGACGATTTCTACAACACCTGCGTGTAAAGAATCTTTTGAATAAGAAGGGGCTGTACATCCTTCTACGTAGTGGATGTCCGATCCTTCGTCTACAATAATCAGTGTTCTTTCAAATTGCGCCATACGTTCAGAGTTAATACGGAAATACGATTGTAACGGTTTTTCCAATTTTACACCCGGAGGTACATAAATGAAAGATCCACCAGACCATACAGCTCCATTTAATGCTGAAAATTTATTGTCATTATATGGAATTACTGTATCAAAATATTTTTTGAAGATTTCTGGATGTTCTCTTAATCCACTATCAATATCTAGGAAGATTACACCTTTTTCTTCAACTTCTTCAAGCATGTTGTGATATACAACTTCCGATTCATATTGGGCACTAGCTCCTGCTAAGAATTCTCTTTCTGCTTCTGGAATACCTAATTTTTCAAAAGTATTTTTAATTGTTTCCGGAACTTCGTCCCATTTGTTTGTCTTTTTATCACTTGGACGAGAATAATATGTATAATCATCAAAATCCATTGTGCTTAGATCAATTCCCCACGTTGGCATTGGTTTGTCTAAGAAACATTGTAAAGATTTTAAACGATATTCTAACATCCATTCAGGTTCCCCTTTAATTTGGGAAATTTCTCTTACGATGTCCTCACTTAAACCTTTTGGTGTTTCGAATACGGCATCGTACTCATCAATAAAATCTCCATCGGCAGAAAGTGAAATATTTTTTGCTTCTTCGTTCATTCTTATTCACCTTCGCTTTCTTTGATTATTTCGCGCATAGCTTTCCATCCAATCGTTGCACAATTGATACGATTTGCTTGTTTACCAACATTTTGGAAAGCAACGGCTTCTTCTAATAAATCTTCGTCATATTCTTTTTGATCAATCATTGAAAAATAGTTTTCAACGATTTCTTTTGCTTCTTCTACACTTTTATCCACTAGTAGTTCTGTCATAATAGAAGTGGATGAAGTCGCAATGGTACATGCTGTTCCATCAAAACGGATATCTTTAATCATACCATTACTAATTTTTGATTGAACAGTGATGTCATCGATGCAAGAATCACTAGCCATATGACGAGATAAATAACTAGTGTCTTCGATCAATTCTTTGTTTCTAGGATACTCATAGTGATCCATGATGATTTCTCTTAATAAAGTTGAATCAATTGCCATTTTGACTCCTTTCTAGAAGAAAATATCTACACAATTTTCTAATGTTACATGTTTTAATGCTTCAACTAATCTGTCAATTTCTTCTTTTGTGTTATAGAAATAGAAACTAGCACGAATGGTTGCTGGCACTTGTAAAATGTCTGGTAACAATTTCGCACAATGTTGTCCACTTCGAACGGCAATCCCTTGTGTATTTAAATAACTTGCGACATCTTGGGCAAACAACAATTGTCCTTTGTCTTTCATGTTAAAAGTTACAATTCCACTTTCCGAATTTCTATTGTAGACAATCAGATTTTCTAAATCTTTTGTTTGTTCTAAGAAATATTTTTTTAATTCCACTTCGTAATCGTGGATTTTTTCTTTTCCTATGCTATCTAAGTAATTCATAGCAGCTGCCATACCAATCACTCCTTCGATTGGTTGGGTACCACTTTCGAATTTTAAAGGTGATTCTTTTAAAATCAATTCCCCGCATTTATTGTATCGAGCATTCGATTCACCACCATAGAATACAGGTTCTAATTCGTCTAAGTATTTTTTCTTTCCATACATTACACCAACACCAGTTGGTCCACACATCTTGTGCGCACTTAATACGTAAAAATCAACATCTAAATCTTGGACATCAATTGAAAGATGTGGTGTACTTTGTGCACCATCGACAACCACTAAGATTCCTTTTTCGTGGCAGATTTCTGTAATTTCTTTAATAGGTGCTGTATATCCTAATACGTTAGATACCATTGCCAAAGCAACGACCTTTACTTTGTCTGTTAATACTTTTTTAAAGTTTTCAACGGTAATCTTTCCTTCTTCATCCAAAGGAATAAAATCTACTTTTGTTCCTTTTTCTTTTCCAGCTTGTAACCATGGTAAATAACTAGAAGCGTGTTCGCTTTCGTCGCTTAATACAACATCGCCTTCTTTTAAATATTGGCGAGTAACCATGATCGCAATTTCATTTAGCCCCATACTAGAACCAGAGGTAAAGACGATTTCCGATGTATGTTTTGCATTTAAGAATTTTTGCGCTGTTTTTCTAGCTCCTTCGAAAGCATCGTCAACTTGACCGCTCATTTCATAATCACCACGGTGCGCATTGGCTCCTAAGTATGTGTAATAGTTTGTGATCGCATCGATTACTGGTTGTGGTTTTAAAGTCGTAGCCCCATTGTCAAAATAAACAACGGGTTTACCACTCATTGTTCGATTTAGAATAGGAAAATCTTGTCTGATTTTATTTACATCCATACAATCCAACCTTACTTTCTACTAATACACGTACTTCTTCTTTCAATTCTTCGCTTTGAATCATATCAATAACTGGCATGAAATATCCGATACTTAACAATCCCAACGATTGACGTTTAGTAAGTCCACGAGATTGTAAATAATACAATTGTTCATCGTCAGGTTGTCCAATTGATAATGCATGCGAAGCTTTTACTTGGTTTTCATCAATCAATAATAATGGAGTGACTTTCGCACTGTGTCCTTTTCCAAGCGTTAATACACGAGTTGCCTGGTGGGATTGTGCTTCGTGACATCCTTTTTTAATATTTCCATTGGCTGTCATTTCATATTTTCCTTCGTCAGATAAAACCGCAAAGTTTTTCATTTCTCCATATGTATGACCAGCTAAATGTTCAACTTCTAAATTTCCAGTTTTCTTTTGGTTTGGTAAACACAATTGTCCAGAAATTAAATTAAAGTTGGCTCCTTCTTCGATTAAATTTACCTTCTGATTCCATTGTAAAGGTGCTTCTTGAACATCTAAAAGTCCCATATTACAACTTGAATCTCTATGAATATTCATTGTTACGTTCACATTCACTTCTTGTTCTGCCTGATTTAAGACCAAAATAGAACAAGAACTGTTTTCTTCCATATCTAATACTAGATCTAAAGCTAACGCATCCGCTTTACAAGTGACAAAAAATTCACCTTTTGAAAAAGTTTTAGTCACTAAGTGTAATTCTTGTTTCCCATGGACTTCGATAGCTTCCTGGAATGTATTCATTCCTGTCACTTCCATTTTCTACGCTCCCTTTTTCACAGCACAACTTCCCAATGAAATTGGTTGTTTTTTCTCTTCTTTCGCAAAAGATACTTGATATTCTTTTTCAATCCATTCGTATCCTTCTTGATCGACTTTCGCAACTAAGCTAGCATCTCCAGATACGACGATTTTACCATCGACTAAAATGTGAGCGTGTGTTGGTTTTAAATATTCATAGAAACGTGCATAGTGAGATACGATTAATAATCCCATTTGTGTTTCTTCTTGACATTCATTGATAGCATCGCTAACGATACGTAAAGCGTCAACGTCCAATCCAGAGTCAATTTCGTCAAGCATCGCAAATTTAGGTTTTAACATCATCATTTGCACGATTTCGTTACGTTTCTTTTCTCCACCAGAGAATCCATCGTTTAAGAAACGGTGTGCTAAATCTGGTTTCATTTCTAATTTTTGAATGGCTTTATCCATTTGTTTAATAAATTTAAATAATCCGATTGGTTTTTCTTGACGTGCGTTAATTGCACTTCTTAAGAAATCCGAATTGGTTACACCAGAAATCTCACATGGATATTGCATACCAAGAAACAATCCTGCTTTACTTCTTTGGTCTACTTCCATCGCTAATACATCTTCTCCATCTAAAAGAATGCTTCCTTCTGTTATTGTATATTTTGGATTTCCCATAATAGCCGCTAATAATGTACTTTTTCCATTTCCATTAGGCCCCATTAAAGCATGTCTTTCTCCAGAATTAATAGTTAAATCTAGTCCTTTTAATATTTCTTTATCTTCTACATTTACGTGAAGATTTTTAATAACTAACTCACTCATGATTTATTCCTCTTTTCACAGTAGCTATTCTAACAAAAATAAAATAAATCTTCAATTAAGACGATTTGGGAAACATTGCATTTTTAAATTTATCATAATATAATTTATTAGTATTTTTTTTATTAGGAGGTACCGACATGGTAGAAATTCTGAAAGAGAATTGGTTTGTCGTATTACTAGCCGTCATTTTGGTTGGCTTTGTTGGTTTTTTTGTATACGACAACAACAAGTACAATGTATCAGGAAAATCGAGTGAAGGATCTGCCGTATTAGCATCCGTTGCTCAACAAGACATTACAGCCGATGGAGTATATGAAGATTTGTCAAAAAATGACGATGCTCTATTATTCAACTTCTATCGTAACGCTGTAATTAATGAATTCATCCCAACCACAGATGAACTAAAAGCTAGTGCTAAAAATATGATGATGAATATTGAAGCCAATGCCCAATCGAGTGGTGAAGGAGAAGCTTATAAGTTAGCTATCACAGCTGAATTAGGAAATTATGGTTATTCAAAATACGAAGACCTAATTGATTACTGCTTAACTTTTGCGAAAGAAAAAGAAATGGATACAAAATATATTGAAAAACATTTCTCTGACGTTCAAAAAGCCGTAGAAGAAAAACAAGCACGCACAATCTCTATCATCACAATGAGCGTTGCCGATCCAGAAGCATTAACAGAAGAAGAACAAAAGAAAAAAGATGCGATTGTTAAAGAAATTGAAAGTGAATCTTTTGCCGATGCTGCAAAAAAACTTTCTGAAGATGTTCAAACAGCTGGAAACGAAGGGTTCTATGGTTATGTAGATGCAGATACTTCTTCATCGGAATTAGCTAGTGAAGTCTTAGAAGCTAGTCTATCTTTAAATAAAGGAGAAACAAGTGACTGGATTATTGTGAAAAACGAAAACACAGGAGCCACTACTTTATATAAAGTATATGTAAATGAAACCGATCTTAAAAAAATCTATGATAAAGGTTTAGATTCAACAAAAGATGCCGTATTAACTGCCATTCTACAAAATAATGAAAATTTAGATTTGGTGATCTTAGAAGATGCCGCAAATCAAATTAAAGATATCACGTACACAAATAAAGAAACAAAAAAACGTATTGAATCTTATATCAGTACTTTGAAAGGAGAAAATGAATAATATGAAAAAATTAACCCTTTCCCTATTAAGTGCTGCATTCTTATTAACAGGTTGTTCTGGAGCCAATGCTTCTATTCAAAAAGAAACTGGAAAAGAAGTCATTATGACAATTGGTTCTACCACAATTACGAAACAAGATGAATACGATTCTCTAAAAGCAGCCAACGTTCCTTCGGAAGTTTTATCCGATACTCGTAAAATCATCTACAACAAAGAAATTAAAGTTACCGATGAAATTAAAAAAGAAGCGAATGAACAATTAAATACCATTAAAGAAATGTATGGTGAAGAAAATGTTGAAGAAACAATTAAAGCGTATGGATACGATTCTGTGGACGCTTATTTAGAAGATTATTCCATTCCAGCTGTTCAATCGGATAAATTAGTCGATAAATATATTAAAGAAAACTGGCAAATGATTAAAAAAGACAATAAACCAACATTAGCACGTGTCTTATATTGCGACGATGAAGGAAAAGCGAAAGAAGCTTTAGACGCATTGAAAAAGGGCGAAGAATTTGCGAAAGTATTTGAAAAATATTCTAGTGCGGATTCTACATTCACTAGCGATCAAATGTATGTATCAACCGCTTCAGAAGATTTACCAACTCGATTGATCAATACTTTATATAAAAGTGAAGTAGGTATCATCGATGAAGTTTTCACAAACGAATCTTCTTCTGGTGCTTATGTTGCCGTATTGGAATCTAAATCTTATAAAGACATGAAACAAGAAGTAAAAGCTTCTTTACAAAGCGATACTTCTTTCTCAAACAAAGTATTAGTTCACTATTTAAAGAAATATAATTTTGAGATTTACGATCAATATGTATTCGACTATTTCCGTGCGAATACGCCAGAATTTATAGTTAGTCATCCAGAATTAGCGAAAGAAGCAGAATAAAAGATGAGCAAAAAATTGCTCATCTTTTTTTATGTTCTCTTATTGTATTCCTCTTCTAAACGGGAACGAAACGCAAATTCTTCCGAATCTTGTAAGCCAATATGATACAGGCAATCGATGTTCTCTTGGTTAAACAAATAAAAGTGACTCGAATCCAGTACACCTTCTGGCCATAAAACACTTGCGTAATCATAAAGGGTGTCTTCTCCTACTTTGTTTTGTAGACGACCAACAATCATTACTCGTTTTGTTCCGTTTTTCAGTGTCACGATACTCCCTAAGGGTAATAGTTCTTTCATAGTAACCTCCTAATAATTCACATGTACCTTAAAGCCCAGTCCAGCAATAAATCCAAGCTTGCTTCCAAATTCCCATTCTCTGTTTTTATGCGAATAACTAATATTCGCTTCGGCACTTCCAATCGATCCTTCGCCTGTCAGGGTCACACTGTATCCAAAAATCGTAAAACTACAACGAACTTCCCCTCTTGCTGCTGCAGCTCCAATTCCAAGATCTAATGTTTGTTCTTCCATATTCAACACCGCTGTGGCATTCGCATATACGCTTCCCACACTACCTTTTGCACTAACTTGAGCAAAAATATTATTCGTTCCGAGTCGTACATAGCTATTGGCAGCGACTACAGCCGCATTCATATTGGCAACAATCGTAAAATCTGGATGAAATATCTTATCTTTCCATAAACTGAATTTTGTCATTCCGCTCGCTTGCACATCCCCTAGATTTACATTCATTCTTGAACGAATATATGTATCATTCACTCCAAAGAAAGTAGCTTCCTTATAAGCATATTGAAATCCTGCCGTTACACTGGATTTTCGATTTCCCTTATTAAAAATAGAGTCCCAGTTGATGAGACTATTAAAATTCGTGGAAAAATGTCCATCTTGAAAAGCACCTTCTTTGGTTGAGGTTATGGAGTTAGGGGTAATACTAAGTAAAGAATATTCGTTGTTTTCAATGGAATTAGCAGATTGAGAAAAATAAGAGCTGAGTTGAGATAGTTTATTTTGGATGGCATTGTGACGATACCGCTTCATTGGATCTTCAAACACATATCCAAAATTTATTCTAGATTGAATTTGATTGGCAATGTGTCGATATGTATTACTGTCCGCTTTCATACAATTGTAGAGAGATTAATTCTAAAATGGATTGGATAGCTTTTCGAATGCTCGCTTCTTCTTGTGCGCTCATACATGTGGACGATAAACTTTCTTTTAAAGAAGATAAATAGGAATACAAATTTTGATAATAACCATTTGCACCCATTATTGAATACCTTGTGATAATAAGCTTTCGTTTTCTTCATACGATTGGGAAGTTTGTTGCAAGTACAAAGCATATTGTCCCAATGCTTCTACATATTGGTCAAAAGAAGGCTTTAAACTTTGAAATTGAGAAATTAATTTATCACTGGCTGGAGATCTCCAAACCGAATTTAATCCATTCATCTTCGAATGAATTTCCCCAAATAAAGATGACACTTCCTCTTTTAAGGACACGAGCTGATTTCCATATTGTAAAACATCTTCCGCACTAATTTGAATTTGTGACATACAATCCTCCTTTTTTAGGCTAAACGGCGCGCTTGTTGAATACGTTCTTGTTGAAGCGCTTGATATTGTTTGGCACTTGCACTTAGAAAGTTGGCATAAGAATCAATCACACTTTTTACTTCTTTCAATTTTGGTTGAAAGCTTTCCAACTGACTAATGAAAGCTTGGTTATCGCTTCCTTGCCAAACAGCTTGCATTTCATGCATACGAGCATAAATACGATTCACGATTTCTTCATACTGATTTCCTTTTTGAACCAGTACATTTGAGGCTAATAGTACTTCTTCATAATTCACTTGAATTCGCATGATAATCTCCTATTTAAATTAATATTAAATGATCAAAAGGAACGATTTTATTTTCTTGAAAAGTCTTTGTCGAATCTAAAAAACACCCATTTTCCAAACAATAGAAAGCTCTTTGGTAGTGATGATTCTCAACCGGAGCCATTTGTTGTAAGAAAATATCGACACGATTTTGGCAATTTATGATAAATAAACGATCCTTTTGAAACAATTCTCGAACGTATATTTTAATTAACTGCATACATAATTTTTTTTATTTCTTTTCCTTCATAGAAAATGCGATCCATTTCTCGTTCGTAAGGAATGCTTCTTTTCAATAAATATCCATATTCCTGTATTCCCTGTCCAATCCAAAGAATATTGACATCGTATTGAATTTCTTGATATTCCACTCGAGAAAAGAAATTTGGATCTTTTAACACATCGACAACCATCACATCTTGTCCGAAAACAAGATGAGGAAATACTTTTGATATATCCGTTAGTAAATCTTCAATTTCCTTTTGTTTCGATTTTTGTACAAAACAAATAATAAGCGGCAAAGTATGTTTATAGTAAACTGGTACTCTTTTCCCCACATCGATTCCTAGGAACACATTTTTTGTGGAAGAATCCATTTGAATAGGAAAGCTGTTACGAAACGTTGGATATACGATGGTATGACATTCATCTTGCGTCTTCACTAAAGGTAGCGTTCCTAATTTAAATTGATCAAAGAACGTTCTGACTGTGTCCACTTCTTTGTATTGAAGACAAAGACGATAATCGAAATAGCATAGCGCATTGTGGACTTTAATACCACACGATTGAACAAAGATTACAATTCGTAACTTTGGATTTTTAAAATACTTATAAGTCCATTCGAAGCTTTCTTCTTTAATAATCCAAGTTGTGGATTCTTCTATTTCTCTTTCTTCTTGGATTGGAGGAAATCGTCCATATAAATCCAATCCCAAAGTAAAGATATTCTTTTTAAAAATATGAAATAAAGAATTGATAAATTCTCTTTCTATCGAATCATCCTGACATAGAACCAATAAGGATTGTCCGCTTTTTAAGAATAAGGGAACTTGAACTTGTTGTTCTGGAATATCCATCCAAGCCCATTGATCATTCTCATATTCCACTTTCTTTGACAAGTCGGGCAACAATATCCAATTCTGTTTTCCTTTTTCAATCCAAGAAGATATTTCGGTAAAAAGAGTTTTGTTTGTTCTATCGCAATCTTCTTTGTCACATTCTTTAAAATAAGTGATATCTCGATATGGTTCTTGTAGATAAAACGATTTACCTTGTCGTTGTCCATCTAAGTTTTGGGCTATAAACTCACCCGCATTTTTTAAATAAGCGCCCATTTCGTTATGCAACATCTCTTTACTATCCATCTCACTATTTACTTTCAAACATACTTTTAAAGTGGAATTGGACCAAATTTGTTCATCCACAATTCCCATCGGTTTTTGTGTCGCAAGAATAAGATGAATTCCTAACGAGCGTCCAATTCGTGCATATTCTTTTAAATTTTCTAAATACTCCGGATACTTCGTTTTCATTTGCGCAAACTCATCCACGATAATAAATAAATGTGACATTTTTGTTTCCATAATCTCGTTATAACCTTGAATATGACTGATCATCTGTGGATGTCGTTCTTTCGCATTTTTTAGATAAATCTGTCGCTTTTCAATTTCACATTTCAAACTCAACATCAATCGACTTAAATTCTCCTTTTCCAGATTCGTAACCATCCCTGCACAATGGGAGAATTCATAAAAAGCATGTCCAAAAGCTCCACCTTTAAAATCCACTAATATATACTGAAGTAACTCGGGTTTGTTCTTTACAAGAAGACCGAGAAGCATGGTTGATAAAAATTCACTTTTTCCCGATCCTGTCATTCCAGCCACAAGTGCATGAGGCCCATCTATTCCTTCTTCAAAATTCAAATAAATCTCTCTATTATGACTATCCAAACCAACACAACATTCTAGATTCACTTTTTCCTCTTCATCCTTTTGAAAATAAGACAATGGATTTTTCCCACTGTTTTCCAAATTCCAAAGCAATTGGCGCATCTTTCTTTCCGTATTGTCCATTTCCAAGGTCTGTTCGAGGACATAATCAAAGGGATAGGATACACGATATGGATTCATATAAATAAAAGAAGATGGTTTTAATCGTTCAATGATGGAAAAAGAATCAGTTAATAAAACATATTCCAATTTGTTTTCTAAGAAAGGAAGCATAGCTTCTACGTTATCTTCACTCATGTATAAATCCATTCCTTTGTATTGACATAAAGGACTTCCAAAGATTCTTGCATTTTCTTGTATTTCACGATGCGCTATTAGAATTTTTGGCGGATTGGTACAGTGATGTGCTTGGATCACAAAGGAATAGAGAAAAGCCGATGAAACATACATAGGAATCCATACTTTCTCATTTTTTTGATAAAAATCATGAACAAGAATCGGATTATCAAATTTATCAATAAGAGCCTTTTGTTTCTTAACCAAATGATTTTCTTCATATTGATATCCTTGTTTGATAAATTTATATATTGGTACATTTTGATAGTGCTGCCCAATTAAAATACGAAAAGAATCGAATTTCGTTTCATGAAGGTTTAAAAAAAAGATTTGTTCTTCTTGTAGATACGTTTGGTAATTGTGAAGCAAAGATAGAGCTTCCTTCTCTTTTTTTCGCAAATGTTTTTCGTACAAATCTTCTTGTTTCTGATAAGAAAGAAGTCCATCTTTGAAATGACTTTGTCGATTGTATAAACCATAGAATAAGAACGCAAAGCTCATACACAAGGGCGTAAGCAATTGAAAAGGATTGTATGAGGATTTAGAATTTAATGCTTGTTCCAAGCCAGAAGCCAGTCCACTTGACATCAGGATGAGTAAAGATGGTCCAATGGCTTGAAACAGCTTTGTTTTTTTGGGATATTCCTGGATAACAGGTGCTTCTAATTCAATCGTTTGAAATTCAAAACTTGGCACATAACCAGAAATTATTGGAAGCATTGTATCGTTTTGAATCATCCCTTTTACTTCGGAAATTGAATTCCTACATTGATGATTTACAATTAGGATATCGTGTATTCGATACAGAACACAGTCGGCTAATAGAAATACATCTTGGTTTTCCATACAATCTTGTTCAATACGATTACCATTTTTATAAATGCCATTTCGACTCCCCAAATCTTTGATCCAATACAATTTTTCTTTCTTCTCAATTCGAGCGTGGTTATTCGAGATATGGATCGAAGAAATAGATAAATCGTTGTTCTTATTTCTACCGATGGATTGTATATCTTTCAAACGATAAATATACCATTGTTCTTTCATGTCATGATATAAAAAGCGAAAGCCGGCAAAAGTTAGGGACATTCCATTCTCACAAACAATATACTTTCCTTCTTTTTCAATCACACATCCATTCTCTTTTCGATGAAAAGTAAAGGATTGAAAAGAAAGTGTTTGTTCAACATTTACTACCCAGGCATTTTGATCCGTGTAAATAAAAAGATTAGGCATATTTGAATAGTATATACACAAGGAGAAGAATTACGATTGGAAAGAAAAAATAACCCCAGGAAAAAGTGATGCCTTGTTTCTTAATCGACATCTTCTTTTTGGTCCACTGATTTTGTTGATCTTTTATCGCAATCTCGATTTCTTCAGCATGCATATCCAGATGATATTTGATTTTCCAATTTCCAAAATCGTCTTTTTCCAATGTTAGTACATCCATTTCTATTCCATTGATATAAAGCTCTTTTACTTTTTCAACATTCATAAAGATGATTTCAATATCGTTTCCCGGAATCAATTGCGCTGCATCTAAATAAATCAATGGATTCCATATTTTGTCTTCTTGTTCTTCCACAAGATTCACTTTCCCTTTTCTATCTAAAGACCATACCCTTTTCTCAACCACATTTCGAGTTTCGTTTACCGTTTCTTGTTGAATAAATTTCGGTGTATATTCCTTACTAAAAAGATAACGATACGAATTCTTATTGCCGAATTCATCTTCCAGTTGAATTTCGTATTGTAAACTCGAACCTTCTTTCATCAGTTCCAGTGCATCTTTTAGACTCGAATATTCCACTCTTTGTTCATTTTCCAAAAAAATCTCGGTATATTTTGTATCGGCTTGTAAAGAAATGGAATCTATTTTTTCAAACATATATACCTCTTCGTCTTTCAATTCTATTCCATCTATTTGTAAGTTTGCCTTGGGAAGAATCGTACTTATTTGAATTTCCAGTTCTTTTTCGACTTGACGCCCAAACATATCTTGTACAAATCCCTTGATTTGGATTGTTTCATTCCAATCTTCTTTGGCTTCGTATACGATTTCGTCTTCAAATGCATACGTATTTCCATAGCTATCTTGGATATACGCATTCAACAAACTGGATTGAATCGATATATTTTGATTGGATTTTGTACCTGAAGCTTCTAAGAAAAAATCTAATGGATCATTGGTAAAATAAATAGTTTGTTTATAAGGAATTATATATGGATATTTTTTATGTTGAATCCAAATATCGTATTCGTTTGTCGCCGCAAATGTATAGCTATATGAATCTTGAACTTGCCCATTGATCAAACATTCATACGCATCTAAATCTTGCTCACTTAAGAATTCAATGTTTTCTTCTAACGTATACAATTCTGGATTGCTCGATTCGATTTGAATATCTTCTACTATCTCGATGGGATACTCAACTTTTGTTTGGTTACCTGCACGATCTTTAACTATGACTTTCATGTTTTTATTTTCTTTTGTGATGAAATAGGTATCCAATTCGTCTTGTAGTTGATCATCAATATATACTTCTTTTTTTTCAATATTCTCTTCATCAATCTCCAGCTGAATTTCTAATTCGTCCATTACACCAATTGTCTCTTCGAAAGTAAAATCATCTAGTTTTACTTCAATTTGTGGCTTTTTTGTATCTAGAATATAGATTTTTTCGCCTTTATCCACTACATTTCCTTCTTGATCCTTAAATACATACTTTAGAGTATTTTTTCCTTCTTGATCGATACGAAATACCAAACTGTCTGAAATGTCTAAAATTTCTTCGTTTAAAATAACTTCACTTTGACTTCTATCGATCTCTTCTGCCATAGAAATATGATACGTCTTTGGTTCTTTTATATATACTTCTGTAGAAGAGCTTGTTGGGAAAAGAAGCAAGGGTACAATTAATGCGGTTGTCTTGATCATTTTGTTCTCCTATATATTTCATAAAGATCGGACCACTCTTTTTCTTTACCATATACTTCATCAAACAACTCCAAATCTAGTGAATGTTTGGATTGGATACTTTTTAGAAAAAGGTTATATTCCAATAGAATACATGCTTCCTGACAAGTAAAGGCTTCTTTTTCTTCTTGAAAAAGAGTGTTCAATATTTCTTCTTGTTCCTTGTTTATTTCAAACTGACTTCCTAAAAGGATTGGGATCAAAATTTTTATATCTCCCCTTTCCATTTCTTGTAAGAATGCATCCACACTTTCCTTTTTTAGTACAAGCTCTGGATTTTCTATATAGGAAGCTAACATTAAATATCTTTCCACATCCTCTGTTCTTTTCATGTTTTGAATCACGTTATGGCACAAAACCGGGTTTTTTGATTGAATGCTTTGGATTAGTAAATACTTGCTTACCAAAACATCGTCCCATAAATCTTCTTGTATCCAATCGTTATGGATCCATTTATACAGATTCATTTGTATCTTGTCTATCGTGGTTCCCTGAAATTGAGAAAGAGTTTCTTGATAAGCGTTGAAAAAGGTTGTGACATTTGGTTCTTTAAAATATATTTGTAGATTATTCACCTCCGTTTTAAACAAAGTCTCTTCTGCAAAAAAGACAGATATGATAATAAAAAAAACACAGAAGATCCTTCGTGACCAAATGTAGAAAAGAAAGCTCTTTTTCATTTGTTTCCAAGTAGAAAATCTTTTTGAACAGTCTTGTTTCAAACATTTTCGTTTAAAAAAGAATAGTGAACATGGAAAGAAAGATTGTACTAATTTCCCAAAAAAATACATATCGGTCGTTTCATCTTTTTTTTCTTGACGATACAATTCCGCGGATATGTTTTCTTTGGAAGCAAAGACAGCTTGCGTAGAGTGCATAGGGATGCAAGCATTAAAATCAATGAGATATACACGATTCTTATATAAGAGAAGATTCCTTGGTTTTAAATCGATATAAAGATATCCTATTTCATGTATATGTTGGAGAATATCTATGATCTCTAACATATATTTTGTCTTTTGAAGATGAAATAAGAGGGAAAAATGTCGTTTATGATAGGAAAAATCCTTACCAGGAATATAAGATTCTATTAAGAATAAATTTCTGGAATCCGCATACACATTCATGATCTCTGGAATTAGCGGATGATGTAAAGAAGATAGGATATCCACCTCTATATGAAACTGGTGAATAATCAACGGGGATGCATTTTTAGAAACACTTTTTTGAATACAAGTTTTCCCAGTAATCTGGTCTTCAACTAAATCAACACTTACATTTGCGTGTTCTTGAATGTGTTGTTTTAGAACATAACGATTCACTGATGAAACTCACAATCTACTTTTCCAAAGGAAAGCTGCATTCCTTCTTTTAAACGCATCTTTCGCTGCACCTTTTTTCCATTTAAGTACGTTCCATTTGTGCTTTTTAAATCTTGGATATACCATTTTCCATCTTGCGACAGAATACGCGCATGTTTCAAGGAAACAGATTCGCTTTCCAGACGAATATCACAAGCCATAGATCGTCCTACTAACAAATTTTCCATTTGAAGAGGATACTTTTCTTCTTGTATGACTAGAAAAGCGTCACAACTTTTAGTATGACCAATCAATTGGGTATGGATTTCTTCACTGACTGGTATCGAATCGTAAACGGATTCGGCCGAATAAAGAACTTGAAAAGGCTCTTCTACGCGAAATGTTCGAATCTTCTTTTTGCGGAAGAAAAAACGAGATTCCTTTTTGATTTGTGCCAAATTTTCAAGTCCCAAAATTAGATTGGCTAAAGAAAACTCTGCACTTTTTAGAAAGCAACAAATATAACCAGGAATTTCAAAATGACTATACGATTGATATTGATTCAAAAGAGCTTGAAGAAAGAAAATTGAATCTTCTTTGATCGAATTCGTATCGCTTACCAACATAGGAAGAGCTATAAATCGAAAAGAATCTCCATATTGCGTTACATATACAAAATCAGGGTCTAACAATATGGGCTTGTTTCTATTGGCAGCAATAATCGCTTTGAATAACGAACATAGAAAATAAGCTCCTTCTTCTTTTTTAAATGCATATTGTTTACATACGTCACTGAGCGAAATATAACCTTGTGTCTGATAAGAAATAATGCCTAAAGACTGGTTCAATACTACACAACGAATGCATGTCTCATCCATTTCCATTTGCGAAAAAACAGAAGGATCAAAACAAGAAATATCTATTAATTGTAGTTTTATATGTTCATTATCTTTTTCTAATATGCGAATCTTGTTTCTCATGATGAATGCTCCTTTTATCCCTTGCACATTAATAAATACGATTAAATTTGCAAAAACGAAAAAAATAATTATAATTTTTTTATGAAAAAATACGTACTTCAGGCACTTACCTTTATTGCCACACCAATACTAAATATCTATCCCGTATTTTTAATAAATATATTTACGGAAAATCAAACTGGACTGGGATATTTATATTCTCATTTGTTTCTATTTTTATTATGGGCAGCTAACACTTGTTTTCTCACCTATTATTATTCAAAAACGATTTGGGAGGCTTACTTACTTTCTTATTCAAAAAAAATACATGCCCTTCTTCATATTGGCATGTTCCTTGCTTGTTGTATTCCCTATAGTAAAGTACCTTCGATACTAAACGATTTTCATATCTGGTTATCTATCTTTTGTATAAGTGGTTATATTTATGAATGGGTATATTTTCTTTTCCAACCGATTTTTACAGTCAATCTTTTATTTCGAAACAAATTGATTGGTTTACTATGTATTTTTGGAATTAGTACATTCCCTTTTCTAAGTTTTGGAAGTGTTATTTCTCTAGGAGAACTGTTATACGCTTCTTTACAACCTTTTTACTTTTACTATTGGATACACTGTATAGAAAAAAATAAACAGAGAGCTTAGTAAACTCTCTGTTTTTACTATTATAGATCGCTTAAATCTTCTCCGTTGTTGGCAATAACTTTTTTCCACCAGTAGAATGAATCTTTTTTATAACGAGCTCCATCACCAGTTCCATCGTCTTGATAATCTACATAGATGAATCCATAACGTTTGTGCATTTCTCCAGTAGAAGCCGATACTAAGTCAATACATCCCCATGGAGTATATCCCATAACATCGACACCATCGTAATTGATTGCGTCCGCCATAGCTTCAATGTGTGAACGTAAGTAGTCAATGTGACCTTGGTCGTGACATACTTTTTCTCCATTTTCTTCAACCAATACGTCTTGTGTACCTACAGAGTTTTCAACAACGTATACTGGTTTTTGATATCTTTCCCAAAGTTCATTTAAGGCAATACGAAGTCCTGTTGGGTCAATTTGCCATCCCCAGTCAGAAGCACCGATATAAGGGTTTTTAACACCACCTAATCCCATGTTTCCACCTGCATTTTGTTTTAAGATTTCTGGATCTGTACTAGAAACACTAGAAGCATAATAAGAAATAGATAAGAAGTCTACCGTACCTTCTCTTAATGTTTGTGCATCTTCTTCGGATAAGAAGAAGTTTACTCCGTTTCTTTCATATTCTTTTAATTTATAAGAAGGATAGTATCCACGTGCTTGTACATCTTCAAAGAAGTGATATGAGTGCATTTTTTGTTTCGCAGCTAAAACATCTGCTGGATTGCAAGTATATGGATAATCGGCTCCATAAGCAACCATGTTACCAACTTTATTGTTTGGATCAATTTCGTGTAATAATTTTACAGCTTTTGCCGATGCAATAAATTGGTGTTTAGCGATATCCGCTGAAATTTGAGGACTTGCTTGTCCAACACCAGCTGACATCCAAGGTGATAATTCACAAATGTTGATTTCATTAAATGTTAACCAGTATTCAACTTTTCCTTTATAACGTTCCCCTACTGTTTTTACATAACGAATGAAACATTCGATTGTACGATAGTCACACCAAGATTTCCATTCATTAGCCAATCCAATAGGTGTTTCATAGTGAGATAAAGTAACCAATGGTTTGATTCCATATTTTAAACATTCATCAAACACTTCGTCATAGAATTTTAATCCTTCTTCATTTGGTTCCAATTCCATTCCAGTTGGGAAAATACGAGCCCAGTTAATTGACATACGGAATGTTTTAAATCCCATTTCACCAAATAAAGCGATATCTTCTTTAAAACGGTGATAGAAATCAATACCTTGGTGAGAAGGATAATCATACCCCTCAAAACATCCATATACTGCATCTTCTGGAGCATTTAATCCAAACATAATATCTGCATGAATTTCTCCATCGCTTGTCTTATAAGTAACTTTACGAGGCATTGTACGAGATCCTCGTGTTGTACAGTCTGAAGAGTTTACTCCTTTTCCTCCTTCAGAAAATCCTCCTTCAAATTGGTTTGCAGCCGTAGCTCCACCCCATAAAAACGTTTCAGGTAATTTTGCCATAATAATCTCCTTTTTGATAGCTATATTATAACCGCTTTCAAGAAAACTTACTTGTCAGAATATGAACAGTTTAACAATCGTATTCCCCAAATTCGCATCCAATATTATACGCATTCACATCTTCAATTAATTCTAATGTATTATTATTTCGTTTATATAAAGTGATTCTTCCAACTCCATTACCACCGTTCCAAAGACGATTGTGTCTCTTTAGTCCATCCGGTGCTTCATAATTTACCAACAACATATCCTTTTTTTGGCAAATAACGTGTGTTTTCATATGGTATTTGAAATTGGATTGCACAACCGTCCACTCAATACAGTCTGCTTTTTCATCACATTTAAATAAAGTATGAACCCCTTTCCAAAAATGTGAGAAGTTAAAATCATATTCTTTTCCTTCATGATACATGACTCCCAAAAGCTTACGAGGAAGTGGAACAAAGAACACCTTTGGTCTTCCCCCGCCAATGTCAAAAACCGAATTCTGAAGAGTTTGGCCAGTAATATTACTAACTAAATGATTGCTGGATAGCCAAACCCATGGTGAAGTAAAATTACTTCCCCAGTTTTTATCCGCATATCCGTAACAACAATCAGGAAGCACCTTATATTCTTTTCCATTAAAAGTAACCGTTCCTTCGTATTTGGTTTTCATTCCCTGTGCATGCCAATACATTTCAAATGCGTTTGTTTCTCGAAATAACTTGGAAGTACCATATCCAACATTAAAAGCTATATCTTTGTTTACTTTCAAATCCCAAGACATTTCTCCATAATCACACATCCATTCTGGATGTGCTTCACATTCTTCTTTTGAAATAGAAATAGATCCTTTTAATCGCGTTTCACACGCAAAACAATCTTGCGCTTCCACTTGGAACGGATTACGAATTATTTTAACAGAGTTCCATCCAAAGAAACGATGTAACTGAACACCGTGATCTTTCCAACAACCCGCCTTAACCATTAAATACGAAGGTTTAACTTTTTTTACTTTATTTACTTCCAATTGACCAAATATTGGTTGGTCTGTACCAAGCCCAGGATTGACAGTAAAAAACTCAATGAAAAATGGTTTTTCTTCCCCATTTTCATCGATAGCAGTAAAAGAATGCCACCACCAGTCGTATCCTTTATCCTTTAACATAAATTGATTTCTATTATTATCTTTTTTATTAAACATATGTATCACCCAAATATATTGTATTACGCAATTTCTAAATCCTCAAATACCAAATTCTTAGAATTATACAACAAAAAAATAGAGTGATTTTTTTCACTCTATTCATTTCTAAATCTTGATAAGAATTGTTTTGTACGTTCTTCTTTTGGATAATCAAATACTTCTTCTGGCGTACCATACTCTAAAACATATCCGTCGTCCATGAAAATAACTTTATCCGATACTTCTTTGGCAAAAGACATTTCGTGAGTAACAATAACCATTGTCATTTTCTTTTCCGCTAATTCTTTAATAACCTTCAATACTTCCCCTGTTAATTCTGGATCCAAAGCAGAAGTTGGTTCATCAAAACAAAGAATATCCGGATTTAAGGCTAAAGCACGCGCAATCGCAACACGTTGACATTGTCCACCAGATAATTGGTGAGGATATTGATGCATACGATTTTCCAATCCCATTTGAGTCAACAATTGAATACCTTGTTGCTCAATTTCTGCTAAGATTTCTTTTTTATGTGCTTTAAAACCCGGTTGTTTTTTCGCATTCAAACGACGAGCTGATGTTACATTTTCTAAAGCTGTATATTGAGGAAATAAGTTGAACGATTGGAAAACATATCCAAAGTGTAATCTTTTTTCTTTAATTTCAGCTTCCGAAAGTTGTTTCTGTTTTTTTCCATCAAAAACAACGTCGTTTTGGACACGAATAATTCCATCATCTGGTGTTTCTAAAAAGTTTAAACAACGAAGCAACGTTGTTTTTCCACTTCCTGATGAACCAATAATCGATAAAATCTCACTCTTTTCTAGAGAAAAACAAATGTCTTTTAATACTTCCGTATTTTCAAAAGATTTAGATACGTGTTCTACTTCTAATATTGCCATGTTTTCCTACTATCTAAAGAACTCTAATTTCTTTTCTAATTTACCTAATAAAACCGTTAATAATCCGTTAAATACTAAGTAATAAACCATAGTAAAGAATAAAGGCCAGATTTCTCCAGAAATTCCCATACTACCTTTCATAAAAGCTTGTCCTGCCCAAATTACTTCTTGTAAAGCAATGATACGAGCTAAGGAAGTATCTTTTACTAATGTTAAAATCTCATTAGACATAGGAGGAAGGATTCTTTTGATCATTTGTAGTAATTTGACATGTACAAAGATTTCGACCTTTGACATCCCTAATACCAATCCAGCTTCTTGTTGTCCAACAGGAATGGATTGAATTCCCCCACGGAAAATTTCTGAAAAATAACAAGCATAGTTTATAATAAAAGCCAAACATGAAGCTAGAAAACGACCTAACTCGCTTCCACCCCAAATGTTGTTGTGCAATACTAAACCTGGAAAGTAATAAATAATTAACAATTGAAGCATTAAAGGTGTTCCTCGAATGATCCAAATCATAAGTTTAAAAAATCCTGAAATAGGCTTAATTCGAGAACTGCTTCCAAAAGAAATAAGCAAACCTAATGGAATGGCTCCCAAAAGAGTCACAATAAATAACTTTAAAGTTTGAATAAAACCAATATTCAGTGCATGAAGCACCGTTGGCAATTGCTGCATAAACGTTTCCATTTTCTTCTCCTAAAACAAATATAAGGAGAGCAATGGGATTGCTCTCTCATTTTTAATACATTATTTAATTAATGAAGCTTGCACTCCATATTTTTCAGCAATTTTTTCAATAGATCCGTCTTCGCTTACTTTTTTAAAGAAATCGTTTAATTTTTGTACTAAGTCTGAACCTTTACGGAATCCTACACCATATTCTTCAGAATTTAATTTTACAGTGTAAATGTAACTAGCGAAAAGGAAGGCTAGATAAGTGACATTCATAATGTTTATTTT
>JAUNDJ010000020.1 GCA_030526175.1 Bacillota bacterium
TGTTTGATAGTCAGATACATGGTCTTCTCCTTTCTAGAATATACATACATATATACGATTCTAAATTAAGAATCTCACATATACTGACACTATTTATGGCATTAATTAAAAAAAACTACGCATTCATCTCCAGCTTAAAGAAGCTTGAGTATTCTGATGTTTTAAGATAAAGTACGATATCACCATAGTGTGTTGTTGTACGACAATCACTAGTAGGATACTGCCTGGCAAGTGATCCTACTTGTTCATTGTTAGAATACATAGACATCTTTATTGTTATGCTTGTTTTATTAACTTCTTCCATTAATGCTAAAACCGATTTGTTATTTTCCCAAATAACAGGAATTTCTTTATCATCTATTAATAATCTCATTTCAAAGGACTCCTTTGTTAAGGATGCATTAGGGTTAATATCTTGGTGATTTAAACCATGTGTGCATCCTAAAACTATTACCATCACTAAAAAGCTAATCGTAGCACGATAAATGAATCGCATACTTATAGGTTTTTACCTAATTCATAAGCCGACTTCATCACATCAATATGTTTAGTTGCAGTATTAGCTTCTCCAATGCCACCACCGGTAACTATTCCTTTTAAAGATGCTTTACTAAAACAGTCTACCCATCCTTGTAAGCCAGTATATGCCTTTTCAAAAACAGTTTGACCATCTTCTGCAGCTGTTGCAATCATATAAATATCTCTGAACGCATAGTCTGATCCATATAATGGATTCAATCGATCCAACATTGTTTTCATCATCCCACTCATACCATAATAGTAGATTGGTGTCGCAAATATGATAACTTCTGCCTCTTTAACCTTTTCCATAATAGAAGTTATATCATCATTAAATACACACTTTTTAACCTGTTGACATGCTAAACAGCCAATACAAAAATGAATCTCTTTATCTTTTAAACTTATATATGTTACATCATGACCTGCTTGTTTCGCACCTTTTTCACACTCTAGTGCAAGTAACTCTGAATTGCTTCCATTTCTCAAACTTGTTGAGATAATCAATACGTTTTTACTCATCTAAAACCACATACCTTTCTATTAATTGATTGTTTAAAACATCAAAGTGTTTTATAATGGAAGCATACAACCTAAACCTAACTTTAGGTCAAGAATAAATTAACATTTATAGGAGGAATTATATGTACACTATAGGACAAGTTTCGCAAATGTTTGAACTACCAATCTCAACGTTAAGATATTATGACCAGCAAGGATTTTTCCCTAACCTAAAAAGAAAAGGTAATATACGCTACTTCAGCGACAATGATCTTGAAGCTATCCGCGTTATTGAATGCTTAAAACGCTCAGGACTAGAAATTAAAGAAATCAAACAATTCTTTGAATGGGTAAAAGAAGGGTCTAATAGTTATCCATGCCGTAAAGCCTTATTTGAAACACGTAAAACGGCTGTGTTAGAAGAAATGAAACAACTTGAAAAAACACTCGCAATGTTAGAATTCAAGTGTTGGTACTATGATAAAGCAATACAAGATGGTACTGAAGATTTAATTAATGAGATGCTTCCCGATCAGCTTCCAAGTGATATCCAAGTACTATATGATAAAGCACATACTTAATTTCCAAAGATAATTAAACTTTTTATTCATAAAAATATAAAACAAAAGACTCATTCATGTTCAGTGATAGAAATTCAATGAGTCATTATTCTTTAATCTATTCTAGTTAACAACGCGATATTCTCAACATGGCCCGAGTGAACAGTATTGCACAATTCAATTTCCCCTAAGGCAAAGAGAGTACCATCATTAGTAACGACGGTATTCCCGTATTGCTAATCGTTAGTCTTTAGGTCATCACACCATTCCAAAATGCATTAAGGCTTCCATATTTCAAAATCATTAATCGTTCCTTAGAACACGTTTGCTGTCCCTTGCCTTTAGCTTATTGAAATACTCTCTTTCATGATTTCGATAATACAGCGACACATTCCAATCCTGTTGTTTGTGGGAACATATCCACTGGTTTTACTTTGGAACAAGTATAACCTTCTTTTTCAAAAACTTTTAAATCTCGCGCTAATGTATCTGGATTACAAGAGACATAGATAACTTGTTTTGGATTCAAACAAACAATATCTTGAATACCTTGATCCGTCATCCCTTTTCTTGGTGGATCGACAAATAAGACATCGATCTTTAATCCTTTTTCTTTGGCTTCTTTTGCAAAAACGCTCGCATCCTTGCAGATGTATTCACAATTGGTAATGCCATTTAGCTTACAATTTCGTTTCGCATTTTGAACCGCTTCTTTGACAATTTCTACTCCAATGACTTTTTTGACATATTTCGAAACAGCCATTCCAATCGTTCCAACCCCCGAATACAATTCCACACACGTCATATCCTTCGTAAGATTGGCACTTTCAATAGCTGTCTTATACAATTTTTCCATTTGGTTCGAATTGACTTGATAGAACGATTTAAAATGTAGCTCTACTTTATTTCCTAAACATTCTTGTATCAAATAATCTCTTCCAAATAAGACTTTTTCTTTATCGCCTAAGATGACATTGTCTTTTCTCGTATTCTTGTTAAATACGATGGATGTGATATTTGGAAATTTGGCAACCAGACCATTGATCAAAGGTTTAAAGTTGTTCTCAAATTTTCCAATAAAGACAACTTGAGCTTCCGTATTCGAAGTACGAATAAAAATATGACGAAGTCCTTTGGCTTGTGAAACACGAATCTTATCTTGGATATATTGATAGATTTCATTGATTTCTTTGGATTGGATCTTACACTCACGACAAGGAATAATATCGTTGGAATGTTGACGATAGAATCCCATAATAACTTGTCCATCTTTTACCTGCACAGGAAATTGTGCTTTATTTCGATAATAAAATGGTTCTTCCATTCCGATTGGAAAATCCACTTCAATACTTTCATTTACATTTTTGAACAAACGCGAAACGTGACGATGTTTTAGGTCCAATTGGGCTTGGTAATCCATATATTGAAGCTGACATCCTCCACACAACTTCTCTACTTCACAAGGACTCTGTACTCTATGTTCACTTTCTTCTAAGATGTTTTCAATTTTCCCAAAAGCGTAACGCTTATCAACTTTCACAATACGAGTTTCTAATTTTTCTCCTTTAATGGCTCTTGGAATAAAAACAACTTGATTGTCAATCTTGGCAACACCCGATCCCAAATTTGTATCGTCAATACACTCTACTGTATAAATATCATTTTTCTTCATGAAGATAGTGTATAGAAGAAACACAATTCTGGCAAGTCTTATTGATTTCACTTATATAGCGTGCTATATTTATTACATAGCAGGCTATGGATATAAAGGAGGTGCAATAATGCCTGAACACAAACCAGGATATGGTTACTATTTTCGATGCATTGAATCGATTGTTGACAAGACGATCAACGAACAATTCAAACAATTCGACTTAACCAAATCCCAACAAGAAGTGTTACATTTTCTTCATCGAAATCGTAATACACAAATCAAACAAAAGGATATAGAAGACTATTTCCATATATCCAACCCAACGGTAACGGGTATTCTAAACCGTTTGGAACAAAAGGGATACATCGAACGTATCTCGAGTGAAAGTGACAAACGCGTAAAGTATATCCAACAAACCGAAAAAGCCGAAAGCCTTCATCAAGTACTGTATAAACGAATCGTACAAATGGAAAAAACAATGGTTTTTTCCCTTAGTCAAAAAGATCAGGATACTTTATATCGTTTACTCAATGAAGTGTATCAAAATTTATTAAAGGAGGATTCAAATGCTTAAAACTCTATTAAGTTACATCAAGGAATACAAGATGGATACGATTAAAACACCAATTTTTGTTTCCATAGAAGTTGTTCTTGAAGTCGCCATTCCCTATTTAATGGCTCGATTAGTCGACTATGGAATCACAAATGGGGATATGACAGCCATCATTAAATATGGAGCGTTAATGATGGTATGTGCAATATTTTCTTTGATTGCTGGGGCATTAAGTGGAAAGTATGCAGCCATCGCATCCAGTGGTTTTGCGAAAAACTTACGAGAAGCCGAATACAAACGTATTCAAGATTTCTCGTTTGCCGAAATTGATAAATATTCAACAAGCTCATTGATCACGCGTATGACAACCGACATCAATAATATTACGATGGCTTTCCAAATGGTCATTCGTATTGCGGTTCGCTCGCCTTTATTATTGATAACTTCTTTATACATGGCCTTTACTATCAATAAAAAGATTGCCCTAATCTTCGTATTCGTCATTCTTTTCTTAGCTGTCGTTTTATCTTTTGTGACTTTAACCGTACACAAGATCTTTATGAAAATGTTCAAACGCTATGACAAGTTAAACGAAAGCGTTCAAGAAAATATCACTGGGATTCGTGTTGTAAAATCGTTTGTCCGCGAACGCTTTGAAATTAAGAAATTCAAAAAAGAAAGTAAAGCCATCTTCAACATTCAAAAGAGCGCTGAAAAAATCTTGATTTTAAACAACCCAGCAATGATGTTAAGCGTATACGCCTGTATGTTAGGTGTTTCTTATGTTGGAGCCAAATTAATCGTGGCTGGGGAAATGACTACTGGAAACTTAATGTCTTTATTCACCTATATCATGTCCATCTTAATGTCCTTAATGATGTTGTCAATGATCTTTGTCATGTTGACCATGAGTATTGCCAATAAGCAACGTGTATATGAAATTCTTACCCAAGAATGTTCTTTAACTTCTCCAGAAAATGGAATAAAAGAAGTCAAAAATGGAGAAATTGAATTTAACAACGTATTCTTTAATTATGGAAAAGTGGACGAAGAAAGCTCACATGTCCTATCCAATATCAATTTGAAAATCCCTTCTGGAAGTACATTAGGAATCTTAGGAGCGACGGGTTCTTCCAAATCTTCCCTTGTTCAATTGATTCCTCGTCTATACGATGTCACAGACGGAGAAGTTAAAGTAGCTGGAATCAATGTCAAAGATTACGATTTAAATGCCCTACGAGATAGCGTAGCTATGGTGCTTCAAAAAAATGTCCTATTCTCCGGAACCATTAACGATAATATGCGCTGGGGAAAACCAGAAGCTACCGATGAAGAAATTCAAGAAGCATGTCGCTTAGCCCAAGCCGATGAATTTATCCAACAAAAACCAAACAAATATAATGAATTTATCGAACGAGGAGGAGCCAACGTTTCTGGAGGACAAAGACAACGTCTATGTATTGCCCGTGCTCTATTAAAAAATCCAAAAATCTTGATCTTAGACGATTCCACAAGTGCGGTAGACACAAAAACAGATGCTCTAATTCGCCAAGCGTTCTTAGAAAAAATACCAGATACAACACGTATCATCATTGCCCAACGTATCTCCTCGATTCAAGATGCCGATCAAATCATCGTCTTAGAAGATGGTAAGATCATTGGACAAGGAACACACGAGGAATTGGTACAAACTTGTACGCATTATCGAGAAACATACTTAGCTCAAAACAAGCTAGCACAAGGAGGTGTTGACAATGCCTAGACTAAAAGGAATGGCTGGAGCGAATCGTCCAGAACGAAATTCCCAAGGCTTAATGAGAGTACTTGGTCTTGTTTGGCAAAACTATAAAAAACAATGCATTGCCGTATTTATCTTAATCGTTGCCAGCTCCGTTATCAGCATTTATGGATCCGTATTCCTACAAAGCTTGATCGATGATTATATCACACCACTTCTTTCCCAAGAAAATCCAGACTTTGGACCATTAATCTGGGCCATTGTTCGCTTAGGATTTATTTTTGTGCTAGGAGTTCTAGCTACATATTCTTGGAACAGACTTATGATTACTGTTTCGGGTGGTACCTTAAAAGACATTCGAAACAAACTATTCGAACACATGGAATCTTTACCAATCGGATATTTTGATACCCACCCACATGGAGATATCATGTCCGTTTATACAAACGATACCGATACCCTTCGCCAATTGATTTCGCAAAGTATTCCAAACTTAATCTCGTCAACCATCACAATTGTCGGGGTTGCGATCTCTATGATAGTTATGAACGCTTATCTTTCCATCATTACTTTTGCGATGGCAGGATTGATGTTGTATATCACAAAAGTCGTGACTTCGAAATCTGGATTCTACTTCATCCAGCAACAAAAGAACTTAGGCGTGGAAAATGGATTTATCGAAGAAATGATGGAAGGGGCTAAAGTCATCAAAGTCTTTACCCACGAGAAACAAAGTATTGAAGATTTTGAAAAAATCAACAATCAATTGTGCGATTCCATGACAAAAGCCAATACGTTTGCGAATATCTTAATGCCAATCTTAGGAAATATTGGATATGCATCGTATGCCCTAACTGCCATTGTCGGATCGATCTTAGCGATTAATGGAATGGCTGGATTAACACTTGGAACCATTGCTGCCTTCTTACAATTAAACCGTTCGTTTAATAACCCAATTTCGCAAATCTCGCAACAATTAAATGCGGTAGTTATGGCAGGTGCGGGAGCCACTCGTGTCTTTGAATTATTAGACGAACCAAGTGAAGTGGACGAAGGAAAAGTTACTTTAGTCAGTGTGAAACCAGGTACTATGGAAGAAACAAAAGAAAACACAGGCTTCTGGTGTTGGAAACACCCTCGTCAAGATGGTAGTGTAGACTATGTACCATTGGAAGGCGATGTTCAATTCTTCGATGTGGACTTTGGATATTCACCAGACAAAACCGTATTACACGATATCAATCTATATGGACAACCTGGTCAAAAGATTGCCTTTGTTGGAGCCACAGGAGCTGGAAAAACAACCATCACTAACTTAATCAACCGATTCTACGATATCCAAAAAGGAATGATTACGTACGATGGAATCGATGTGAAATTGATCGAAAAAGATTCGTTACGACGCTCGTTAGGAATCGTTCTTCAAGATGTAAACTTATTTACCGGAACGATTATGGAAAATATCCGTTATGGAAAACTAGATGCCACGGATGAAGAATGTATCGCTGCCGCAAAACTAGCCAATGCGGATGGCTTTATTCGCCACTTAGAACACGGCTACAACACGATGATTACTGGTGGAGGAGAATCCTTATCCCAAGGACAAAGACAATTGTTGTCAATTGCTCGAGCAGCCGTAGCCAACCCTGCTGTATTAATCTTAGATGAAGCCACTTCTTCGATTGATACGCGTACCGAAAAAATTGTACAAGATGGTATGGACAAATTGATGAATGGTCGTACTGTATTCGTAATTGCTCACCGTTTATCAACGATTCAAAACAGCGATGCGATCATGGTTTTAGATCACGGTCGTATCATTGAAAGAGGATCGCACGACGATTTGATTGCGAAAAAAGGAACCTATTATCAATTGTATACAGGAGCTTTCGAACTCGACTAAATCATTAAAGGGAGAAACAAATCTCCCTTTTTCTTATTCAAATATTTCAACATTTCCAAAACAAGTTATCGTTTCGTTAACTAACATTCCCCCATTATCACGAATGGCATATATAGAAACTTTTCTTTTATCAATACTCTCCATTTGTTCTTTACTACCTACATAATGCGCTTCTATGTCAAATCCAGAAACATAACCTAAACCTGTACATTCTTTATATTCCGTATAGTCATAGTCAGGAGTTATATGATATTTGTCCAAACAAACCATCGCTCCTGCACTAATGCCTACAATAGTTCCCGCATAGTTTTTTAATACTTTCTTAAGCTTCTTTTCTTTAATGCGTTTCATACATAAGTCAGGCGCTCCTCCAGGAATACAAAGAATTGTACTTGATTGAACTTTTTCAATCATCTGTTCAATTGTATCAGTAAAATAATTGATCCATTCGATTTGTTTCTCCTGGATACCATAGCGCTTAAACATTTCTGTAATCAAACGATATTCTAAGCCCATTCCCTTTTTGTATTGACGATCCCAATCCTTAGAATTCTTAATATCATCAAAAAAGGTAAACGCAAGAACACACACTTTATCTTCTTTGTTCAAGATATTCTTTAAAGTTGGAAACGCCCATTTTTTATCGATATCCGGTTCACTCATTAATATAATATTCATTTTTTATCACCGAAAACATTGTATCAAAAAAGCTGACGTTTTTCGCCAGCTTTTCTATCTATTTCATATGTTTTTTCGCAAAATTCCAAGAATCACGACACATTTCTTCAATACCTTTTTCAGCTACCCATCCTAATTCTTCTTTGGCACGAGTAGGGTCTGCGTAACAAGTCGCGATATCTCCTGGACGACGATCTTTGATCACATAAGGGATTTCCACACCATTAACTTCTTGGAAGGCGTGTACGATTTCTAATACACTATATCCTTTTCCAGTTCCTAAGTTACAAATGTGAACCCCTGGTGTTGCGTATTTTTCAATCGCCAATACGTGTCCTTTAGCCAAGTCGACTACGTGAATATAGTCACGAACACCCGTTCCATCTGGTGTGTCATAATCGTTTCCGAATACACCTAAACATTCCAATTCACGAGTGGCAACCTTCATGATGTATGGCATTAAGTTGTTTGGAATTCCTTTTGGATCTTCCCCTAACAATCCGGATTCGTGAGCCCCAATTGGGTTAAAGTAGCGTAATAATGTTACACTCATGCTTGGTACCGCACGTTGTACATCGGTTAAGATTCTTTCCATCATCGCTTTTGTCGAACCATAAGGGTTTGTGGTTTCTCCAAGCTTACAGTTTTCTGTTAGCGGAACGACTTCTGGATCACCATATACTGTCGCACTCGATGAGAATACGATGTTGTTGACACCATATTTTTTCATCAAATTGGCAATTACTAACGTTGACATTAAGTTGTTTGTATAATATTCAATTGGTTTTTGCATCGATTCCCCAACGGCTTTAAATGCCGCACAATGGATTACGGAATCCAATGCGTTTTCTTGGAATACTTTTTCAATATCGGCTTCGTTTAAACAATTCATTTCATAGAATTTTACATCGACTCCAGTAATTTCCTTAATATATCCCAATACTTCGGGTTTGGAATTGGAAAAGTCATCGATTACGACAACATCGTGTCCTGCTTGGATCAATTCGACACAAACATGACTTCCAATATATCCAGTACCACCTGTTACTAAAACTTTCATTCTTTATTCTCCTATCCTACGACCTTACATCCACCATATTTTCTAACTTTTAATACGTGACAAGTTCCTAATCCAAATACAGCTTCCATACCTTCTTTATACGCTTCTACGGCATCGTCTTCAACAAAAGCTTGGATAGTTCCGGCAAATCCACCACCATGTACACGACATACACCTTTATCTTTTAATAAAATTTCGGACATTGCCAAACCAATAGATACCGCTTGGTTTTGTGGATCGCTGGCTGCATATACGTTTTGTAAGAACTTATAGCTTGAGTTTCCAGAAGCTTGGATATTCGCTTTAAATGTATCAAAATCATCATTATTTAACGCATTCACGATTTTTCCAACGCGTTCGTTTTCATTAAAGAAGTGAATAGCACGAAGTACGGCACGATCTCCACAAGCCACTCTGGCTTTGGCAATGTTGGCATAGAATTCTTCCACTGGAACTTCTCGTAATACTTCTTTTCCAAAGTAAGCCGCTACTTTTTTACATTCAGCAGGTACGGCTGCGTATTCATCGGTTAAATCGGCATGGCTACCTTTTGTATCCACGATACATAATGAGTGATTAAATTTTGAGAAATCCACATTGACAGGAGTCACAATCGGTTTTGAAGTGTCTTTAAAATCAATAGAGATCAATCCACCAACGGCACAAGCACATTGATCCATTAGGCCACATGGTTTTCCAAAATAAACATTTTCCGCAAATTGTCCAACTTTGGCAATCGTAACCATATCAATTTCCATATTGTTGTAAAGACCATCAATGATTGTTCCAATCATCGTTTCAAAAGCAGCGGAAGAAGACAATCCAGCTCCCATTAATACATCCGAAGTGATGAAAGCTTTAAATCCACCCACTTTGTATCCTAATTCTTTTAATTTGTATACAACACCACGAATCAATCCTTCGGAAGTACCAATTTCATCATCGCGTTTTTCTAAATAGTTAATATCAATTTCTTTGATGTTAAAGTGATCCGATACCACTTTAATCACATTTTCTTGTGGAGCAACTACACCAATGGCATCTAAGTTAATCGAAGCCGCTAATACACAACCGTGTTGGTGATCGGTGTGGTTTCCAGAAACTTCACTACGACCGGCTGCGCTGTAAATTTCTACTTCTTGTGCCCCATATAATTCTTCAAATTTGTCAATGGCTGCGATATAACGTCTTGTTTGATACGTAAGTAAGGCATCGTCTTCGTATAAATCTAATAATAACTTTGTGTGTAATTTGTCTTCGAATTGTTTTTTTAGTACAGTTGTGTGCATAATGATATTCTCCTATTCAAATTTTATACTGTAATATCTAAATCCATAAGGTTCCAACTTCACTTGTTTAATGTCCACTACTTCCCCAGATAAAAGATCTGTATAAGGACCATCGTAAATATCGTCTAAGTAAGCCGTTCTTGGTTGGGCAGAAAAGTTAAAGACACCAATGATTTTTTCTTTATCATAATATTTTCCCATACAAAGAATCGCTTTGTCCCAAGTATCCAACGTCCAAGCATCCCCTTCGCTAATAAAAGCTGGATGTGTTTTGCGAATATCTTCTAGAGCGTGTAAACGAGTAAAGATACGATTTTCCAAAGAACCTTTCACATCGATTTGTTTGGCCTTGTACCAATTCAATTCCCCACGATGGATATATCGACTATCTTGTACCTTTCCTGGATCGTATTTATAGTCGTTGTCATTGATTTGGCCAATTTCATCCCCACTATATAAAACAGGAATTCCGGACTGCATAAACATATACGCATGCAGCATGATGTGCTGTTGGATTGCCAAATCCATTTCTTTTTCATTTTTTGTTTCTAAAGCCGCTTCAATACCACACATAGAAGCGGTTGTTCCACAAAAACGAGCATCTTTTGTGACAGGGTCTTCGTTATACAATTCTCCTCGCGATGTACTTCCTAAATAATAGCCTCTAAAATAATTGTTTAAGAATTGTTTATGCGATACTTCTTCCATTCCTTGTTCTTTTAATGTCGCATAATCCAATCCCCAACCAATGTCATCGTGACAACGAAGATAATTTAAGAATGTATACTCATGAGGAAGAGCTGCGACAATGTCTAATTGTTTACGAAGTAAACGAGTATCCTTGGTCGCAACCGTATGCCAAGTGGTTGCCATCGTTGTGACATTATACAACATGTGACATTCTGGCTTTTCTACCGTTCCAAAATACGGAACGACTTTTTCTGGTTCCATAACGACTTCACCAAGTAGTAAAACCGATGGACATACAATTTCTCCAATCATTCGCATCAAACGAACAATCGTATGAACTTGTGGTAAGTTTCGACATGGAGTACCTAACGTTTTCCAAATATACGGAACCGCATCAATACGAATAATATCCAATCCCTGGTTTGCCAAATATAAGAAATTGAACATCATTTCGTTAAATACTTTTGGATTTCGATAGTTTAAATCCCATTGATAAGGATAGAAACAAGTCATGACATATTTATCCAAAGACTCTAAATATGTAAAGTTTCCTGGGGCTGTGGTTGGAAAGACTTGTGGTACGGTTTCTTCAAATTTAGAAGGAATCGAAAAATCATCGAAAAAGAAATAATAGTCTTGATACTCTTTTTCTCCAGCCAAGGCTTTTTGTGCCCATTCGTGCTCTTCACTTGTATGGTTCATGACAAAATCCATACAAAGATTGATTCCTTTTTTGTGACAAACCAAAGACAATTCTTCCAAATCGTCCATGCTTCCCAAATCGTCTCTTACTTTTCGATAATCCGAGACCGCATATCCTCCATCGGATTTTGCCTTATCCTTAGGCTTATCCAAAAATGGCATTAAATGAATGTAGTTGATATTGTTCTTTTCCAAATAATCAATGTGTTTCTTAACACCTTGCATATTGCCGGCAAAATTGTCGATATACAACATCATTCCAATTAAGTCATTCTTTTTGTAACAAGAAGGATCTTCGCTTCTTTTTTGATCCAGTTCTTTTAAATCTGTGCGTCGAGATACATAATATTGTTTCATTTCGGACACAAGATGGTTATATCCATCTATATTGTTGTACAATTCCATATATAACCAACGCAACTCATCTTCGTGTTTTGCGAATCGAGCTTGAAATACTTCCATAAAAAACTCCCAAATAATACTTCTTTAATTTTATAAAATCGAAATAAATCGATCAAAGGCTTTTCTTCCTTCTTCTGTGCATTTATAAACACCCGCATCTTCCAATACTTTGACAAAGACTTGACCGATTTCTTCTTCTAAAATTCCAACAACGTTTTCTTCGTTGATTGTTGGATATTTATCTTCCACTTCTTTTAACCAATCCAAATGTTGTTCTAGACTCGGTGTTACATCCCCTTTGTGAAGTAAATATGTTGCCATTTCTTCCATTTCATTTTTCAAACGAGCTGGAAGAACTGCCAATCCCATAACCTCAATTAAACCAATGTTTTCTTTTTTAATATGGTGATACTGAGCATGTGGGTGATATAAACCAAGCGGACACTCTTCAGTAGTAATATTGTTACGAAGCGTTAGATCCAATTCGTATACATCGCCTTTTTTACGTGCGATTGGGGTAATCGTATTGTGTGCTTCCCCATTCGTTTGGGCAAAAATATACGCTTCTTCATCCGTATACGCACGCCATTTTCCTAAAATGTGATCGGCTAATTCAATAATACGATTGGTGTCCTTTCCTTGAAGACGAATTACCGATAGTGGCCATTTTACAATGCCGGCTGTAATATCTTCAAAACCTGGTACCGTAAATGTTTTTTCCATTTCCGCTTTTTCCATCGCAAATGTATAATGTCCACCTTGGAAATGGTCATGAGAAAGAATGGAACCCCCAACAATTGGAAGGTCGGCATTCGAACCTAAGAAATAGTGATTGAATTGTTTCACGAAATCGAACAATTTCACAAAAGCTTTCTTTTCAATCTTCATCGGTGTGTGTTGTCCATTAAATACGATACAGTGTTCGTTATAATATCCATAAGGAGAATATTGGAATCCCCATTTGTTCTGATCCACTTCAATTTGAATAATACGGTGTGTTTGTCTCGCCGGGTGATTCATTCTTCCCGCGTATCCTTCGTTTTCCATACAAAGCTGGCATTTTGGATACGACGATTGTGGGGCATTTTTCGCAGCCGCAATCGCTTTTGGATCTTTTTCAGGTTTGGATAAGTTGATTGTGATATCAATGATTCCATATGGACTTTCTACCGTCCATTTTCGATCTTTTGCCAAACGATCTCTACGAATGTAGTTGGTATCTTGACTAAATTTATAGAACCAATCGGTTGCCAAAATTGGATTTTCTTTATAAAGGTCCCAGAATTTTTGATTGACTAGCGCAGGACGATCGACCATTGCGTTCATCAATCTTGTATCAAACAAATCGCGACTTACAATATCATCACTTTCCATAACACCTCTGGCATAGGCATCGTCCATTATGGCATCTAAGATAGCAGGTAGACAAATATCTTCACCTTCAATGTCTTCTTCTTGAAAATCGTCAAGTTTCAATTGATCCAAGATACTATTTCGCACATAGATTTCATCCAATGCATCGATCAAGCCGGTTTCTTTTCCATACTTGACTAGTTTTAATACTTCTTGATTAATACTCATAGGGCAAGCTTCTCCTCTCCTTCTTTCAACTTCTATTTTCTTTAAAAAGAATATAAAAAATAATATTATTATCTCTGTTTTTTTGATTCATTTTATTAGAAGTTACATTACTTTAATTATACACCGAATCGGTTTTATATCTACAAATCCTTTCAAAAAAATTTGTCAGATTTCGCAAAAAAAAGAGAATGCGTCGGCATTCTCTAAATCTTTTTAAAATGAATTTGAATCGCTGGATAATCTCCCACTACCCAAGGTAGTGTGTACCCACCATGCATAAGAGCCGAACCTGTCATTTGTTCTTTTTTTGTCATATATCTTTCTTTCATAGCTGGACTGTTCATAATATCAAAGGTACGTTTGACATCGGGCATCGTCTTGTATACGACTTCATAAATGGCATCTTTTTCTAATCCTTTTAATTTTATATTCATCAGTGTTGGATTTGGTTGGGTATTTGTGACAACCACATTTAATAAAGCTTCGCTTTTGTCTTGAGATACAAACTGCCAAGCTTCGTACGATTTGGATAAGATATTACTCAAACGATAATATTTTCCATTTTGAATCAAATCGTAGAACAATTTAAACGTTTCAATTTGGATGCGAATTTGTTCCTTTTCATCTTCGCTTAATTTTGAAGGATCCAATTCGTAACCAAACGTACCACTCATGGCTACTACACCTCTAGTATTTAATAAGGTTGTTCTTCCCGTTTGATGATTTGGTGAAGCGGAAACATGGGCTCCCATACTGCTGACTGGATATCCAAAAGAAGTTCCATATTGGATATGTAGGCGTTGAATAGGATCGGTATCATCACTACACCAGATTTGTGGGGAATAATATAAAATACCGGCATCAAAGCGTCCTCCACCACCAGAGCATCCTTCGAATAGAACATCTGGGAATTCACTTGTCAAACGATCCATTAATTTATAAACACCCAATACGTAGCGGTGAGCCAATTCCCCTTGACGATGATATGGCAAGCTGCAAGACCAAAGGTCGCAAATGGAACGGTTCATATCCCATTTGACATATTCAATTGGATTGTCACGTAAAATTGCGGAAATACGTTCATAAATACAATCGACAATTTCATCTCGACTCATATCCAATACTAACTGATGACGACTACGATTTGGGACACGTCCTGGCATAGTCAATGCCCAATCCGGATGTTGACGATACAAATCTGAATCTTCGTTAATCATTTCAGGTTCGATCCAGATTCCGAATTTTAATCCTAAGTCGTTGACTTGTTTGACAAGAGAAGGTAAACCACAACGAATCTTATCCGTATTCACAAACCAGTCTCCTAAACCCGAAGTATCATCGTTACGAATCCCAAACCATCCATCGTCTAATACGAGCATTTCTACACCTAAGGAAGCTGCTTCTTTGGCAATTTCGACGATTTTTTCATCGGTAAAATCAAAATAGGTCGCTTCCCAGTTGTTGATTAAAATAGGACGTCTGGCATTTTTAAATTTACCACGTGTGATGTGTCTTCGAATCATGTCGTGATAGTTGTGTGAAAGTTTAGCCAATCCTTGATTGGAATAGGACAATAGAACTTCTGGCGTATAGAAAGCTGCTTGGGAATTTAATTCCCAGGCAAACGCTTCATCTTGGATACCCATCACAACTCTTGTACTATCAAATTGGTCTTTTTCCACTTCAGCCTTAAAGCCTCCGGAATAAACAAGCATAAATCCGTAACAGTCTCCAAAATCCTCATTGGTTTCTGGATTGGCTAGTAGAATAAAGGGATTGTGTTGGTGGGATGATGTATTTCGTCTCGAACCAATGGTTTCAATCGCATGCGAAAGATGGCATCGTTCCATTTGGCGTTCCAATGCGTGTTTTCCATGAAAATGGATCAAGTCAAAATCGCCATATGGGAAATCCAAAGCCATTGAAGAAGCTTTTAATAAAGTAATCTTTTCATTAGAACCATTGATAATTTTCGCACAACGTGTGATCACATCTTGTTTCTCAAAAACACCATAATATAGCTCAACCATTAATTTTGTGACTTTGTCTTGGATCGTAACAATTAATGTTTGGGCTTCTTTTTCTTCATCATGCGAATGAGGCATTCCTGGAATGGCATATTTTCCTTCCACGATTTCATGTTTCACATAGCGAAAATCCGCTCCATACGATCCATCTCCGTTTTGGACTAGGAGGCTCGAAATACGATAGTCACCAACGCCACAACCTGTATATTCTTGGGCCATTGTATCCAAAGAAATCGTACGGTCTGGAAAGACTTCTTCAAATTGTCCCGCGTTGGCACGATCAAAAGTCATATATAAATAGCTCATATCGTCATCGGCAATTCGACTTCCATAATACGTATGAACTAAGACTTTGTGCTCATCAATTTTCATTTGATACGAACTATTTTTCGTATGCATCGTAAGGGTAGATTGTACTGGATTATATATTATACTCATAAAAATATTTCCTCTCTAATACACTCATTTTACAACAAAATGAAAAGAATGGAAAATTCCATTCTTTATTCTGTGATTGGTTCGTAAATTGGATTTCCGTATTCATCGTATCCATAAATCGGATTTCCATATACATCGTATTCAATTGGTTCTGGTGGTGCTGGTTGTTCTGGTTCTTCAATGATTTCTCCTGTACGAGTAATTGAATTGACTAAATCTTTATCCTTAGGCGATGTTAAATTGTCAACCACACGATTTCCAGCTCCTGTTTTTGTGCATTGAATATAGATTTGTCCTTCTGGATGTTTATCGTCCACTAACCAGTTATAGATATTGATTTCCAAATCGTACATTTTCGAATCTTCTTTATTCGTGAAATATGTATCGATTGGTAAGATTTGATTTACGACTTCATAGGCTTGGTCGACCATTGAAGCAATTGTTCCTTCGTCCGCTGCATCGTCGGCATTAATGTTGATTCGTAATGTAGCACTTTTTAAATTGATATTGATATTTTCAATGCTTCCTACATTTCCTTTAATACTATCTAATACTTTATTAATATCCGATTTCGAAATACCAGGGTTACAATCGTTTTTAGAAAAACGATTTCCCGTAACCGGATTGTTTTGGGCACCAATACTTTGAAGCAAGACCATTGCGACAATGGCACAAGGAATTGCGATTACGATTAAAGCGAACCATACTAATTTATGACCTTGTTTAGGTTTGTTCTGTTTGTTTTTGTTTCTAGCCATATATTTTCACTCCCATAAAATTATATCACAAAGTAATCTATAATGTACTAATAACCGTTACTTTCGTGGTTCCAATTGGACGTTCAAGCATAGTGAATACCTTTCCTCCCGTTTCTACGGTTACCAAATACTCACAATCGGTACTCGCAAATAAGGAAAGGGCATCTTTGGCTCCTTGGCTAACCGCCAATAATTCTCCCGCTGTTTTTCCGGTTGCGGTAATCTTGATAGTAAATCGATCCAATTTCTTATCCGTATATCGAGCTTCCGCCGTTACATAAGCGGTGTCTGGTAAGATGCTCGATACTTTTTCGCGATAATTTAAGAAAGTATCGTACGTTTCACTGTCATATTCTTTAGCCGAGCTTGTTGGGAAATCAAAATACTCTTGTGAGAACGAGTTACATTTTCCCGAATAGCCTTGATAGTACGTATCGTAAGAATAACCACCAAATCCATCTTTATTTACGGTAAATACGGCAATATAGATGGGTACCTTATTTCCAATGTCATTAAAACGACTACGCATATAGTTGACTAGCTTATTACTTGTTACTTCAACATAGGACTTCATTTGTTTCGAAGTGATGTCCACGTTTTCATCGTCCACCGATGCATAGCTATTCATAACTAGACCTACGGAAATTCCTTTGATCTTATCGTTGGCATAAAAGTCTAACTCGTAAGCATCCATTAATAAAACAGGTCCTGTCGAAATTCCATTTCCTGTATCAAATTCTTCGTCCGTACTTGGGTTTAGACCATTTGGGTTTTCATCACGTAACGTTCCTAATAAACCACGCGATCCATTTGTCGCATCCAATTCATCGTAAGTAAGATATTGATGTGTCTTATATCCATAATCCGATGGAGAGAAGTGTTTTTTGGAAAGCTCCATCAATCCACTTTCAATTTGGAGACGGAAGTCTAAGACATTGAACAACCCGACGTGTTTTACACGCGTTGTACTCGTTTCATAAGGTAATATCGCTGCATAATCGCCTTCTTTTAAAGGCGTCGCTTCGTTGGTATTCGTTTTCGAACAGGCAGTGAGCAATAAAGACAATGCTAAGGATACACATAAAATATTTCTTTTACGCATTTTTAACCTCCTGTATATTTCTAAGAAAAAATCCTAGTCAATTAATAATACACCGAATTGGGCTAATTTTCTATCCTCAATTCAGAAACTACACTTTCTTAATCGAAGGATGGTTTCCATTTAGCTTTTTCACACCAACGGAAGATTTAAAGGCTACGGTTAATACATTTCCTTCGACTTTAATGACAACCCCTGGTCCATATACGCTATGTTCGACCAAATCGTTTTTCTTATACGCTCCTTTTTTGCCCGTATTCGCTTTGGCAATGGCTGCTGAGGCCGAAGATACAGGAGCGGAAGGAATCGATGTCGTTTTTGGTTTTTCTGGTTGTTCCACACATTCCTTAGGAATTTCCATAATAAAACGAGATGGCGTTTTGGACATATTCAACATATACGAATAGTCCGCGTTATACGAAATATAAAGTTCTTTTCGCGCACGTGTCATAGCAACATAAGCTAGTCGTCTTTCTTCTTCCAAACCACTATTTCCCGCTTCTTGCACGGCTCTAGCACTTGGGAAAATGGATTCGTTGAAGTTTACGATATAGACAATGTCAAATTCCAACCCTTTGGCCGCATGCACGGTCATTAAGGAAACGTGATCGGTTTTCTTTTCTTCGCTCTTATCCGTGAAAAGGGCGATATTTTGAAGATATTCTTCCAGTGTCATATCTGGCGTTTCGGCAAGGCTAGCTGCAATATCCGCTTTTAATTCGGCTAAGTTGCCAAGTCGTTCTTCTTCTTTTTCTTCTTGTAACATTGCGATATATCCGGATTCTTCCAAAACATAATCCAAATAATCTTCTAAAGAATAATCATTTCTATGAGAGCGTAAACGGTCGATCAATTCGACAAATCCTTTGCATTTTTTGACAATCGAAGGAGATAAATCGATTGGATCGCGTAATACGTCTAACATATTGATATCTCGTTCTTGGGCTTGTTCACGAATCACTTCGATGGTTTTGGCACCAATGGAACGTTTTGGCATATTAATAACACGTAAAATGGCTAAGTCTAAGGACAATTGTTTTGGATCGTCCTCACTTGGTAATGTACACAGTTTTAAATATGAAAGCGCATCTTTGATTTCTTGTCGTTCATAGAAACGAATGCCTCCATAAATAATATATGGAATATTGATTTTGCGTAATACGCGTTCAAAAATTCGTGAAGAATAGTTGGAACGATATAGAATGGCCATATCTTTAAAAGCCACGCCTTTTTTCTTATGATCCGAAATGGAACGAGCCAAATAGATGGCTTCCTCTTCTTCTTTTAAACACGCTTTGATGACTAATTTTTTTCCATTTTCAATATTTGTATATAAATCTTTTTTAATACGATTCTTATTGTGCGTAATTAAGGCATTGGATGCATCTAGGATTGGTTTTGTCGAACGATAGTTTTGGTCCAAAATAATCGTTTTGGAATTTGGGAAATCTTGATTGAATTTCAAGATGATATCCACACTTGCACCCCTCCATGTATAAATGGTTTGGTCTGGGTCTCCTACCACACAAAGGATTGTATCTTTTCCCGTTAACATGCATACAATGCTGTATTGAACAGGGTCCACGTCCTGGAATTCGTCCACATGAATATAATCCAGGCGTCTTTGCCATTTTTCGCGAACCGAAAGATCTGTTCGTAGTAAACGTTGGGCTTCTAATAATAAATCGTCAAAATCCATCGCCATCATTTCTTTTCTTCGTTTTTCGTACGAACGATAGACTTTGGCATGTAATTCTTGATCGGGTCCCATGGCCATATTGGCAGCTTGGTCAGGATCGACATGGGCACTTTTATTGGCCGAAATATAGCCTAATACACGAGGCATTGGGTGGGCTTTTTGATCAATGTCTAAGCTTTTATAAATTGGTCGTAGAACTTGTTTCTGATCGTCGACATCAAAGATGGTAAAGCCTTTTGGATAACCTAGTTTTTCTCCATCTTCACGAAGTAAACGTACACAAAGGGAGTGAATGGTTGAGATTCTTACTCTTTGGGCTTCTTCTCCGACGATTGCTTTTAATCGTTCTTTCATTTCATTTGTGGCTTTGTTGGTAAAAGTAATGGCCATGATTCGATTGGGAAATACACCGATTTCTTCGATCAAATATGCAATTCTTGCCATTAAAACACGCGTCTTACCACTGCCTGCCCCAGCAACAATTCGTACGTGCTGGTCAATGGTTGTTGCGGCTTCTCGTTGATTTTTATTTAAAGTATCTAACATATTTTCATTCATACCTAATTCTCCGTACACATTCTATCATATTCTTTTTTTTATTAGAAAAAGAATGTGCTGACAAATTCTATCAGCACATGAAATTATTCTTTTTGGAACGTACTTTCTTGGATACAGCGTTTTAAATAAGGAATCCATTTGGCATCGGAACAAATCGAACGAATAAACATCGTATCGTTTTTTTCAACCAATTTTCCTTCGACATAATAAATGCCATTTTCTTCATAATCGATAACTTGCACCCCTTTTCTTCCCATTGTTTTGGAAGGCGAGGCTTCTACTTCTTCCACTCGTAATAAGATGGATGAAGAGTGGCTAGCTTGAATCAAGTAATCCCAGTTTTCATCGACAAAAGGGGACATCAAGCAGATGGAATCGGAAACGTAATCGACATTTCTTTCACTGGCTCCATCAGCAACCACTTTTAAATCTTTGTATAAGTGATATACTTCTTTTTTCTTATATTGATCGACCGCACGATCCATTAACACCGGATTTTCCAGCTTGTTTTCGCGGTCCAACTCGTGGATCAATTCGTCGTACTCATCGACTGGAAGTGGTAATTTGGCATCTTTTTCATATGCCAATTCGATATAATCACAGATCAAACGTGCTTGTTTTTCTGTGTGCTCGTTCATCATTGCATATTTTCCAACGCCTTCTTTTGTCAAAAGATAAAGGGCACAGTTGCGGTAGAATCGAGCATCTTTTTCCCAATCGTTCCAGATAAAGAAATAGTCCATTAATTCTTGAGTGTCCTTTTCCATCATTTCTAATACAGGAATGCTTCCCGCAATTGTATGGATATATCCTTCTTTTTCCAATGGTAAGAAGTAAGCTTCTTCGTATAAATAGTTTTGCGAACGAAAACGCTTGTTGTCGAGTAAGACACCGCGTAAGTATTCGGCTTCGTCTTCAAACAATTTTTGTAGACGGTCAAAATCTCCATCGTCATCGAATTTTAGATCGTCTAACATATCGTATTTTCCTTCTGGGTCGGCCAATTCTTCTTCTAGGTCACGACATAAGTCGATCACAAAAGCATGGAATCCAGCTCCCGCATGTCTTGTGTTGGCACTTAAGATCACATTTTCATCTTCTTCGCTGACTTTAATAATCCCTTCTGGACAAGCGGTAATTTTTACGATATCGCCTGTATCTTCGATTTGGATTTGTTCGCGTTGGCACAACAACCCTAAGATTTCATATATATCATTTTTCTTTTTATCGTTGCAGTTTTTACAAGTAAATTGAATAAACATAGTTCCACCTCAATTTCTAGGATATTCATTATATCATAAAGTTTCTAAGAATTAGAGTGAATATTCATTTATTGACAAGAAAAGAAACGGAAGCTATTATGTATGAGTACAAGTTAATCATAACGTCTTTGGGGCAAGGTGTAACTCCTTACCGATGGTATAGTCCATGAACCTGATTGCCAGGCCGATTCTGTGAAATTCAGAAACCGACGGTGAACGATAAATTTTTTATCAAAGTCCGGATGAGAAAAGACAAGAAAAATCTTTCCTTTAAAGTATGCCCTTTTTATCATGGCATACTTTTTTTCTTTAGGCGGTATTATTAGCTTTTTAGAATTCATAGGAGGAAATTAGTATTATGAAGAATTCAAAAGTAAAAGTCATTACGATGGCTGCAATCTTGGGAGCGGTGGCATTTGTGCTACAATATTTTAGCTTTAGCATCCCATTCCTATCTCCTTTCGCAAGCTTTGATTTCTCGGCATTACCAGAAATCATTGGTGGGTTTATCTTAGGACCTGTTGGCGCTGTCTTAACAATTTGTGTGAAATTAGGATTGATCTTGGTGTTTAAAGGTACGTCTTCCATGTTTACTGGAGAAGTTCAAAACTTTATCTTAAGTTGTGCTTATGTTTTACCAGCTATTCTTTATTATCGTAAAAATCGTACGAAATCGGGCGCTATTAAAGGGTTGGTATTAGGAACTTTCTTAAGTATCTTTATTGCGATTTTCACAAACTTATATTTGATTTTCCCAGCTTATATCACATTATATGGAATGTCTTGGGAACAAATCTTAGGAATTTGTAACGCGGTTAACCCATTGATTGGAACAAAACTTACTTTCGTATGTTTCTCTGTTATCCCATTTAACTTAGTTTCTCGTGTTGTAACTAGTGTAATCACATTCTTCTTATATAAGAGAATCGCAAACCCAATTAAAAAATTTATGCAGTAGGAGGCAAATATGCAATTTAGTATCGACAAAAACTTATCTTTTGAACAAGCCGTAGAAATCATGTTTGACAAATTGGGAGATTGGAAAATCATGGCTTTGGCTAGCTGTGTAGACAATTATCCTATGGTTCGTAACGTAAGCTGTTTATTCTATGATGGAAAAGTTTACTTTAAAACGGATAAAAACTTTAGAAAAACGCAACAATTGTATCAAAACCCACAAGTAGCGCTTTGTTGGAGCGGTGTCCAAATTGAAGGAATTGCCACAAACAAAGGTTTGGTTGTAGACGAACCCGATCGTAAATTTGAAACATTATACAAAAAATTCTTATGGGGAAGCTACAATAAGTATTCCCACGAAGATACAGAAATCATTATTGAAGTCGATCCTGTTTTTGTCGAAATCTGGGATACTAGCGATGACAATTACGCTTTCCAAATCTTTATTCATTTTGATACAAAAACAATCGAAGTCAAACAATATGACAAACAATAAGCCTATGAATTTAGGCTTTTTTTCTATCTCACTTTTGTATATACTATATGAGGCAAAAGGAGGCTTTTCATGAAAAAACGTTTTTTGATGGGACTGTTATCCATTTTCTTATTAACCGGTTGTACAAACGCAGGAGCGGATAAACAAACAACGGCTTGTACTTTTTCGGCTGCCGAAGGAATGGATATTCAAGTAAAGATTACAGCTGAAGAAGATACAATACGAAAAATGTTTTTTACCATTACCTTCCCCTATGAAAAACTAGGCTACGATTTATCGGAAGTATCCGATTCGATTAAAGATTCGACTGCATCTGCTATTTTGGAATTGTTGGGCTTGGATGCGGACAGTAACGGCATTACGGTCAAAACAAAGTTTGAAAAAGAAGCCCTTGTCGCAACCGGTGAAATCAATTTGGATAAAGCCGAAGATGCGGTACTAGAAACCTTTGGATTCATGGGTGTGAAAGAAGAAGAATTGAGCTTAAAAAAATTCTTAAAAGATGCCCAGGACTCTGGTGTTACTTGTAAGTAAGGATCCATTCGGATCTTTTTTTATGCCTGAAAAAAAGAAGACTCGATTGAGTCTCCTTAAATATATTCTTTGATTTTTTCAAAGACTTCATCAAAACCAATTTTTTCTGTACTACTGACACCATAGATGGTTTTTAGTGGTACTTGTAAAGATTGAGAAATCTCTTTTAGGGCTTTGATTCGTTTTGTCTTTGGCACCTTATCAATTTTGGTTGCCACGATGACGATTGGATAGTTTAACTCTTTCATCATCGCAATCATTTCTTTATCGTCTCTTGTTGGTTCATGGCGAGAATCGACCAATTGGATTACACAAGAAATCTGACTTCTTTCATTAAAGTATTCATCCATCATATTTCCCATTTTAATGATCATTTCCTTGCTCATTTTGGCATATCCATAGCCTGGTACGTCCACTAACATCCAAGCGTTGTCAATGTCAAAGAAGTTGATCATTCGTGTTTTTCCTGGTGTACTTCCCACATACGCTAGTTTTTTCTTTCCGGTTAGAGCATTGATAAAACTGCTCTTTCCGACATTGGAGCGTCCTACCACAACAATTTCTGGTAGTTGTGTATCGGGCCATCCGGCTTTGTTTAAGCTACTTGTTACGAATGTACTAATCATGATTATACCAACGCGTTATCTAATACTTGTTTCACATTGGAAACAGGAATGAATTGAATCGCATTTTTTACTTCTTGTGGAACATCGTCTAAATCTTTTACGTTTTGTTGCGGAATGATGATTGTTTCAATTCCAGAACGATGTGCCGCTAAAGATTTTTCTTTTAATCCACCAATTGGTAATACGTTACCACGAAGTGTCACTTCCCCTGTCATCGCTAAGTTGGCTTTGACTGGTTTTTCGGAGAAGCATGATACCAATGCCGTAGTCATTGTGACACCAGCACTTGGACCATCTTTTGGAACGGCTCCTTCTGGTACGTGAATGTGTACATCGGTTGTTTCAAAAATCTTAGAATCGATGTTGTATTCTTGGGCATGTGCTTTTAAGTAGTCAAGAGCAATACTTGCACTTTCTTTCATAACATCCCCTAATTTCCCTGTTAAGATTAAGCGTCCTTTTCCTTCGAATTTATTCGCTTCGATTTGAAGAATGTCTCCTCCAAAGCTAGTATAGGCAAGACCTGTAACAGTTCCGACTTGGTCTTCCATTTCTTTCTTACCATAGTCTACTTTTTCATTTCCTAACCAGTCTTTGATTCGTTTCTTAGTTACAGTAACGGATTTCTTTTTGTTCTTTAATACTTCAAGAACTGTTTTTCGACAAAGTGTCGCAACGGTTCTTTCCAATTGTCGAACACCGGCTTCACGAGTGTAGTAGCGAATTAAGTAAAGAAGCATGTCTTCACTAATTTTGAATTGGTTTGGTTGTAAACCATTTTCACTTAATTGTTTAGGTACTAAGTGTTTTTTCGCAATGTTGATTTTTTCAATATCTGTATAGCTTGATAATTGAATGATTTCTAAACGATCGCGTAATGCAGGTGGAATATTTTCTAAATAGTTGGCTGTGGCAATGAATAATACTTTTGATAAATCATAAGCTTCTTCAATATAGTGATCGGAGAATAATGTGTTTTGTTCTGGGTCTAAGACTTCTAACATCGCACTACTTGGATCGCCTTTATAGTCACTAGCCATTTTATCGATTTCATCAATAAGGAATACAGGGTTTACAACACCGGCTTTTTTCATACCTTGGATAATGCGTCCTGGCATAGATCCTAAGTATGTACGACGGTGTCCACGAATTTCAGCTTCGTCACGAACCCCTCCTAATGACATTTTCACAAATTTACGGTCCAATGCTCTTGCCACGGATTTGGCTAAAGACGTTTTCCCTACACCTGGAGGACCGACCAAACAAATAATTGGCGCTTTTAATGAATTTGTCATTTGTTTAACAGCTAAATATTCTAGAATTCTTTCTTTGACTTTTTCAAGACCAAAGTGATCTTCGTCTAAAATATCTTGAGCTTTATTTAAATCCTCATTGTCTTCTGTTTCTTGCCACCAAGGAATGTCCATTAACCAATCAATATAGGATTTGATGACACCTGTTTCTCCACTGGCCATTGGTAACATTTCATATCGAGACAATTCTTCCAATACTTTGTCTTTAATATATTGAGGATATGGGTTCGATTCCAATCTTTTGCGAATTTCGGCTGCTTCTTTTCCTTGGTCTTGTGTATCCCCAAGTTCTTCACGAATGACAGACATTTTTTCACGTAAATAGTAATCTCTTTGTCCTTGATCAATGCGTTCTTTGACTGTGGAATTGATTTTTTGTTCCACTTCCGCCATTGTTTTTTCTTTTTCCATATCGGCAATCAACATTGTCAATCGATCGTTAATACCTAGTGTTTCTAAGTATTCTTGACGTCTTTCTAATGTGATTGGGAAAGCTACAACGGCTTTGTCGCTTAATTGGTCAGGGCTTACTCCTCTAGACATTTCTAAGATTAAGTCTTTTGAGAACAATTTGTCCGATTCACTTAATCCCTCAATCTTGCTGGCAAGAAGACGTACTAAGGCTTGTTCTTCTGTCGCATCTTGAGAAATACTTTCTAATGTTTCTACAGTTGCCATATCGCAAGAAACACCATCTGTCCATTCTGTTAAGGAAATACGAGAAATCCCACGGAATTTTACTCGTAAGAAGTTATCAAAGCGACGGATGTGACGGATTTCACACAAAGTTCCTGTTTTATAAATATCATCAAGAGTTGGATTGTCTGTTTTTACATCTTTTTGAGAGAATAAACAGATTTTCTTTTCATAATTTTCTTGAGCTTCATTAACAGCTTCCATAGAAGCAGGTCTTCCCACGTCAATGACTAAGTCTTGTCCTGGAAATACAACCACGCCTCTAGTACATATTAAAGGATATGTTTGGCTCATACTATAATCCTCCTTAAATTCTAGAAAAAGGCGACGAGCGCCTTTATTTAATGTTATTCAATATTTTACTACTTAACAGATGCTTTAATCAAATCTAATGCTTTTTGAGTAGATAATTGGTATTTAACGCTATCTACAGAAACATATTTTTTGATTTCTTCAACGTCCATTCCGTACATTTCTGCCATTTGGTTGAATTCAGCATTTACAGCTTCTTCTTCCACTTCGCAGTTTTCAGCTTTAACGATAGCTTCTAATACTAAACTGTTTTTAACGCGTTCAGTTGCTTCTTCACGCATTGAAGCAAGCATATCTTCTTTTGATTGTCCAGTAGCTTCTAAGAATTGAGTTACTGTGAATCCGCTTTGTTGCATACGGTTAGCGAAGTCTTGGAACATTCTTTGTACTTCGTTGTTGATCATGATTTCTGGAATGTCAACTGTTGCGTTTGCAGCAGCTGCTTTTAAGCATTCGTCAGTGAATTTTTGATCCGCAGCACTTTCTTTACGAGAAGTGATTTCTGCTCTAACATTTTCTTTTAATTGGTCGTAGTTTTCTACACCTTCACGATTTAATTCTTTAATGAATTCTTCGTTTAATTCTGGTAATTCTTTGTATTTGATTGAGTGAACTGTACATTCGAATTCAGCAGCTTTACCAGCTAATTCAGCAGCTTGGTATTCTTCTGGGAAAGTTACATAAACAACTTTGTTTTCTCCAGCTTTAGTTCCTACTAATTGTTCTTCGAATCCTGGGATGAATGATCCTGATCCTAATTCAAGAGGATATTCTTTAGCTTCTCCACCTTCGAATGGAACACCATCAACTTTTCCTAAGAAGTCGATTACTACTTGGTCTCCTAATTGAGCAGTTTCTTCTTCTTCACGAACTACCCAGTCAGCTTTGCGGTTTTGTAAGTTTTTGATTTCGTTTTCAACTTCTTCTTCGCTTACTTCTACTGCATCTTTAGCTACTTCTAATCCTTTGTAGTCTCCTAATTTAACTTCAGGGCTTACTGTACAAGCGAAAGCTAATGTAGCTCCTTCAGCAGTTACATCTTTAACTTCCATTGTTGGACGATCGATTAATTCTAATTTTTGTTCTGCTAAACCAAATTGTAATGCTTCGTTACCGATTTCTTCAGCAGCATATTCATTGATCGCTTTTTGACCGATTTGTTTACGAATTAATGCTTCTGGAACGTTTCCTTTACGGAATCCGTTGATATTAATACGTTGTTTTAATTGGTTAAATGCTTTCTTTTGCGCTTTTTTCCACATGTCTCCATCAACAGTAACAATTAATTCACCAGTTGAGTTTTCTTTTAAAGTCCAATTACTATTCATTGTTTTCTCCTCGCTTTTCAATGTTTAGCGGTGTTTCCGCTATATCCTGCAATTTGTGAATTCTCACAAAAGCTTCAAATTGGTCGGATTGTCCAAAGGCGTTCAACACTAACCGGACGATAGATTTCGCTAACGAGTCGGCCTCTATATCGGTAAAATCAAACGGTCTTGTTTCCAAAGTTTCTTGTTCCAATAAGCGCATACAGAAATGGTAGAAACTTGGATTGTCGTTTGAAAACCATTGGTCAAATAACACTTGTGCTTCCTGAAGCGTTTCATCTTCCGATGATGGAAGAATTGCACTTGGCACAAAAGTGATTTGGAATCCTTCTTTTATTATTTGGTAAGGTTCATCGATTCTTTGCTCCATAAGAGCTTCGATCAATTCTCCCTTAAATTCGTCAAGTAAATCTTCTGCCAACAACAATTGTTGTACTTCCTCATGATATAGACGAAGATTCATTCCTTCTAATACGGAAACAGCTTTTTCTTTAGCATACGTATTCCCGGAAATTAGTTTCTCAATCTCAACATTTTTAACCGGTACATCCATACTTGATAAACAATCTTTTTTCAATTCATCCAGTAAATCAAGTACATCCGAAGGAATATAAGGCATAGACAATTCCTGACAAATCATTTCGTGTGCTAATTGGATCTTATCTTCAGACATTAATCTTTTTATTTCAGCAATACAAGATTCATAATATGAATTCATAGATATCCTCCTAGCGCAAATAGTAATATATCACAAGAAAGTCAAATAATCAAATAATGTGAAAAGAATTATACATTTACTTAATACCCCTTAAATAAAGGCTATTTGAAACCTAGTAAAAACATAAAAAGATTGCCCATAAAAAGCAATCTTCATACGATTATTTCCATTGAGTCCTCTCTGCAATATCTACTAGTAATTCCCCATTGAATGTAAAAAACATCGGTCCTGCAACACTATATCCTTTAATGCTTTTCGCAATTGCCGAAAGAGAAGTTAATTCTTCGTTATAAATCACTTTATGTTCACTTTCTACAACAACTACAACACTTGGATCTAATGTACAAACTAGTTCATCCCCTACTTTTAAACCGCATTTGAAAAAGTCTATTGCAGGACGTTTACTTGTTTGAGAATTTTGAGAATTCACCTTTTTAACACGCGTTAATTTATCTAGCGTATCACTAATTTTTGCGATAGCTTCTAATAATTCATACGCATCTTCAGCAGACATAAAAAAGAATTCACGACTTTTAGAAATTCTTAAATCCGGATTTAAGTTATCAATTAGTTTATGAAGCTTTTTGTCTTCTAGATTTCCAGATGTTTCATAGGTTGCATACACTTCATAATCAAACGGAAGAGCCGTTGTACTCAATTGTTTTCTTCGTTGGTAAGCGCAAAATAATTCCATGGATTTAAAAATGTACAGAAAAAGCACATACTT
>JAUNDJ010000138.1 GCA_030526175.1 Bacillota bacterium
CAGAAATACACATAAATTAAAAATAACTATTGAAATATATTATCTAATTTTTTTGTAAATCGTAAGCGTATACATGGACTTGACTTCTTGCGTTTTTATTTTTTCTTTCTTATAATAGTCACGATTGTGAGGAAAGAGAAGATATGATTAAACTTTTTGTGACAGATTTGGATGGAACTTTGTTAGCGAAACACCATCAAGCGGATGAGAAGATTAACGATATGATAAAAAAAGTCAATGCTTCTGGGGCATATTTTGCTTTTGCGACAGGAAGAGCACCGAATCGTGCAACACCAGAAGAAATTGATCAACCTATGTACAAAATTTGTATGAATGGAGCGATTATTGCGGATTCTCAAGATACGATTTTATATCGCTCACATTTTCATAAAGATGTGTTAAAAGAATTATTAGAAACATTTCCAGAAATGGACTTTGAGTGTTTTACTTCGACAAAAAGCTATCGTCGTTGTTCCCAAGAAGAATGGGAGGATTTTATGAAAAAGCCTTTTCAACCAAAACACTTACGTCCTGGAGAAGAAATTGATGAAGACTGGCGATTAAAATTTATGATGGATATGGCAGAAAATATTCGTTTTTCACAAAGTGTAGAAGATATTTTAAGTCATGATATTTGTAAAGTAAACTTACATTTAAGACACCGTGATTATGATACGGATCGTTTGGATGCTTTCTTAGAAAAACATAAGGATTCTATTGTGAATCTTCCTTGTGATACGGGAATGTATGAATTGACAAATGTGGGGACGGATAAAGGAAGCGCTGTTAGCTGGCTAGCACACTATTTAAACATTCAGGAACAAGAAGTCGCAACATATGGAGATGGTGGAAATGACATTCCGATGTTGACTCGTTTTGAACATTCATATTCACCTTGTAACGGATTGGATTATGTGAAAAAAGAAGCCAAACATATCATTGGACCTCATTATGAATATTCTGTAACCAACCATATTTTACAAACTTTAGAAGAAGCATAAGCTTCTTTTTTTTATTTTACCATTTTCTTATTTTGAAAAAGGTGAATCGACTTTTATCTTGTGATAAACTAATACCATTAAGGAGAATGAATTATGAAAGAATACGTATTTGATGTTGAAAAAACAAAAGCGGAAGTTGTGGCATGGATCCGTGATTTTTTCGAAAAAAATGGTCCAACTTGTAACGCTGTAATTGGAATTTCTGGCGGAAAGGATAGTTCGGTTGTAGCGGCTCTTTGTGTAGAAGCTTTAGGGAAAGATCGTGTTATTGGTGTATTAATGCCATGTGGTGTGCAAAAAGATATTTCCGCTTCGAGAAAGTTAGTGGAACATTTAGGAATTAAAAATGTGGAAGTGAATGTAGAATCGGCTGTTCAAGGATTAGCAGAAGCGATTGTGAATGGTAAAGTTTCTGGTATGGATCCAGTAGAGTTTACAGCACAAACAAAAACGAATCTTCCACCTAGAATTCGTATGTCTTGTTTATATGCCGTGAGCCAAAGTATGAATGGTCGTGTGGCGAATACTTGTAACTTATCTGAAGACTGGGTTGGATATTCCACTCGTTATGGAGATGCAGCTGGAGATTTTTCTCCTTTGGCTAAATTGACTGTAACAGAAGTTAAAGCCATTGGACATTCTTTAGGTTTACCTTATGAATTGGTTGAAAAAGTTCCGATTGATGGTCTTTATAGTGGAAAAACGGATGAAGAAAATTTAGGTTTTACATATGCGATGTTAGACCACTACATTCGTTTTGGAGAAATTGAGGACGAAGAAAAGAAAGCGAAAATTGATCGTTTACACAAAATGAATTTATTCAAATTGGAAATGTATCCAATGTTTGATCCAAATATTGAAACAATCTAGAAGAGATGAAAAATCTCTTCTATTTTTTTTGGTTTCGTATTATAATGCAAGTAAATACTTGCGGAGAAAATATAGGATGGATAAAACTCAAATTAAAATTATGAATGCAGCTATGGAACTTGTGATTTCCAAAGGATATTCAGCGATGACAACTAAGGATATTGCCAAAAATGCTGGCGTGAATGAATCTACTTTGTTTCGGCGTTTTAAGGGAAAAAAGGACATTGTTGTTCAGGCGATGAAACTGGAAGATTGGAATCCTTGTCTAAAAGAAGAAGATTTTATTGAAACCGGGGATGTTTATATCGATCTTGTTTCTTTTGCCCACACGTATATGGAAAGAGTAACTCCGAAAATGGTTCAAGTATCGATTGGGCTTCGGTCGCCAGATTTGTACGATGCAACTTCTTTGGGAATTATGGAAGTACCTAATACTTTGAAAAAAGTATTGCTTCGCTATTTTTCAAAACGTTTGAAGGAAGGGAAAATTGGTAATTCAAACATAGAAGGAATGTCTATGCAGTTTATTTCTATGATTTTTGGTTTTGTCTTTTTAAAAGCTTCTTTTGAAGATAGGCTTTCCCCTCTTTCTAAAGATGAGTATATACAATCGAGCATTCGAATTTTTGTTCAAGGAATTCAATAGGGAAACGGAAAGTTTCCTATTTCTTCGCAGTTTGATGCAAGTGAACACTTGCGAGAAAGGAGATATATGGTTTATTTTTTAGTGGATACGTATATAGATGCGCAAAAGCGAGAGGCTTATGATGCGTATATTGAAGCGGTGAAACCGATTGTGGAAAGCTATGGAGGGGAATATTTAGCTCGTAGCGAAAAGGTTGTGAGCTTGCATGAAAAAAGAGATCCTCAACGAGTAATAATTATTCGTTTTCCTTCGAAAGAAAGATTGAATGCTTGTTTTTCAAGTCCAGAATATATTGCAATCCAGTCGTTACGAGAAGTGAGCGTTGATGCACGCGCTCTTATAGTGGAGGAAGAAGAATGATAGTTCATAGTTTACGAATTCCTTTTCACGTAACGAAAGAGATAGTTCGGTTTGTGAATATGTTTGTGATTGAAGGAAAGTATTGTTACTTGGTGGATACTGGAGTGGCTGGTTGTGAAAAACAAATTGAAGATTTCTTTTCTTCGATTGGTCGTTCTATCTTTGAGATAAAAGGAATCTTCCTAACGCATGCTCACCCTGATCATATTGGTACAGCGTATTATTTCCGTGAAAAAACTGGCTGTTTAGTGTATGCGAGTGGTTTGGAAAAATCTTGGATTGAGGATATTGATTTACAGTTTTCTCAGCGTCCGATTCCGAATTTTTACGTATTGGCTGGACATTCTTGTCTAGTGGATCGGGTTTTAAAACATGGGGATGTTTTGGACTTGGAAGAAGGCATTCGATTAGAGGTTATTGATAGTTCGGGACATTCAACTGGACAGCTTTCTTATCGTATTGAACAATCTTTGTTTGTGGGAGATAGTATTCCTTTAAAAGAGGATATCCCAATCTGGGTGGATTTGAAAAAGAGTTTTGAGACATTAACTCGTTTGGAACAAATAACTTGTGTAGATAGGATATATCCGGCTTGGGATGTTTCATATAATATGGATGTGTTTTTGAATAAAATTGAGGCAGCAAGAAATTGGATGGAGCAAATTCTTATTTCTGTAAAAAAAGGAGATCCTTCTTTTTCTTTGGAAGAAATGGTAGATTTTGTGTGTAAAGATTTGGCAAAGCCTTATTTATGTTCCAATCCGTTGTTTCGTATCTCGATTGAAAGTTGTTTGGAAAAATAACTTCTTGTCAAAATGGTGTTATAATCTCCTATAAACGAAGGAGATAGTTATGAGAGAAAAAAATCATTCGATCCAAGGATTGTGGATAAGGTTGGAATCAAAGACATGTCTTTATTTCGTTATTCGGGCGCTATTCCACATATTTTATTATTTCAAATGATTACTAAGGTTATCTTGGTTCTTATCGTTGGAATTCTATCTTCGTTTATTGATAATCTTGGTTCTTGGAGTGGAATCGGTGTTATTACGAATCTGGATTTGCCATTTTTATTTCGTTCTTTTCCTGGACTATGTATATTGTTTCTAGTTTTCCTTGTCGTTTGTGTGTATACAATTTTTGATATTCATGTGATGATTTTAATTTCGGATAATGTCTTGCACGATAAAAAACAATCGATTTGGATGATTTTGAAAAATGCGATATTGGCTATTCGATATATGATTTATCCAGAAACAATTCTGGTTCTACTTTTTGTGGTTCTGGTGGCCCCTCTGACATTTAGTTTTATTGGGATTTCTTTAACAGAGAGCTTTTATATTCCAGATTTCATTTTGTCGGTTGTGAAGGTGAATCCTTTTTTTGCGATTCCATATTATATCTTTTTGATTATTATGGCTTACTTGGGATTTGTATATGTGTTTACTTTTCAATTTATGCTTCTTCGTAAAGTGAATATCAAAGAGGCACTTTATACTTCGAAATGTTCTATGAAGAAGCATTGGAAAGATTTTTTAAAGCGATATGGATTGTTTGTGATCAAGTTTTTATTATTTAT
>JAUNDJ010000021.1 GCA_030526175.1 Bacillota bacterium
TACCATATGCTTACGACAGATATTTAACCTGTCCGTTTTTTATACTAGCATCAAATAGAGGCATATAATTTGAATCTGGTTCATCCGGTATACGAGCATAGATGGGGACAAAGAGTCGTTCGAATGTACGATCCAGATCATCATATTATCGAAGTTGGAGAAAATATCGCTTCTGTTTGTCAAAGATTTCTAGAAAGTGGAATGACAAAAGAGCAAGTTGCCATACGAATGGATGTTTCATTGGCATATGTGGAAAACTGTCTAGAAGGAAGGGATTTAAAATGAGTAAAAAGAAAATGCTTATCTTAGGCTTTGGAAAGACAATATCTGGAGTCATACTATTAAGTCTTTTATTATTTTGGCCAGCTGGTACGATTCACTACCCTGGTGCATGGCGACTTCTTTTGATAATGTTTGCCCCGATGCTTGTATTAGGCGCCTTTTTGTATTATAAGGCTCCACAATTGTTAGAAAAAAGATTAAGTACAAATGAGAGTGAAAAAGAACAAAAAGTCGTGATTCTTCTATCTTGCATCGTATTCATTCTAAGCTTTCTATTATGCGGCTTAGATTATCGTTATGGGTGGAGTCATGTTCCCGATTGGATAGTCATTTTTAGCTGTATTCTATTTCTTATCACATATGCACTTTTTGCTGAATTATTACGAGAAAATGAGTTTTTGTCCAGAACGGTAGAAGTGCAAGAAAATCAAACCGTAGTGAGTACTGGATTGTATGGAATCGTGCGACATCCAATGTATTTCATCATCACATTCATGTTTTTTTCTTTACCACTCATTCTTGGTTCTTTTGTTGGACTTATTCCTTTGTTGGGAGTTCCTCTTATTTTAGTGAAACGAATTAAAAATGAGGAACAAGTATTGGAAAAAGGATTAAAAGGATATAAAGAGTACAAGAAAAAAGTAAAATATCGTCTTATTCCTTTTGTTTGGTAGATATGAAGAGCTCAATTTGAAAAAGTTGGGCTTTTTTCTTATAGTAAATATAAGAAGAGGAAATACGTATGAAAAAAATAGAACAAATCAAAGGAAACTTAATCGTTTCTTGTCAGGCGCTTCCAGAAGAGCCTTTGCACTCGTCTTTCATTATGGGAAGAATGGCTTTGGCTGCTTTTCAAGGTGGTGCACAAGGTATACGTGCCAATAGTGTGGAAGATATTTTGGAAATTAGAAAGAATGTAGATCTTCCCATCATTGGAATAATAAAAAAAGTATATGACAATAGTTCGGTATATATCACCCCAACTATAGAAGAAGTAAAAGAATTGGTGGAAAAGGCACAACCGGATATCGTGGCCTTAGATGCCACTTGTCGAATACGTCCTGATGGAAAGACAATTGATACATTGTATTTAGAAATTCGCAAACTATATCCTGAACAATTATTGATGGCCGATTGTTCAACAATAGAAGAAATGTTACACGCGGATGCGTTGGGTTTTGATTATATTGGAACAACTTTAGTTGGGTATACAAAAGAATCTGAAGGTGACCATATTGAAGAAAATGATTTTCAAACAATTCAAGAAGCTTTATCGCAAATAAGCCATCCTATCATTGCCGAAGGAAATATTGATACACCAGAAAAAGTAAGACGTGTCTTAGAATTAGGATGCCATAGTGTGGTTGTTGGTTCTATTATTACGCGTCCACAAATCATCACAAAACGTTTTGTAGATGCGATAAAAAAGTAGATTTGTTAGAATAAAAGTAATAGGAAACAAGGAGTAAATTTATGAAAAAATTTCCAAAAAACTTTATCTGGGGAGCGTCTTCTTCTGCTTTTCAAATTGAAGGAGGATGGGATGAAGGCGGAAAATCGATGACAGTTGCCGATTTCAACTCATTTAAACATTCGCACGAACAAGCCGATAGTAAAGTTGCCAGTGATTTTTATCATCATTATAAAGAAGACATAGCTTTAATGGCAGAATTGGGAATGAAACTCTATCGTTTCTCCATCGCTTGGTCACGAATTATCCCAAGTGGAGATGGAGAAGTGAACGAAGAAGGAGTCGCTTTTTATAACGATGTCATTGATGAATTGTTGAAAAAGGACATTATCCCTTTTATTACTTTATATCATTTTGATCTGCCATATCCATTGGTCGAAAAATATAATGGATGGGAAGCTAGAGAATGCGCCTATGCGTTTGAAAAATATGCACGTGTATGTTTTGAACGATTTGGCGATCGAGTAAAATTCTGGCAAGTACATAATGAACAAAATCTAATGATTCGTGTGGACGAAAGAATGAATATTGATATAGAAGATAAGCATAAAGCCGATCAAGTGCGTGCGCAAATGGATTATCATATGTTTCTAGCTCACGCACTAGCTACTAATGCGTGCCACGAAATGATTCAAGATGGAAAAATAGGACCTGCCGTTTCTTCCACTATGACATATCCAACAACGAATAAGCCAAAAGATGTATGGGCAGCTAAAATGAACGACCGTTTTAAAACCGATTATTGTTTATACATGCACTATTATGGTGAATATCCAGGATATTATAAAAAATATTTAAAAGAATGTGATATTGAACCGCACACAAAACCAGAAGACGAAGCTTTACTAAAATCGGCAAAAATGGATTTTATCGCAATAAACTATTATCGAACTTTATCTGCATCCTATTTACCAGCGGACGATCAACATCCTAAGGGAACACGATATAAGGATATCGATTTTGATCAATATGGATATTTTAGAATTGATAAAAATGAGAATTTAGTGGCAACCGAATATGGGGCGCAAATCGATCCAATGGGACTTCGTTTGGTGCTAAATCATTATTATGATGACTATCACTTACCATTGATCATTACGGAAAATGGTATGGGAACACCCGATATTCTTACGGAAGACGGGAAGATTCACGACGAGTATCGAATCGCGTATTTAAAAGATCATATTGGAGCTATTTATGATGCCATTGAAGATGGAGTCGAAGTCATTGGATATTCTCCTTGGTCTTTTATGGACTTATTATCGTCACACCAAGGTTTTAAAAAACGCTATGGATTGGTGTATGTAGACCGTGATGATTTTAATATTAAAGAATGTAAGAGAATTAAAAAAGATTCCTTCTACTGGTATCAAAAAGTAATTCAGAATCATGGATTGGATTAGCCGTACTATACGGCTTTTCTTTTTGGAAAAATATGATAATATGCTTAATATTAGGAGGCTCTATGGTAAGAAGATTTATTGAAAGATGTAAGGCACGTATTCAAATGAATCGGAAATTGTTTATCGTATATTCTATTTTACGATTTTTCGTCATTTTAACCGCAGTACGATGTCTTTTCACGAGAAACTATGAAAGTTTTTTATTTTGTATCTTGTCCTTGTTGTTGTTTCTAGTACCCACTTTTTTTGAAGAAAAACTGATGATTGAAATCCCAACAACATTACATATTATTATTTACTTATTTATTTATGCTGCTGAAATATTAGGCGAAGTCAATAAGTATTACACCGCAATCCCAGGATGGGATACGATGTTACATACCATCAATGGATTCTTGTGCGCTTCTATTGGCTTTTCTTTAGTTCAAATTTTAAATCGAGGAAGTAAGAATTTATCCTTATCGCCTGTCTATGTGGCGCTGATGGCTTTTTGTTTCTCCATGACCGTCGGAGTATTATGGGAATTCTTTGAATATTCTTGTGACGTGTTCTTATATAACGATACCCAAAAGGATTTTATCGTCCAAGAAATAAGTTCTGTGAGTTTGGATCCAACGCATTCCCAAATTCCAATTCATGTCAAAGACATCACAAAAACTACGATTGAAACGAAAAATGGAGATGTCTATGTGATTGATGGTGGTTACTTGGACATTGGAATCCATGACACGATGAAGGATCTAATCGTTAATTTTATTGGAGCCGTTGTATTTAGTGTATTTGGATATATTTATGAAAAAAACGCAAAATCGTTTGCGTCAAGGTTAATGATCCGAACGCTTTCGGAAGAGGAAATTGAGACTCAAAACAAAAAGAATTCAAGAAAAACTGTCTTTACGTAAAAAATAATAGCCTTGTGAGCATATTAATTGAATGGGGTCGTTTCTTCCTATAAAATGTAGTCAAGAAAAGACATACAAGGAGGAAAACAAGATGAAATTCTATATTTGCGAAACATGTGGAAATCAAGTTGAAATGATAAAAGATGTAGGTGTACCACTATTCTGTTGTGGAAAGAAAATGACAGAATTAGTTCCAGGAACTAGCGATGGAGCCCACGAAAAACACGTACCAGTTTATACAGTAGACGGAACAAAAGTTAGCGTAAAAGTAGGTTCGGTAGAACACCCAATGGTAGATGTTCACTATATTGAATGGGTAGTGTTAGAAACAAAAAATGGTGTACAAAGAAAAGATTTAAAACCAGGACAAGTTCCTAGTGTTGAATTCTCAATCACAGAAGATGACGAAGTGGTTGCGGTATACGCTTATTGTAACTTACACGGTCTTTGGAAAGCTTAATCATTTAGGAAAAAGAAAGAGGTATGACTCAAATTCATACCTCTTTTTTCTTATAAAATAATATTTGAATATTCTATTAAGTAATTGTCAATTTCTTTGGCACATTTTTTTCCTTCGCTAATAGCCCAAACAACTAAGGATTGTCCTCTTCGACAATCTCCACATGCGAAGATCTTATCTTGCGAAGTTTTATAGTTTTGTGTATCAATCACGTTTCTTGGTGTTGTTTGAAGTTGGAAAGAATCTTTTAATTCTTTTGTGATTCCTGTAAATCCTGCCGCAATCAACAATAAGTCACAAGGTAAGGTTTTTTCTGAATCCTTTACGGTTTCTAATTTTCCATTTTTAAATTGAACATTCACAACCTTAACAGCTTTTAAATTTCCTTTATCATCTTTGATGAATTCTTGAATTGTGGATTCATAAATACGAGGATCTTTTCCAAAAACGGCAATGCTTTCTTGTTGACCATAATCGGTTTTCAACACCTTAGGCCATTCAGGCCAAGGGTTATTTGGAAGGCGATCCACTGGTGGTTTTGGCATCATCTCAATCTGTGTCACACTCTTACATCCTTGACGAATGCTTGTACCTACACAGTCATTTCCAGTATCTCCACCACCAACAATCACAACGTGTTTTCCTTTGGCATCCACAAACTTGCTTCCAGTCAATTGATTCTTTGTCGATTGTGTTAAGAAATCAACCGCAAAATAGATCCCTTTCGCATCACGACCCGCTGCTTGAATATCACGAGCCTGTTTAGAACCGCAACATAGCGCAATCGCATCGTATTCTTTTAAAAGTTCTTTTTTCGAAATATCTTTTCCGACTTCACAATTGCACACGAATTCAATACCTTCTTGTTTCAAGATTTCAATACGACGTGTGATATATTGTTTTTCCAATTTCATATTTGGAATACCATACATCAATAACCCACCAGGCTGATCTTCTTTTTCAAACACGGTTACTAGATGTCCACGACGATTTAGGGTGTAGGCAGTAGACAATCCAGAAGGACCAGAACCAATGACAGCAACCTTTTTCCCAGAACGAACTTGGGGAATACGAGGTTTTACCCAATTGTTTTGATATGCAGTTTCAATAATAAACAATTCATTTTCATGACAAGTCACGGGTTGTCCATCCACGCCATTTAAACAAGCTTTTTCACACAAAGCTGGACAAACACGTCCGGTAAATTCAGGGAATGGATTGGTTTTCAATAAACGATTGAAAGCCAATTCGTAATCTCCTTTATAGATTTCATCGTTCCATTCTGGAATTAAATTGTGAAGTGGACATCCTGTAACCATTCCTTTTAATTCCAAGGCACTTTGACAATAAGGAACACCGCAGTTCATACAGCGGGCTCCTTGTTCTTTACGTTTTGATTCATCCATATATACATGGAATTCTTTATAGTTTTTAATACGATCGAAAGGTGAAATAATATCATTTTCTTGACGATCGTATTCCATAAATCCAGATGCTTTTCCCATATTATTTACCTCCAATCTTTTGTTCGAACGCTAATAATTTAGCTTCCTCTTCTTTATATCCTTTATCTTGTAACTCTTTAATACGAGAAATCATATCTTGATAATCGTAAGGAATGATTTTCTTAAAGTTTGATAAAGACGAGTCAAAATCACTTAAGATTTTTTGTGCAACATTAGAACCAGTGGCTTCTAAGTGTTCCATTAAGATTTCTTTTAACGTTTCACGATCTTGTTTCGTGCTAATTTCCGAAATCGAAACTAATTCTTTATTAATATGTAAGTATAAGTCGTGGTCTTCATCGTAAACGTAGGCAATACCACCAGACATACCTGCCGCAAAGTTTTTACCAGTTTTTCCTAAGACAACGGCATATCCACCAGTCATATATTCTAAACCATGATCTCCGCAACCTTCGACAACCGCAATCGCACCAGAGTTACGAACACAGAATCGTTCACCTGCTTTACCACGAATAAAGGCTTTTCCACTAGTAGCTCCATAAAGGGCAACGTTACCAATGATGACATTGTCTTCGGCTACAAATTTTGCGTCTTCTTCAGGAGCGATGATTAATTTTCCACCACTTAATCCTTTTCCAAAATAGTCATTGGCATCTCCTTTAACTTCTAAAGTCAATCCTTTTGGAATAAAGGCACCAAAAGATTGTCCGGCTCCACCATGACAATGCACGACAAATGTATCGTCCTCAAAATCTTGTCCAGCTTTTGTGATTTCGGAACCCAGAATTGTTCCTAAAGAACGGTCTGTACTTGTGATACGAATGGATTCTTCGTGTTTTTGGTTAGATTCGATATATTTCTTAAATTTTGGATATAAAGTTTTTAAATCCAATGTTTTATCCAATTCAAAATCAAAAGAATCGGAATCGTTGTTGTGTTCAACGTAACAAGATTTTAAGATTTGTGAATAATCAATGCTGTTTTGACGAACGTTTTTAGAATTACGAATGTATAGACAGTCGGAATGACCAACCATATCATCCACAGTTTTGAATCCTAATTCCGCCATAATTTCACGCAATTCTTGGGCAATAAACAACATAAAATTCATGACATATTCCGGTTTACCAGGGAAGCGTTTACGAAGCTTTGGATCTTGAGTAGCTACACCAAATGGACAAGTATCCAAGTTACAAACACGCATCATACGACATCCCATTGTTACTAATGGAGCTGTCGCAAAACCAAATTCTTCCGCTCCTAATAAACAAGCAATCGCTACATCTCGACCACTCATCAATTTTCCATCGGTTTCAATAACGACACGAGAACGAAGACCATTTTCAACTAACGACTGATGTGTTTCGCTCAAACCAAGTTCCCATGGAAGTCCGGCATTATGAATAGATGACATAGGAGCCGCTCCCGTACCACCATCATAACCAGAAATTAAGATAACTTTGGCACCCGCTTTGGCAACCCCAGAAGCAATCGTTCCAACACCTGCTTCGGAAACCAATTTAACACTAATACGAGCATCACGGTTTGCACATTTTAAGTCATAAATCAACTGTGCTAAGTCTTCAATCGAATAAATATCGTGATGTGGAGGAGGGGAGATTAACGATACCCCTGGTGTACTATATCTATTTTTCGCAATCCAAGGATATACTTTCTTACCAGGTAAGTGTCCTCCTTCACCTGGTTTTGCCCCTTGTGCCATCTTAATCTGAATTTCTTTGGCACTCACTAAATATTCACTCGTTACTCCAAAACGACCTGAAGCTACTTGTTTAATGGCACTGTTTGTTTCACTGTTATAACGTTCTGGCTTTTCTCCACCTTCTCCAGAGTTGGATTTTCCTCCCAAACGATTCATCGCAATTGCCATACAAGTGTGTGCTTCTTCACTAATAGAACCATAAGACATCGCACCTGTTTTAAAACGTTTTACAATTGATTCCACCGGTTCCACTTGTTCAATAGGAATGGCTTTTCTAGTTGCTTTGAAACCTAAGTTTGCTCGTAATGTGTGAGGACGAGATTGTTCATTGACAAGTTCTGTATATTCTTTAAAAATCGAATAATCACCTTTTTGGCAAGCTTCTTGTAGCTTAACAATGGTTTTTGGATCGTAAAGGTGGGTTTCCTTATTTGGTCCAGAACGCATTTTATGTTTACCAATACTATCTAAAGTTGTATCTGTCGTTAATCCAAGAGGGTCAAAAGCTAAATCGTGGTGATAAGTTAAATCTTCTTCAATTTCGTTCAATCCAATTCCACCAACACGAGATGTTGTATTTGTGAAATATGCATCAATAACGTCTTTGTTGATTCCAATGGCCTCAAAGATTTGTGCCGATTGGTACGATTGGATTGTCGAAATACCCATTTTAGCGGCAATTTTGACAATACCGTGAATGATAGACTCGTTATAGTTTTTAATCGCGATTGTAGGATCTTTATCCAACATGTCTTTTTCAACAATTTCTTCAATACATTCGTGGGCTAACCAAGGATAAATAGCGGTTGCCCCATATCCTAGTAGAGTTGCGAATTGGTGTACATCACGAGGTTCCCCTGATTCTAAGATAATGGATACAGCGGTTTTCTTTTTGGTACGAACTAAGTGTTGTTCCAAGGCAGAAACGGCTAATAAGCTTGGAATGGCCATATGGCTTTCGTCCACACCTTTATCGCTTAAGATTAAGATGTTGGCTCCATTACGATAAGCACGGTCTGCTTCAATAAACAATTTATCAATCGCATCTTTTAAAGGCATTCCACGATAGAATAATAAAGAAATAGTTTCATTTCTAAATCCTGGTTTGTTTAAACGACGGATCTTATCCATATCTCTTCGATCTAAGATAGGGTTATTAACTTCTAATACGTTACAGTTTTTAGATTTTTCATCCAAAATATTTCCATTTGACCCAATATATACGGTTGTATCAGTTACTACTTTTTCTCGTAAAGAGTCAATTGGAGGGTTTGTCACTTGGGCAAACAATTGTTTAAAGTACGAGAATAGAGAAGGGTGTTGTTTGGAAAGAACCGCAAGAGGGATATCAATTCCCATCGCACTCGTTGGTTCAATTCCATTGTTTGCCATTGGCATGATAGAATCGATAACGTCTTCAAACGTATATCCAAACACTTTGTATTGTTGATCGCGTTGAATTTGCGATAAATGATGTTCTTTGACATCACTGCTCGATAAATCTTCTAAGTGAAGAAGATTTAAATCTAACCATTCTCCATAAGGATTCTTTTTCGCATAATATTCTTTTAATTCATCATCGGTAATTAAGCGTTTTTGTTGCGTATCCACCAACAACATCTTTCCTGGTTCCAAACGAGCTTTTTTCAAAATATGTTTTGGTTCGATATCTAAGACACCTACCTCACTCGATAAAATTAAAGTATTATCGTCTGTGATATAGTATCTGGCTGGTCGTAAACCATTACGGTCTAGTTGTGCTCCGACAATGTCCCCGTCACTGAATAGAATAGCGGCTGGACCATCCCATGGTTCCATCATAGTGGCATAGTAATGATAGAAATCTTTCTTTTGTTGGGACATAGAAACGTGTTTCCAAGGTTCTGGAATAGTCAACATAACGGCTTTTGCCAAATCAATTCCATTCATAACCATGAATTCTAATGTATTATCTAACATCGCAGAATCCGAACCGTTTGTGTTAACCACTGGTAAGATTTTTTCTTGCACTTCGTTTAAGAAGTCGCTATTCATACTTTCTTCACGCGCTAACATACGATTCACGTTACCACGAATTGTATTGATTTCTCCATTGTGTGCGATAAAACGGTTTGGATGCGCTCTTTGCCACGAAGGTGTTGTGTTCGTAGAGAAACGTGAGTGCACAATCGCAATTGCCGATTTATACGCTTTATCTTGTAAGTCTTTATAGAATAATCGAAGCTGATTGACTAAGAACATTCCCTTATAAACGATGGTACGAGAAGAAAGGGAAGCGACATAAGTTTGTGGACAACTTTTTTCAAATTCACGACGGATGACATATAATCGTTTATCAAACTCTAAACCTTTTTCAAGTTCTTTTGGTTTTAAAATGAACGCTTGTTCAATATATGGCATACAATCCTTGGCTACTTTTCCCAATACATGGGCATTCGTAGGCACTTTACGCCATCCTAAGAAAGTACATCCTTCGTTTTTTACGATTGTTTCAAATAAACGTTTGTGTTGGTTTCTTAAAAGTGCACTTTGTGGAAAGAAGAACATCCCAATTCCGTATCCTCTTTGGTCATCGGGTAAGAAATCCACGACTTTAGAAAAGAAGGAATGTGAGATTTGAAGTAAAATACCTACTCCATCTCCCACTTCTCCAGTTGCATCTTTACCTGCACGGTGTTCTAATTTTTCTACGATAGAAAGTGCTTGATCCACTACGGTATGGCTTTGTTTCCCATCCATTTGGACGATGGTTCCAATCCCGCAGGCATCATGCTCCATTTGATCAAAATTAATTGTGTTATTTACTTGTTCCATAGAAATCCTTTCTACTTTCCACTATCCCCATAGTTGGAAAGAACACGAGCCGATGGATCGTTTACTTCTTGTAGTCCATCCCAGCTTTTGTTTGGCATCCAGAAATCTTTCACCATTTCGGCTTGTCCTGGATAGAATTCTTCAAAAATATCTCTGAATAATAACGATTCTTTTGTGAAAGGACGTGCGAAATCGTATTTAGCGCATCCTTGTTCAAATTCTTCTTGTGAATACATACTTTCAGCGTATTCGCTGATGTCATCTTTTAAAGAGTGTCCAACCGCATCGGAGAAAGCTGCTTTTTCACGCATTAAAATGGAATATGGTAATATTTCGTCTTTTTCAAACGCATGACGTAATAAATATTTTCCTTTGTTGTAGGTATTCATTTTTAGTTTTGGATCAATATGCATGACATAGTCGACAAAATCTAAATCTCCAAATGGCACACGTGCTTCTAAAGAGTGTGTCGAGATACAACGATCGGCACGTAATACATCGTACATATACAATTCACGAATTCTTTTTTCCGCTTCTTTTTGGAATTCTTCTGGACTTGGTGCAAAGTCTGTGTATTTATATCCAAATAATTCATCGCTAATTTCTCCGGTTAGAAGAACGCGTAAGTCGCTTTGTTCGTGAATGGCTTTACAAATTAAGTACATACCAATGGAAGCACGAATGGTTGTGATATCATACGTTGCCAAGGCTTTAATAACTGGTCGAATGGCCGCAATGACATCTTCTTTTGTGATGATGATTTCGTGGTGGTTTGAACCAATATAATCAGCTACTTCTTTAGCGTATTTAAGGTCAATCGCATCCAATTCCATACCAATCGCATACGTTTCAATTGGTTTGTTTAATAGTTTTTGACTAATCGCACAAACTAGGGAAGAGTCAAGTCCTCCGCTCAATAAGAACCCAACAGGTGCATCCGCATCCAAACGTTTTTCAACACCTTTAACTAAAAGGTCGTGAATGTTTGTACATACCGTTTCAAGATCGTCACTAAGATATTCTTTTACGTCTGTACAATCTTTGTAACAGACAAATTCTCCATCTTTATAGTAATGTCCTGGAGGGAAAGGGATCACTTTTTCGACAAGTGATACAATGTTTTTAGCTTCACTACCAAACACAATATTGCCTTCTTTATCGAATCCATAAAATAGAGGGCGAATTCCGATTGGATCTCGAGCAGCTATGATCGAATTGTTTGTTTCATCGTAAAGAATACACGCATATTCAGCGTCCAATTCTTTAAACATAGATACTCCCATTTCTTTATACATAGGAATTAATACTTCACAATCGCTTTCGGATTGAAATGTATATCCTTTTTGAATCAATTCTTCCTTTATTTTACGAAAACCATAAATTTCCCCGTTACAAATACAATACATACCATCTTGAACAAAAGGCTGCATTCCTTCTGGGGATAATCCCATAATGGACAAACGTTGGAATCCTAAAAGTCCACCTTGGACTTCTACGATTTTCTGCATATCTGGTCCTCTTGATGTTGTTTCTAAAAGAGCCTGTTCAAATGCTTTAACAGGAGCTTCTTTTTTAAAATATGCCATAATTGTACACATAATCTTTATTCCTCCTAATATACGTGTGCCCACATCATGGATGTGGGACACACTTTATTTGTTTGTTTTATTGAATTCCAAATAATAATTTACCGTAAGTTGGGAATGGCCAACACTTAGCATCCACGATTCTTTCTAAAGCATCGCAAGGTGTTCTTAGCGCATCCATGGCTGGTAAAATTTCATCGCGAACATAATCGGCTTGTGCTTTAAAATCAGCGATGGAAGCTAAAATTCCAACTTTTGTATCCAAATCTTGACAAGCGATATATGCTTTTTGAAGTTCTGCGGCAATTTCTTGAGAAACGCCCATTTCATAACTTGTATCTAAACCAATGGCTTTTTTATCAATTACAGTTTGTACAAGTTTTGAAGAATATTTAGAAGCGGCTGGTAAGATATCTTTTTTTGCCATATCCACCATTGTTTTGGCTTCAATGTTGATGATTTTTGTATAATCTTCAGTTAAGATTTCGTATCGAGATACCATTTCTTCACGAGTGAAGATACCGTGACGCATGAATAATTCGATGTTTTCTTCTTTTACGAAATATGGAAGAGCATCTGGTGTTGTTTTTAAGTTCAACAATCCACGACCAACGGCTTGTTCAACCCAGTGATCGTCGTATCCATTTCCATTAAATAAGATACGTTTGTGTTCTTTGATTGTATCTTTTACCAATTGGTGGTAAGCAGCTTCGAAATCTTCTGCTCCTTCTAACGTATCGGCGAATTCTTTTAATACATCCGCAACGATGGCGTTGATTGTGATGTTACATCCAGAAATGGAAGAACTAGATCCTGGCATACGGAATTCGAATTTGTTTCCAGTAAAGGCGAATGGAGAAGTACGGTTACGATCGGTTGTATCTTTTTTGAAACGAGCAAGAACATCGGCTCCGATTGTCATGACTTCTTTTTCACGACCTTTGTAGTCTTCATCTTTTTCGATGGCTTCTAATACTTCTGTTAATTCATCACCTAAGAAGATAGAAATAACAGCTGGTGGAGCTTCGTTAGCCCCTAATCGGTGATCGTTTCCGGCTGTGGCAACGCTTAATCGTAATAAATCTTGGTGTTCATCAACAGCTTTAATAACAGCTGCTAAGAAAACTAAGAATTGTGCATTTTCATAAGGAGTTTCTCCTGGTTCTAATAAGTTCATTCCAGTGTCTGTTGACATTGACCAGTTGTTGTGTTTACCAGAACCGTTGATTCCTTCAAAAGGTTTTTCGTGTAATAAACAAACCATACCGTGTTTTTTCGCAATACGTTGCATCATTTCCATTGTTAATTGGTTGTGGTCTGTGGCAATGTTTGTTGTAGAGAAAATAGGAGCCAATTCGTGTTGTGCTGGGGCAACTTCGTTGTGTTCTGTTTTGGCATAGATTCCTAATTTCCATAATTCTTCATTTAATTCTTTCATGAAGTTTTGAACGCGTGTTTTGATGGTTCCAAAATAGTGATCTTCTAATTCTTGACCTTTTGGACAAGTAGCACCAAACAATGTACGTCCTGTGTAAATTAAGTCTTTACGTTGTTCGTAATATTTTTGATCCACTAAGAAGTATTCTTGTTCTGGACCAACAGTTGTTTTTACACTTTTTACTTCATCGTGTCCAAATAATTTTAAAATACGTAAGGATTGATCGTTAATGGCTTGCATTGAACGAAGTAATGGAGTTTTCTTATCCAATGCTTCTCCTCCGTATGAACAGAAGGCTGTAGGGATACATAACACACCATCTTTAATAAAGGCATAGCTTGTAGGATCCCATGTTGTATATCCTCTTGCTTCAAAAGTTGCTCTTAATCCACCATTTGGGAATGAAGAAGCATCAGGTTCTCCTTTAATTAATTCTTTTCCCGAAAAATTTAAAATCACATTTCCATCGTCTGTTGGATTGATAAAACTATCGTGTTTTTCGGCTGTCACACCAGTCATAGGTTGGAACCAGTGTGTAAAGTGAGTTGCTCCTTTTTCAATTGCCCAATCTTTCATTGCATGAGCAACCGCTCCAGCAATTTTTGGGTTAAGAGGTAAACCTCCTTTAATTGTTTTTTGTAGCTCTTTGTACGTATCTTTTGGAAGGCGATCGCGCATTTCTTTGTCGTTAAATACATTGCTTCCAAAAATTTCAGTAATCGATGTTGTCATAATACAAACTCCTTTCGAACAAAACAAAAAGGCAAGGACACCCCAACCTACAAGTAGATTGTTTTTGGCGTCCTTGCCTAATTCATGTGTCCATCATAATGAAAATGAAAAAGTTTGTCAAACAAAAATGTAAGAAAATGAGAATTATTGAAAATGTTTGACAATTTTATAGATAACGTATAAAATTCCAATGATATATGTGCAAAGAGGCACCATTCCTATAGGGGTGGTGTCTCTTTTTTTTATATGCAGGAGGAAGATATGGATAAGCTAAAAGAAGAATGTGGAGTCTTTGGGATTTATTCAAAAGAGGAAGGTGCAGCTAACTTAATTTATTATGGATTAAATGCTTTGCAGCATCGTGGACAAGAGTCTGCTGGTATTGTGGTTTGTGATACAAAAGGTCCTTTAGGAAATATTTATACCCACAAGGGTATGGGACTTGTCAATGAGATTTTTCATAAAGAAGTCCTTTCTTCTTTAAAAGGAAATATTGGAATCGGACATGTTCGTTATTCGACAACGGGAGAAAGTTCATTAAACAATGCCCAACCTATTTTCTTGAATTATTTAAAAGGAACATTGGCCTTAGCGCACAATGGAAATATTATGAATGCCGATGATTTACGAAAAGAATTGATTGAACAAGGCGCTTCGTTTAGTGGAACGACCGATTCGGAAGTAATCGCTTATAAGATTGCGCTGGAAAGAAAAAATGAATGCGATTCGATTGAAGAAGCTATCATCGAAGTCACAAAAGAATTAAAAGGAGGCTATGCACTATTAGTATTGAGTCCACAAAAGCTGATTGGTGTACGAGATCCTTGGGGATTAAAGCCACTTTGTTTAGGAAAAAAGGGTGATACTTATATTTTGTCGAGTGAAAGTGCGGCAATCGATGCCATCGGAGGAGAATTTGTTCGTGATATTGAACCAGGAGAAATGGTGATCATCACGAAAAAAGGCGTTCGTTTTCAAATGTATGCGAAAAAAGAAAAAAGAGCCCATTGTATTTTTGAATACATTTATTTTGCCAAATTAGATTCCATCATGGATGGTATTCCAATCTACGATGCTCGTATTCGTGGAGGAAAAGCTTTAGCCAAACGCTATCCGGTCGATGCCGATGTGGTAACTGGTGTTCCCGAATCGGGGATTACCGCAGCCGTAGGTTATGCCCAAGAATCAGGCATTCCATTCAACTTGGCATTTTCCAAAAACTCCTATGTGGGAAGAACGTTTATCAAACCAAGCCAACAAGAAAGAATGTCAGCTGTGCAATTGAAATTAAACGTTTTATCGAGTGTAGTTAAAGATAAACGCGTGGTATTAATCGATGACTCGATTGTTCGAGGAACAACGATTCGAAATTTAATTGGAATGATGCGAAACGCGGGAGCTAAAGAAGTGCACGTTCGTATTAGTTCACCCCCATTCTTATATCCTTGTTACTATGGAACGGATGTTCCAGACAATTCGGAATTGATTGCGGGTCATTTATCGAAAGAAGAAATCTGTCAAACTATTGGGGCGGATTCTTTGGAATATATGCACATTGAAGATTTAAAAGAAATGACACAAGACTTAGAACTTTGCCAGGCATGTTTCGATAAGAAATATCCTGTTGAGTAGAAAGGAAATTTTGTATGAAACGAAAATTAATTTGTGAAGACGGATTTGTGTTAGAAGGAGAAGGTTTTGGTTCTTTTGAAGAAAAAATGGTCGAGCTGGTCTTTAACACATCGATGGTAGGATACCAGGAAATTTTATCCGATCCTTCGTATACCGATCAGATGGTTGTCATGACCTATCCATTAATTGGAAATTATGGTATGTGTGCCGACGATTATGAAACGAAAATTCCTTCTATTTCGGGACTTGTTGTCCGTGAATATTGTGATACACCATCTAACTTTCGAAATGAAAAAAGTTTGGATGAAGTCATGAAAGAATACAATATTGTTGGTTTAGCTGGTGTGGATACGCGTATGTTGACACGTCGAATTCGTAAATATGGTAGCTGTAAAGCTTATATTGTAGATGCAGATTACGATACAGAATCAGCCTTAAATGAACTAAGAAATCATGTTTTTCCTACCGATCAAGTGAGTCGTGTAAGTACGCATGAAAGCTATATATATAATTATAAGGAAAACGCAGCACGTATTGTGGTCATTGATTGTGGAATCAAACACAACATTTTGCGAGAGCTTTCCAAACGAGCAGAAGTCATCGTCCTTCCATGGAATGCATCGAAAGAAGAAATCCTTTCGTATCAACCCGATGGGCTCTTTATTTCTAATGGACCTGGCGATCCAAAGGATGTACAAGAAACGATTTCTACGATTAAAAGCTTAATAGGAAGCTTACCAATTTTTGGAATATGCTTAGGCCACCAAATTATTTCTTTGGCTTATGGAGCGGATACGTACAAGTTGAAATTTGGACATCGAGGAGGAAACCATCCTGTAAAAAATATTTCTCGCGATTCGATTGAGATCACCTCGCAAAATCATAGCTATGCAGTGGATGAAAAGAGTTTGGAAAATACAAAATTAAGCGTGACACATATCAATTTATTAGACCAGACTGTAGAAGGATTGGCCTGTGAAGAAGATTTTGTTTTTTCGGTCCAATATCACCCAGAAAGTGCTCCAGGACCACAAGATAGTTCGTATCTATTCGACATTTTTATGGAAAATATAAAGACTTTTAAGGAGGAGAATGCGTATGCCTAAACGTAAGGATATTCATAAAATCTTAATCATTGGTTCAGGACCTATTGTGATTGGGCAAGCGGCCGAATTTGACTATGCAGGAACGCAAGCGTGCTTAGCTCTTCGTGAAGAAGGATATGAAGTCATCCTTTGTAACTCAAACCCAGCCACAATCATGACCGATTCGAGCATTGCGGATAAGGTATATATGGAACCTCTTACGCTTGAATTCTTAGCCAAAATCATTCGTATGGAAAGACCCGATGCGCTTTTACCAGGCATTGGAGGGCAAACGGGATTAAACTTAGCCATGGAACTAGAAAAACGTGGTGTTTTAAAAGAATGCGATGTTGAACTTCTTGGGACAAGTATTGAAAGTATTGACCGTGCGGAAGATCGTGAATTGTTTAAAGAATTGTGTCAAGAATTGGGAGAACCTGTTTTACCTAGCTTAATTGCCAATAACTTAGAAGAAGGTTGGGCGGCGCAAAAAGAAATCGGTTATCCATTAGTTATTCGTCCTGCCTTTACTTTAGGCGGAACGGGTGGTGGATTTGCCAATAACGACGAAGAATTCTTAGAAATCATGAAAAATGCCTTAGAATTATCGCCAGTACACCAAGTTTTGGTGGAAAAGAGTGTGAAGGGCTATAAAGAAATCGAATACGAAGTGATGCGTGATGCCAACGATACAGCCATCACCATTTGTAACATGGAAAATGTCGATCCAGTCGGTATCCATACAGGGGATTCCATCGTTGTTTGTCCGTCTCAGACACTAACAAATAAGGAATATCACATGCTTCGTGATAGTGCCTTAAAAATTATTCGTGCTCTAAAAATTGAAGGAGGATGTAATGTCCAATTTGCCTTAGATCCTCATTCTTTTCAATATTATTTGATTGAAGTAAACCCACGTGTTTCTCGTTCGTCCGCCCTTGCTTCAAAAGCCAGTGGCTATCCGATTGCGCGTGTTTCAGCCAAAATTAGTGTAGGAATGCGTTTGGATGAAATCCATATTGCCAATACCTTAGCTTCGTTTGAACCTTCTTTGGACTATATTGTCACAAAAATGGCACGTTTCCCTTTTGATAAGTTTAACGATGCCAGCAATGTGCTTTCTACACAAATGAAGGCGACTGGGGAAGTCATGGTTATTGGTCGTACTTTTGAAGAAAGTATTTTAAAAGCTGTTCGTTCTTTGGAAATTGGTTGTTTCCATTTGCACATGGAAAAATTTGATTCAAAACAAACGGACTTCTTAAAAGAATACATTGTGGAAGGAAGAGACGATCGTATTTTTGCGATTATGGAACTGTTGAGAAGAAATATTTCTGTGGAAGAAATCTCTTCGATTACGGGTATTGATGTATTCTTCTTACATAAACTTGTCCACATTGTGGATATGGAAAGAAAGCTTCAAGAAAAGAAGGATATTGACACATTAAAAGAAGCAAAAGCGATGGGATTCTGTGACCGTGAAATTGCCAAGTTATGGCATACGAATGAGAAAGAATTGTTCCAACTTCGTAAAGAAAATCACATTTTCCCAATCTATAAGATGATTGATACGTGCGCTTCGGAATTTGAAAGCTATATACCATATTTCTATTCCACATATGAACAAGAAAACGAATCAATTATTTCGGATAAGAAAAAGATTATTGTATTAGGATCGGGTCCAATTCGTATCGGACAAGGGGTAGAATTTGACTATTCAACCGTTCATGCGATAACAACGATTCGAAAAGCTGGTTATGAAGCTATTATCATCAACAATAACCCAGAAACCGTATCAACGGATTATACGACTTCGGATAAGTTGTATTTTGAACCATTATTTATCGAAGACGTGCTAAATATCATTGAAATGGAACAACCCGATGGTGTCATTACCATTTTGGGTGGACAAACAGCCATTAACTTAGCGGCTCCTTTACAAGAATATGGTGTAAAAATCATCGGTTCGGATTGTGAAGCGATTGAACGAGCCGAAAACCGTGATGCGTTTGAAATAATTTTAAAAGAATTGAATATTCCACAACCAAAAGGGGTTGCGGTAACCAGCATTGAAGAAGGAATTAAAGCGGCTAGAGAAATAGGATATCCAGTCTTAGTTCGTCCAAGCTTTGTGTTGGGTGGTAGAGCGATGCAGATTGTATCGAAAGAAGCCGATTTAAGTCATTATCTACAAAAGGCCGTAGAAGTGGATGTGGATAAACCAGTCTTGGTTGATAAATATATTCGTGGAAAAGAAGTGGAAGTGGATGCGATTTGTGATGGTAACGATGTATTTGTACCAGGGATTATGGAATTGGTTGAACGAACAGGAATCCACTCGGGCGACTCCATTAGTGTTTACCCAACTTACAGTATTAGTGATGCGGTGAAAGGGAAAATTTTACAATATACAAAAAAATTGGGCCTAGGAATTGGCATTGTGGGATTGTTTAATATCCAATTTATCGTGGATGAGAACGACGAAGTCTATATCATAGAGGTCAATCCAAGATCGTCTCGTACCGTTCCTTTCTTGTCCAAAGCGACAGGATATTCACTAGCGGATATTGCTACATTAGCGATATTAGGTGTGAGTTTGAAAGAACAAGGTATTTTTAAATTGTATCCAGAAGAGCGCGAACGCTGGTGTGTTAAAGCGCCTGCTTTCTCGTTTGCGAAATTAAAGGGAATGGATGCCTATTTGTCACCGGAAATGAAATCGACTGGAGAAGCCATTGGTTACGAATCGTCTTTGCACAGAGCCATGTATAAAGCCTTATTGGCCTCTGGAATCAAGCTTCGTAATTATGGAACGATTATTGTGACATTAGCGGATGAAGATAAGGAAGAAGCACTACCTTTAGTTCGTCGTTTTTATGAAATGGGATTTAATATTGAAGCTACCATTGGGACAGCTGAATTCTTAAAAGCCCATGGTATTCGTACGCGTATTCGAAGAAAATTGTCGGAAGGTAGTACGGAAATCTTGGATTCAATTAAAGCGGGTTATGTGACATATGTGATGAACACGCGTTCTATTTTCTCGGGTATCCACTATGAAGATGGGGCAGCCATTCGTCGTTGTGCCATTGAAAACAATGTAACTATGTTTACTTCTTTAGATACCGTTTCTGTTCTTTTGGACGTATTGGAAGAAAGAACAATGGGTGTAAGTACAATATTTTAGAAAGGAGTCATTATGGTAAAGTATGTTTTTGTGACCGGAGGTGTCGTTTCTGGTTTAGGAAAAGGGATTACAGGCGCTTCTTTAGGGCGCTTGTTGAAAGCGCGTGGTTATAAGGTGGTTATGCAGAAATTTGATCCGTATATCAACGTGGATCCGGGAACGCTAAATCCGATTCAACATGGAGAAGTATTCGTGACCGATGATGGAACGGAAACCGATTTGGATTTAGGACACTATGAACGTTTTATTAATGAAAATCTAAATTCCAATTCCAATGTGACAACGGGAAAAATCTATTGGTCTGTGATTAATAAAGAAAGACGTGGGGATTATGGAGGAAGAACAGTGCAAGTGATTCCACATATTACCAACGAAATCAAAGATCGTTTTTATCATGCCCAAAGCGATGACGAAAATACCGTAGCGATTATTGAAATTGGTGGAACCGTTGGGGATATTGAATCGCAACCTTTCTTAGAAGCCATTCGTCAATTCCAGAGTGAAGTGGGAAGAGAAAATGCGATCATTGTTCATGTCACTTTGATTCCATATTTGAAAGCTTCGCAAGAATTGAAGACAAAACCAACACAAATGAGCGTAAAAGAACTACAAGGAATGGGTTTATGGCCTAATGTTTTAGTGTGCCGAAGTGATTTTCCTTTGGAAGATGAAATGCGTGCAAAAATTGCCCAATTTTGTAACGTCAAAAAGGATCATGTCTTAGAAAATTTGGATGCCAAATCGCTTTATGAAGTACCTTTGATGTTGGAAGAAGAAGACTTTGCCAAAGTGGTTTGTGAAGATTTAGAAATCCCATGTCCACAACCAGATTTAGAAAAATGGAGAGCAATCGTAGAATGTTCAAAACACCCAAAAACAAGTGTGGATATTGCTCTAGTTGGGAAGTATATTGCCCTTCATGATGCGTATTTGAGTGTTGTAGAGGCTCTTCGTCACGCTGGGATTTTCCATCGTTGTGAAGTGAACATTCATTGGATCGATTCGGATACGCTGACAAAAGAAAATGTGAACGAAACACTTTCTGGAATGAAAGGAATTCTTGTTCCTGGTGGTTTTGGTGTGCGAGGAACCGAAGGGATGATTATAGCTGCGAAGTATGCACGTGAAAATAAAATTCCATATTTAGGCCTTTGTCTAGGTATGCAGATTGCGATTATTGAGTTTGCCAGAAATGTGTGTGGATTATACGATGCCCATAGTAGCGAATTGAATCCGAGCACATCGCATCCAGTCATCACGATTTTGCCAGAAAAGGATGGATTGGAAAATATAGGGGGTACTTTGCGTTTGGGAAGCTATCCTTGTGTTTTGAAAGAGGACACAAAAGCAAAAGATCTTTATAAAAAGAGTGAAATTAGCGAGAGACATCGTCATCGTTATGAGGTGAATAATGAGTATCGTCAGATTTTGCAACAAAAGGGTATGATCATTTCTGGTACGAGTCCGGATAAATATATCGTGGAAATGGTTGAGCTACAAGAGCATCCGTTTTTTGTAGCGACCCAAGCGCATCCGGAATTTAAATCAAGACCGGACGAACCACATCCATTGTTTGTTGGTTTTGTGGAAGCAGTTTTGAAATAAAATGAAAAAAGTGCTTGAAATATGAAAAAAATTACATTATAGTACAGACAGTAATAAGGCAAAGGTGCTTTGGAACTCAACGAAGAGTTTCGAAGCGCCTTTTTCTTTTTATCAAAATCGAAAGGAGATTTGTGTTATGGAAGAGATTTTGAGTCAAGTTTTTGGAATCTGGTTTTTAATCGGTGCTGCCTTAGTATTCTTTATGCAAGCCGGATTCGCCATGGTAGAAGCGGGGTTTACAAGAGCTAAAAACGCCGGAAATATCATCATGAAAAACTTAATGGATTTTTGTTTAGGAACCGTAGCCTTCTTGATCTTGGGATATAGTATTCTTTGTGGACAAGATGTTGCTGGATTTATTGGTTGGGGAGAAAATCCATTGTTTAATTTTACTGGAACCGATTGGTCAAGCTTAGTATTTAACTTAGTATTCTGTGCAACAGCGGCAACCATTGTTTCGGGAGCGATGGCTGAACGTACAAAATTTATTTCTTACTGTATTTACAGTTTTGTGATTAGTTTAATCGTTTATCCAGTCGAAGCGCACTGGGTATGGGGTGGCGGATGGCTAGCCCAATGGGGATTCCACGATTTTGCTGGATCGGCTGCGATTCACTTCGTTGGTGGTTTAACCGCATTGATTGGTGCTAAAATCTTAGGTCCTCGTATTGGTAAATTTGATAAAGAAGGAAATCCAAGAGGGATTCCTGGTCACAACATTACAATTGGTGCTTTAGGATGTTTCATTCTTTGGTTTGGATGGTATGGATTTAACGGGGCTGCGGCTGTGAACTCAATTCAATTATCGACAATTTTTGCCACAACAACAATTGCTCCTGCCATTGCCACAGTAACTTGTATGATTTACACTTGGGTTCGTTATGGTAAACCAGATGTATCAATGTGTTTAAATGCTTCTTTAGCTGGTTTAGTTTGTGTAACAGCTGGTTGTGATTATATTGATGCTTTTGGAGCAGCTATTGAAGGTGTTGCTTCTGGATTAATCGTTATTTTTGGAGTTTGGTTATTAGACTACAAATTAAAAATTGACGACCCTGTTGGAGCGGTAGCTGTACACATGATGAATGGTATTTTAGGAACTGTCATGGTTGGTTTACTTGCTTGTGGTACAGATTCAAGCGGATATGAAGTATTAGGATTGTTCTATGGTGGTGGATTTGATTTATTAATCAAACAATGTGTTGGTCTATTAGCCATTGGTGCTTGGACAGCAATCACAATGTATATCACATTCAAAGTAATTGATGCAACAATTGGTCTTCGTGTTTCGGCTCATGAAGAAATCGTTGGTTTGGATTCAACAGAACATGGTTTGGAAAGTGCTTATGCAGGATTTGCGATGCGTAGTGATGTAGTTGGTTTATTAGAAGACGATGATATCGATCTTTCGGAATACGATATTCCAGCAGCCGATTTAGAAGTTGCTTCTTCAACTCCAGCGGTAGATGTAGAAGATGCGATTCCAACGGCAGTTCTTCCTGGATATGGTGAAATGTCAAAAGTGGAAATTATCACAAAATTAGAAAAATTCGATGCCTTGAAGAAGAGTCTAAACGCAATCGGAATTGGTGGTATGACAGTTACTCAAGTTTCTGGTTGTGGTGTACAAAAAGGACAAACTCAATACTATCGTGGTGCTAAAGTCAATATGGAACTTCTTCCTAAATTAAAAGTGGAAGTTGTAGTTAGTGACATTCCAGTGGCAAAAGTAGTGAAGGCTGCGAAAAAAGCATTGTACACTGGTAACATGGGTGATGGAAAAATCTTTGTGTACAACGTAGAAAATGTCATTCGTATTTCTTCTGGAGATACTGGAAAAGCGGCGTTACAATACGTAGAATAATTTGTAAGAGGAAATCATTACGATTTCCTTTTTTTTGTTTGGTATAATAGAAATATGCATAAAGTACAAGCGAAAACATTATTAAATTCTCAAAATGGTATGAATTTGTATCGAGGATGCACGTATGGTTGCATCTATTGCGATTCTCGCTCTGCGTGTTATCAGATGAATCATGCTTTTGAAGATATTGAAGTCAAAGAAAATGCACCGCTATTATTAGAACGTGCATTAAAAGCTAAACGGAAGCGTTGCATGATTGGAACGGGTTCTATGAGTGATCCGTATATGCCTTTGGAAAAAGAACTGGGTTTGACACGTCGTTGTTTAGAAATTATCGACCGATATGGGTATGGAGGCAGTGTGATTACGAAATCCGATTTGGTTCTTAGAGATTTGGATTTGATAAAATCGATTCATAAAAAATCCAAATTTGTCGTGCAAATGACTCTTACTACGGCCAACGATGAGTTGTGTAAGATCTTAGAACCAAACGTTTGTCCAACGAGCCGTAGAATTGAGGTTTTACAAATCTTAGAAAGAGAAGGTATTCCTACCGTAGTCTGGTTGTGTCCATTTTTACCTTATATTAATGACGATGAAAAGAATTTTCGAGCATTGTTACAAGCTTGTGTACAAGCGAAGGTAAAAGGGATTCTTTGTTTCGGCATTGGTTTAACGCTACGGAATGGCAATCGTGAATATTTTTATGAAAAGCTGGATCAACATTTTCCGGGACTCAAAGAAATCTATATGCGTAAGTATGGGAATTCGTATATGGTCAATAGTGACAATCACAATCGTCTGATGCGTATTTTTGAAGAAACGTGTCGGAAACACCACATTCTGTATAAGGTAGAGGATGTCTTTCAATATTTACAAGAGTATCCAGAAAAATTTGAACAATTGTCTTTATTTTAAGGAGGAAGAAAGATGAAAAATGAATCGTATTCAAAAAAAGACGTAGCGTATTTAGGTATTATTTGTTTCTTGTCAGGTTTTGTTCTAGGCTTGTTGACCATTCCGGCTAAGAATGTAACGATTGGTTGTTACAATGGAAGAGAAAATATCAATCAAAAATAAGAAAAAAAGAAGAGGTCATCAAAATTGATGGCCTCTAATAGCGTTGATTGTTTTGTTTCTTTGTTCCTGCACTCGTGGTTGTTTTATCACCAACCGCCGCAAATTCTGCCTTAATATATCCTCCGGCATAAGGAACTACATCGCCAGTAGGTGCAATGTTTGTATATTCGGCATATCTTTGACAATAATCGAGTAAGTAATTTGAAATTTGGAACGCTTGGGTATAGCTTGAAACATAGTTGGTTGGAATATAGTATCCCATTTTGAATCCTGCCTCACTATAGCCTGACCATACCGCAATGGTATAGGCACTGGTATATCCAATAGACCATTCATCACGAATGGAAGCTAGCGGAATTCCATATTGTAAACCAGAATCTCCCCAGTCGGAAGTTCCGGATTTTCCGTAACAAGGATAACTGTCTTGTAGTAAGTTATTGAAGTTTTGATACCCGCCATTGACAACTTTATATAATAGATGACTTGTCATAAAAGCGGCTCCTGGTGAAATCAATTGGTGTGCTTGGGCAGGTGAATCGATATTTTCTCCAGTCGTGCGCATTACGATATTTCGAATGCGATGGGCATCAATACGAATTCCATTATTGGCAAACATGGAGTAGGCACTAGCTTGTTGGATTGGGCTGGCCCACATATTCGACCCACCAATGGAATATTGTTCGTTAAAGTTTACTGCTACATCTTCGTCATATCCACATTCACGTAAGAATCCAATCCAATATTCATATCCCATGGAATTGATTAATTGTTCCATGGCTTCGGCAGCACAAGTATTTTTGGAAACACCGAGTGCATAGGCTAAGCTGATAGTTCCATTAAATTTTCCATCGGAGTTATTCACATACGAATTGTTATGCCAATAGTCTTTTTTCTTATCTTCTACAGCGTGTTCGGTTGACCATCCTAAGATATCAAAAGTGGATGAATAAGCAATAATTGGTTTCATGGAAGAACCTGGCTGTTTTCTATCCATTGATGTATCTACTTTTACGGCATCGTTATGATATGTTCTTCCTGGTCCTACACCAATAATTTCTCCGGTTGCGTTTTCGATAATCGCAAATCCAACATCAAAATATTCGTTTGGAAAAGCAATCACATTTCCGTTACAAATATTATCGCATTGTACTTGCACATCTCCATTTAGAGCTGTGTGAATATCCATAGGGATGATACTTGGATCTTGTCCGGTAATCTCTTTGGCTTCATCAATAACCTGAGCGATATAGGCTTCGTAGGGATCGTTTTCTTTCATGGCTTGTTGATAACGAAGGGAGTACGAAAGCTTTGTGTTTTTGGCTAACTTATATTCAGTTTTGGAAATATAGCCGTGTGACAACATCAATTCTAAGGTTACATTTCGTCGATCTTCACCTGCTTTTAAGTGGTCAAATTCCGAATCGGATAAATTCCACAATGGATTGTATTCATTAGGGGCATTTACACTTCCGGCTAGAAAAGCGGCTTCAGTCAAGTTTAGTTCGGTTACATCTTTTCCAAAATAATACTGACTGGCTTTTTGGATACCACGCGTGTTATTTCCCGAACCAAACCATACACGATTGACATAGTATTCAAAAATGTCTTCTTTTGAAACTTGTTCTTCAGCAATCATGGCCAAATAGATTTCTTGGATCTTTAGCTGAACAAGGTCCGTTTTGGAAATGTAACCTTTATTGCTTAAGATCTTTTCTTCTTGGTTGGAAGTAAACGCATTGTCAATCATTTGCATGGTCAAAGTAGATCCACCTTGTGAAAAATCCTTACTTTTTAAGTTGTTTAGTGCAGCAGCCATAAAACGTGGAATGTCAAATCCGTTATGTTCAAAATAACGTGAATCTTCGATGGATAAAAAAGCATCGATGACTGTCTGTGGCAGTTGTTGGTATGTGACATCTTCGCGAATTTCTTGTCCAAATTCATAAATCATGTTGTTGGCTGAATCAAAAATTCTTGAATTGGAGACGGTCACAAGCCCATCTTGTTGAAAGGTCATGCTGTCTGGTCGATTGACGACATACACAACGAGGACATAGACGCTTAAGCAACCACAAATAAAAAGTGTTAATAAGCATAGCGCAAATTTATTAAAGAAATCCAGCTTACGCATTTTTTTCTTAGGCGGATTTTCTTCTTCCATATCAATCACTTGTTCCTGTATTTCTTCTGGGGTATTTTCGTTGAAAATAGGATCGTTTTTCTTTACTTTTTTCATATAAACCTCATCTTTTTCAGAACTTTGTTCAAGATAATATTATACACAGAATCCACTAAAAAAGAAGTCGTTTCCGACTTCTAAGCGACAATATTATGAATCCAAATTCCTTTTTTGATTAAGATGGCACCAATGACAGCTTTGATGATATCGAAGCATTGGACACAAAGGAAAATGTAGATGACAGGAATGCTTGTAAATCTGGATAAACAATAGGCAATAACCACACTGACCATCCATACATATACACTATCGAATAAGAAGGTGATGAAAGTCTTTCCTCCAGCTCGTAGGGTAAAATACATACAGTTTATGTACGATTGTAGCGGCATAAATAACGATTGAATAAAAATGAATTGGGTGGCTAAATTTTGTATATCCAATCCTGTGTTATAAATGGTAGGAAAGATGTTAGAGAAATAACACATAATCATGGCTAGGAAGGTACAAAGAATCACCCCGAAAAAATTCATCTTTGGTACGGTGTCTTTGGCTTCTTGCACTTTTTGTGCCCCTAACAATTGACCAATAATAATACCAGCGGCACTTCCTAGGGCAATAAAGATGGTATTTACCACATTGTTGATGGTGTTGGAAATATTCATTGCTGCGACTACATCCAAGCCTCGAGTGGAGTAGCATTGGGCTAACATAGCCATTCCGGATGCCCAGAATGTTTCGTTTAATAATAAAGGAAGGCCAGTAATAAAGATTTTTTTGAAAAGATCGAATGGTAGTTTTAATGAAGCATAAACGCCTTCTAAGAATGGAGCAATATGTTCATTTTTATGAGCACCAACAACGTTGATGACTAATTCCACATAACGAGAAAGTACTGTAGCGATGGCAGCCCCAGCCGATCCCAATGCGGGTAAACCAAATTTTCCATAGATTAAAATGTAGTTTCCGACTAAGTTTACGACAACCGCAATCAATCCCGCTTTCATAGGAAGCATAGTTTGGGAACATTCGCGTGAAGTGGTTGCGTAGACTTGCATCATCATAAAAGCGGGTAAGCCTAAGAGCATGAGCATTAAGTATTCTTTTCCATAGAATAAGGTATCCGCAATGTTTCCTTCTCCATTTAAATAAAAGGAAATGAGCGTTTCACTACATCCAAGGAATAAGAGAATTGCCCCTAATGTGGAAGTGGTTCCAATAAGTATTTTGTAGCGAAATGTGTATTGAATTCCTTTCTTGTCTAATCTTCCAAAGTATTGAGTGGTAAAAATACCAGCTCCGGATAACGCTCCAAAAATACATAAGTTGTAGACAAAGATCAATTGGTTGGAAATGGAGACACCGCTCATCGCTTCGGTTCCTAATCGTCCGACCATGATATTGTCTAATAGAGAAACAAAGTTGGTAATTCCATTTTGTAAGGCAATGGGTAGCATCACCAACAACATTTTTTTGTAGAATTGTTTATTTCCTATATACTTTTTCATACCCTTGGAGTATATCACAAATAAAAAAAAGAGAGTAAACTAAATATATGACCTGACTTTAGGAGTTAAGTAAAAAAAATGGTGCAAAACTCGTTTTATTAACGAGTATGCATCATTTTTATTTGTCGCTCAGTAAGGTAATAATTCGTTATGGGCTGATGAAGTCTCAGGGCGAGCTCATTAACGAAATCCGAAGCTCTTGTCATATTGATATATCTATTACTATTGACTTTTACTACTTTGAAATCTCGATAGAAGCTGCATATTTTTGATGTTGGAAATTTATTTTCTAATACTTTGAATTGTAGAATTCTAGTTAATAGAATCGTGATATAACAGATAAGAAAATGTCCCTTTATACTGTTTGTTAGTGTCAATATAAAATGTGCCAAAAGTTGCCGAATAAGAATAGCCAATTT
>JAUNDJ010000022.1 GCA_030526175.1 Bacillota bacterium
TATACGATTCTAAATTAAGAATCTCACACATACCGACACTATTTATGGCATTAATTTAAAAAAACTACGCATTCATCTCCAGCTTATACAAGCTGGAGTATTCTGCTGGGCTCAGATAAACTCGAGTAACAGAATTTAACAACAATCAAATTGAAGATATACCAATAACAAAATTCCGTTTCATACTTTTTTCCTTTCTAACACTTGTTAAGAATCTTTACAAATAGAATAGAATAAAGTTATTTCACTATCAATTATTCCAGCTTAAGTGGTAATAAAATCGAATAAGCGGATAAATTTACTTGCTTTTCTTAAAGAATAGATTTTAATCTACCTTTTATTCCATTTTCATGCGATTTATCCATCGTTATTTTTCTCTCGGAAAAGTACACTTATCATTACCCTAGAAGCACATTATCAACTGCATTTCTCACTATCATTTTCCTTTATTTTTTCGATATTTCTTTTTTTATGTACAGGAAAAAACATTGATGTAGGATTTTTATACAAAAGCAATTCTTTAGACATTCGTGAATCACCTAAAGTATTTCAAGAAACCAGCAATGATATATTTTCATTTTCAGGTGTAATCCAAAAGGATCTATATAATAATGCAAAAATAACACTTATTCATTACAAAAATAATGAACTTATTAGTTCAGAAGAAAAGAATTTTGAATTAAAATCATACTCCGAAAACTTTAATATTCTCTTAGGTTTTAATTTTGAAGAATCTATTATCAATATGTGTGTTAATTCCGGAAATATATGGACGTGTTGGACTTATCAAGAAGCAACAAATATTAAAGATTTTCCATTTTCACCAAATATTGACAATATTTATAATTTGGTAGGAATTTCAGTAATTCTATTTTCTAGGATCCATAATGAAGAAAGATACTTTGCAACACTACGATATTTATATTCAATTAGAATATTAACCAAACTAGCTTTTTGATTCATGAATCATCATATAATCTTAGAAGATAACTATCGAAAAAGGAAGAACACAAAATAAAAAGATAAAAACCCTTTATATCGCTAAAAATCCGATTATAAAGGGTTTTATTAATGTCTAATGAATCGTAAAAATCCTATCTATTTTTCATGTGAGGGAATAATAATACTTCACGGATTGTTCTTTGATCCGTAAGTAACATTACGAAACGGTCGATTCCAAGTCCTACACCACCAGTTGGAGGCATACCATATTCTAATGCTTCTACATAATCTGTATCCATTTCATTCGCTTCATCATCCCCAAGATCACGAAGTTCTAATTGTTTTTCAAAACGTTCTCTTTGATCGATTGGATCGTTTAATTCAGAGAAGGCATTTGCGTATTCTTTTCCACAAATGAATAATTCGTAACGGTCTGCGAAACGAGGATCTTCTGCATTTTTCTTAGCCAATGGAGAAATACTTGTTGGGTGACCATAGATATATGTTGGTTGTACTAAGTTTTCTTCTACATATTTTTCGAAGAATAAGTTGATTACGTGACCAACAGAGTTGTGTTTCTTTTCTAATTCAATACCGTGTTCTTTAGCGATAGCAGCTGCTTCTTCTAAAGTCATTTCTTGCCAGAAGTCTACACCACAAGCTTCTTTAATCGCATCTACCATGTGTAAACGTTTGAAAGGCGCTTTTAAAGACAATTCTTGTCCTTGGTAAGTGATTTCTGTTGTTCCTAATACTTTATTAGCGACAGAATCGAATAAACGTTCGATTAAGTCCATCATTCCTTCTAAGTCTGAATAAGCAACATACGCTTCTACTGTTGTGAATTCTGGGTTGTGAGTCGCATCCATTCCTTCGTTACGGAATAAACGACCAATTTCATAAACACCTTCTAAACCACCAACGATTAATCGTTTTAAAGGTAATTCAGTTGCGATACGCATATAGAATGGCATATCCAAAGTGTTGTGGTGTGTTACGAATGGACGAGCAGCAGCTCCACCAAGAATTGGTTGTAAAACTGGAGTTTCCACTTCCATTAATCCTTCTCCATCTAAGAAGTTTTGGATTGCACGAATGATTTGTGGACGAGTGATCGCAATTTTCTTAGCTTCTTCGTTCATAATCAAGTCTACATATCTTCTACGGAAACGTTCTTCTGTATCTGTTAAACCGTGGAATTTTTCTGGTAATGGACGTAAAGATTTTGAAAGGTGAGTATATTCACCAGCACGAACGGCTAAATCACCGTGATCTGTACGCATGATTGTTCCTTCGATACCTACGATATCTCCAATGTCATTCTTTTTGAAGATTTCATATTGGTCATCTCCAATTGCGTCTTTACGAACATAAATTTGGATTTGTCCATCTTTATCTTGAATGTGCATGAAACCAGCTTTTCCCATACGACGTTTTGTCATAATACGACCAGCGATACGAACAGGTGCTTGTTCCATTTCTGCTAATTCTTCTTTAGAGAAATTTTCATATTGCGCTTTGATTTTTCCAGAAGTAGAAGTTCTCTTATAAGCGTGTCCAAATGGGTCAATACCCATGTCTTTTAAGTCTTGCATCTTTTGACGTCTAACTTTTTCTTGTTCCGATAATTTTTCTGCCATGTTCTTTCTCCTTTTCCTAAAATAAAAAAAGACATTCCATCCAAGGGACGAAATGTCGTGTTACCACCCTAATTCATTTTCTAAATCACTTTAGAAAACCTCAATCACTGTCTATTAACAGTGTTTCCTTTAATGCAGGAATTACATACAGCTCCAAGTTTTTATTCTCTCTAGTTCGTCGCTTTTTTCCACCAACCAAAAGCTCTCTCTGCTCGAATTTCTAAAGGTACTCGTCCTCTTCTTCGCCTTTAACATACAACATTCTACTGACTAATCCATGCCTTGTCAAACCTTTTTGAAAAGAATTTATTCCGCCAATACATATAGTCCATACGAGCGAAGATTCCCTTCCAATGCATCACAAATCCACTCGACAACCGAAGTATTTTCAACACGTTTGGCAAACGGATTGTTGGGTAAAACCATGTGACGCGTTAGCTGAAATTCTTCATCCACAATCGTATCAAAAATATACAATCCACAATCTATCGCTTTTAATTCTTTGACCATCTCTTTCAAATTCAAAAAGAAACGATCCCCAGCTTCTATACTATATTCAAACACACCAGTATCCACAAAATTCTGATACGCTTGTAAAGCACTGTCTCTTGAAGAACACGCAAATAAGATTTTTACATCTTCCCTATTTTTATGCAGACTTTCAAGACTATCCAAGACAATATTATTCGAATGGATACGATTTACGATATGTTCTGGTGCTTCCCAAAAGTTTTGTGCACAATCTTTCCAATCTTCATAAATCAAAAATCCTGCATCCACCATGGTCACTATATTTTTCGTATTCGGAAAATATTCCAATACATCTTCTGCCAACAAGGCTGCCCCAAAACCGCCAGCACTCGAACCCGTAATAATTAACGAATCCGGATTTCCCAATTCATCCTTGATCTGTTCCATAAACAATTTAAAATTCTTATAACCTTGATGATACGTACGATTACCATCTTCCTCTTCATAAATCACATTTCCAATGTGTAAATCTCCTGTAGAATAAGGAATCACAACAAAATTCCAATTCCGAAAAGGATTTTCTTTCACATTCGCAAAAAGCGCATATTGCGAAAGCTGATTTATGTACCAAAGATTTTCTTCAAAAAAACCTAGGGCATTGGCCTTATCCATATTTCGTGAAAAGCTCATCCCGCCTCCCACAAAATACACGATAGTCTTATTTTCCGTTCCTTTTTTATACAACCCATTCCAATCGCTTCCATCACTCGAATACGCTTCTTCCACCCGAATCGTTTGCCAAGAAGTATCCACCTTTTCAATTTTGGCACAAGAAACAAGCGTTAGAAAAGCAAGGCACAATATTCCAATTTTCTTCCACATATTATCGTTTGATCAATAAAATCGCTACATCGTTCACATTCGTTCCTGTTGGACCAGTAATAACCAATCCATCACTTTTTTGAAGGGCGTGGTATGCATCGTTATTTTTTAAGACATCATAGATATCAATACCTTGGTCACGCAATGTTCTTTGCGTATCCTGATCGACATATCCACCAGCTGCATCCGTAGGCCCATCCGTACCATCTGAACCCACACTAATAAGTGCCGTATTCGAACAACTCGAAAGCCCTATCGCCCCAGCCAAAGCCAGTTCCTGATTTCTTCCCCCCAATCCCTTGCCAATTAAGTGAACAATCGTTTCACCACCCGCAATATAAGCAACACTTTCCTCTTCCTTTTGATGACTCTTGGCAATCGAAGCCAAGAAAGCTCCCGCTTCTTTTGCTTCACAAGCCAATTGATCCGTCAAAACAATCGGTTTATACCCCAGTTCTTTACAAGCAAGACTTGCTTCCATACAAAGATTTTTTACACTACCCGTAATCATCGTTGTCACATTCTTCAATTCTTTTGGTGTTTCCTGATTCAAACAAAACATAGCTTGTTCACTTAAGTGAAGCTGATACTTTTCCACAATCGCAAGGGCATCCTTACAACTACTTGAATCCGGATAGGCTGGTCCAGAAGCAATCATATCCAATGGATCGCCTAAAATATCACTCAGAACAATACTATAGACTTGTGCCGGTTCACAAATTTTCGCAAATTGTCCCCCTTTAACCATCGACAGACGCTTACGAATCGTATTCATCTCCACGATATCTGCTCCACAAGCCAACAATTGTTGCGTGATATCTTGTAGCTCTTTTCCAGGGATTCTTGGTTTTTCAAACAAAGCCGAACCACCTCCAGAAAGAAGAAATAAAACCGTATCTTCTTTGTGCAAGTTACTTACTAAATCCAAAGCTTTTTGGGTAGCCAAAAAAGAGTTTTCATCCGGAACTGGATGTCCTGCTTCGTAACAATCCATCTTCGATATGTCCGCTTTCACATGGTCATATTTTGTTACGACTACTCCCTTTTCAATTCTATCTCCTAAGAAATCACTGGCCGCCTTAGCCATTTGCCAAGCCGCTTTTCCAGCCGCAACCACATAAATTTTCCCATTCAAAAACGCTTTTCCTTGTAACGCTTGTTTCACCGCTTCATCTGGTAAAACACGATGAATGGCTTTTTCAACGATATACATCGCATCCTCTTTTATATGCATATTATTTACACTCCTTAAAAAAATTTATCTTATTAAAATTATATAATTTCTTCTAGAAAATACATAATATTTAGGAAAAGAAATCGTATCCATAGTATTTATGTTGGAATTCATATATAATAGAAAAACCACGTAAAAGGAGAGTTACACATGCCCGATTTATTTCAATTAGAAAAAGAAGAATTAGATGAAGTCATGGGATTATTAATGGATGATTATCGAAAAGAAAGAATTATCGATCGTGTGGAATCGTTTGATTTACCAAGCAGTATCGAAATTCAAGAAATTCTAAAAAACATTCAAAATATTATTTATCCTGGATTTTATAAAAATGATAAATACAAAATCTATACTGTAAAAAACAACGTACAAATGTTGTTGGAAGATACCCTATACCGTTTGATTCGCCAAATCAGCATCGTACTTCGTTATACAGACGAATACAAAAATGTGGATGCCGAAACACTACAAGATGTAGCGCACAATAAAGCCGTTACATTCTTCCACCGCATCCCAAAAATTCGCGAATATATCGATACGGATGTACAAGCGGCTTATGCAGGCGACCCAGCTGCTTTTAACCACGAAGAAATCATCATTTGTTACCCAGGTCTATACACAATCATGGTCAATCGTATTGCCCACGAATTGTTCTTATTAGACATTCCACTAATTCCTCGTGTTATGACAGAATTTGCACACAGTAAAACAGGAATTGATATTCACCCAGGAGCTACCATTGGAAAATATTTCTTTATCGACCACGGTACTGGAATCGTAGTCGGAGAAACTTCCATTATTGGAGAAAATGTAAAAGTATACCAAGGGGTAACTATCGGTGCCCTATCGACTCGTGGCGGTCAACAATTAAAAGGAAAAAAACGTCATCCTACCATTGAAGATAACGTAACCATTTATTCTGGAGCTTCCATCTTAGGAGGAGAAACGGTAATTGGACAAGGCGCTATTATTGGAGGGAACTCTTTTATCACTAAATCCGTTCCACCATGTGCTCGTGTCAGCATTCACCAAGAAGTTAACTACAACATCCGTAATTCTCACGATTGTGGATGCAGCAAAAGTGAAGAATTCCAACAATCCGAAACTTGGTCAAACGAATAATGAAAAAAGTAGCTCACGCTACTTTTTCTTTATTTCCAATGTTTCATCGTTTTTTAAGACTTCCACAGACTTTGGGCAAATCTTAAATTGCATCGTCATCCCTTTATAAGGCGCTAACATATCCGCTAATTGCGAAGGTGAATAACTTCTTCCATCAATCACAAAAAAGATATGTCCTAAATCGTCTTCACGAATAGATAATTGTCCTGTTTGTGACAATTGAACATCTTCCAATTCTTTCTTAAACACATTCCATGTCGAAGACATAAATGTTCTTTGAATTGTTTTGGTGTATACGGTATCCACAAGTTTTTGAACAAAAGCAAGATAAGCTTCTTCAAAACTTGATTCAATATTCGCCAAATGCGCAACCTCATAAAATCCTTTTTCTTCGATACCAGACCATAAAAAACCTTTTGCGCTGATATTGTGATCAATCGCAAAAACATGTTTCTCTTTTCCTTCTAAAATCGTAATTTCATTTGGATATACAAATTCATTTTGACGACGAAGAATGTTCATAACCACTTGTTTGTAACAATCTAAACAAAACACTTCATTTTGTGCCGTTAAAATTACCGCTTCTTCCGCTTTACATTCACAACATTTCATTTCTTTCACCACTTTCAAATACAAGTATACCATAAGATTGAAAGTGTTCAAAATACATATACAATCCTTCGAAAGAAGCATCTTGATTTTCCAAGTGCCCAATCGGTGATATAATGGGAGTCATGAACCAAGAATATATGTATCAATATAAAATTAAAAGCGACAATAGCGCTATTCTATACCGTATTTATGGCACAGATATGAATATTGTGTTACCAAAAGAAATCGACGGACATCCATTAAGCGAAATTGGGCCCTATTGTTTTTCCGCAAGCAATCACATTCCTAAAGATGTACTTTGTACAACTTTGACAGACAATCTTTATGAACTCTGTGGAAACCAAGTGGAATCTGTAGAATTTCCCAATACGATTCGAAGCATCGGCTCACATGCCTTCTATAACTGTAAAAATCTAAAGCAGATTACGATTTCCAGTTCACTTCAAGAACTAGGATACGATGCGTTTGTCAACGCAACCAAACTACACGATATCTATATCCAGGAACATTCGAGTACACCAACGATAATTCGTTATTTACTACGACAAATCACCTGGGATGTTGACATTCACTTTCAAGACCAAACGCTATTTTATCCCGAATATTACGAGGTATACGATGAAATTGGACCGGCTCATATCTTTGGGATGAATATCCAAGGGGAAGGATTCCGCTTACGACAATGTATTAAAAATGACATTGTCCATTTAGAAGAATACGATTCGGTTTTTGAAAAACTCTGTATTGAAGAATCGCCAAAGACACTCATGCACTTTGCCCTCATTCGTAGTCTTCAAAAACCCGATTTATACAAAACATATATCTTAGAGCATCAAAAAGATCTACTAAAAATCGATTTAGAGCTTTCTGTCATCGAACACTTATTAAAACATCAAGCAATCACCAAAGAAAGCTTCGATACCCTTTTAACACAAAGCGAGTCACCACAACGAACGACCCAATTGATCGCATGGAAAAAGAAATACTTTTCGATTCAAAAATCGACATATTCTTTTGAGGACTTTTAGTTATGAAAAAACATATTCAAACCCAGAGCGAATGGGAACAGGAAATGGTCCAAAAGATATGGCAGCTTGTCATTAGTGAGCTCCACATCGATCTTCCCTTTTTATCCATTGCACTAAACAGTTTAGAATTTAAAGAAAACGAAACAATTTCAACCAGTGCAACCAATGGAATGTTCCTATACTACAATTGTGAAAAGATACTTTCGTTATTCAAAAAAAATCCACAATACTTAAATCGAGTCTATTTACATAGCGTGCTCCATTGTCTTTTTGGACATTTGTGGTTGAAACAAAAGAAACAAGAACCGCTCTATGGACTCGCTTGTGATATTGCCGTTGAATATACGATCGACCATCTTCAAGTGCCAGCAACCAAACGAATCCTGACACTACATCGTATAAATACATACAAACAAATTGAACAAGAATGCGAAGGAATTAGTGCACCCGCCATTTACTATTGGTTGTTGAAACAAAAAAACATAGCCCTTCTGCAACAAGAATTTCATACCGACGATCATCGCTTCTGGCCCGAAGAAAAACAAGAACAAGCCAGTCTTTCCTCTTCTTCCCTGCAACAACAGTGGCAAAAGATTGCACGCCAAAGTCTGTTAGAAAATCAGCGAAGAGGAAAAGAAAATCAAGAAGGAGATGGAGTGTTAACCGCACAAATTAAAGCGTCTAAGAATAAACGAAACTATAGCGATTTTTTAAAGAAATTCTCCATCAATCGAGAAGAATTGCACGTCAATCCCGATGAATTCGATTTAAGCTATTATTCTTATGGTTTACGTTTGTATAAAAATATGCCCTTGATCGAAGAAGTTGAAACAAAAGAAATGAAAAAAATTCAAGAATTTGTGATTGTGATCGATACAAGCTATTCCACAAGCAATCAGCTTGTCAAAAACTTCTTAAAAGAAACGTATACCATTCTTTCGCACACCGATAGTTTCTTTCGAAAAAGTCATATCCGCATACTCCAATGCGACGACAAAATTCAAAGTGACGAAAAAATCACTAACCAAGAAGAAATGGAAAAACTTCTCGAACGATTTACTATCTTAGGAGGAGGAAATACCGATTTTCGCCCACCCTTTACTTATGTCAATCAGTTAATCGAACAAGGCGAATTCAAAAATCTATCTGGACTCCTTTATTTTACCGATGGAAAAGGCATTTATCCCAAAACATGCCCTTCGTATAAGAGTGCATTCCTTTATTTAGAAGAATACGATGCCACAAAAGTTCCGCCTTGGGCCATAACGTATTCTTTAGACCCTATGGAATTTAGAAAGGAATAAGAATATGAATATTAAACAAGCCAAAAATGAAATCAAAAACACGGTCAAAGCCTATTTGAAAAAAGACGCATATGGAGATTATCAAATTCCTGTCCTTCACCAAAGACCACTATTATTAATCGGTCCTCCAGGTATTGGAAAAACACAGATTATGGAACAAATTGCCAGAGAATGCCAAATTGGATTGGTATCTTATACCATTACCCATCACACTCGCCAAAGTGCAGTGGGCCTTCCTTTTATTGAAAAAGAAGAATTTGAAGGAAAAGAATATTCCATTACCGAATATACAATGAGCGAAATCATTGCCAGCATTTATAAAAAAGAAAAAGAAACAGGAATCAAAGAAGGAATTCTTTTTATCGACGAAATCAACTGTGTCTCGGAAACACTAGCTCCAACCATGTTACAATTTCTACAATGTAAGACGTTTGGAAACCAAAAAGTACCCGAAGGATGGATCATTGTCGCTGCTGGAAATCCTCCCGAATACAACAAGTCCGTACGAGATTTTGATATGGTAACTATTGACCGTGTACGCTACATGGATATCCAAGCCAATTATTATGTGTGGAAAGAATACGCGCTTGGAAAAGTACACCCTATGATCCTTAGCTATTTGGAACTAAAACCAAGCCAGTTCTATAAAGTCGAAAACAGCATCGATGGTATGCAGTTTGTGACCGCTCGAGGATGGGAAGATTTGGGCAAACTAATAACCCTATACGAAGAAATGGACATTCCGATTACCCAAGAAACAATCCAACAATTCTTACATCACGAGGATGTTAGTGAAGATGTAGCCGCATATTATCAAGTGTATAAAAAGTATCAAGACGATTATGGCATTTTAGATATCTTAAAAGGAAAAGTATCGACAACACTTTATCAACGCGTCTTCCAAGCCCCATTTGATGAACGTGTCTCCTTAGTCAATCTATTATTAGACGGTTTGTACAAAGAATTTGACACATATTTCCAACAAAAAAAATGGGTGGATACTTGGTATACATTCTTAAAAGAATATCGAAGCCAAATCGAGGATATTTTGTATGAAGAGCTTGTCAATCAATACGAAACAGATTTCTTTGTGCAAAAAAGAAGCCAGCTTCTTTCCAAAACACAAATACATTTTCACCAAAGCTTTCTTACTGAATTAAGAAAAGTACATATCCCAAAAGAAATTTCTGGAAAAGAAGCCTTCATGCTTGCCAAAGAACCTTTTGACAAAGAAGTGGAAAAGCTTCATGTGCAAGAAGAAATTTGTTCACAAAGCTTATCCCATGCCTTCCAGTTTATGGAAGACGCTTTCCAAAATGGACAAGAAATGGTCATTTTCATGACCAACCTGGCTATGCATGAAACTAGTGCACTATTCTTAAGTGAGCACGAAAATGAAAAGTACGAACAATATAAACAAACTCTATTAATTGGTACACGAAGAGCTCAATTATTGGATGAACTAAACCACTAAAAGGCGATTACTCGCCTTTTTTTAGTACATTCTGATATCCTTTCAACATACGAAGCTCGACATCTTGGAAATGATTTCCAGGATTGAATTCCAACGTTCCATTCAGCATCTTTTGCGTAAGAAGAATGCGATTCTTTACTTCTCGCATGGTGCGATTCTTGCACTTATGCTCCTTATCTCCCAAACTCAAATACACTTTGGATGCCAGAAAGGTATGCTCTTGCATATACGTATCCCAATAAGGAAACCATACCGATGGGGAGCAAGCCACTATTCCATCAAAAAAATCCGTTTGATAGCCGACCCACAAACAAAACAAGCCCGCTAAAGAATAGCCACTTAAAATATACTTTACTTCTTTTCTAGAAGAAAGAACAGTCATTAATTCTTCATATGTACTTTTTGCACCCTGACCAAAGTTCAAACAAGACCATGGTGAAAGATCGTGATTCCAGCTCTCCACTATCAATCCCACAAAAGAAAAAGGGACAGAAATATTTTGTTGGTAGTATTGAACACGCTTCTCTAAATGTTCACGATTGTGTTCTCCTAAGATTTCCACTATACAAAATGAAGCTTCTTCTTTTTCAAGAATATACGTTTCCATTCCCAAACTCCTTTCTCTTCTCAATCATCTGTTCAAAAGAAATATGATATTGTTTGGCAAAACGAACAATATCTTCCATCGTCCAATCTTCCAAAACTTCTTGAATTTTAGAATTCTGAATACGCTTTTCTTCCACTTCGAAACAAACGATCATCTCTTCTAAAGGCACTTCTAATAATTTAGAAAGCGCCACAAAATTATCAATCGAAGGAATATTGATTCCAGAAAACCAACTATAGATTGTCTGATGCGAAGACAACATTAATATTCGTTGAATTTCCAAAACCGTGTATCCTCTTTCTTGAATCAGTTCCTTAATTCTTTTTCCTGTTTTTTCCATATCAATGATGGGAAATTTCCTACTCTTCTTTTCCATTATTTCTCCTAAATAAGTTTAATATAAGAAAAAAGATAAGCCACTCAGCTTATCCTTATTATGACACATAAAAAATCATTAAATTCGCTTTTTGATTCCAGTCTTTTTCGACTTTCGAAATGAATTTATAAACACTCACATCAATGTTCGCATCAAATTCTGCTTTTTTCAAAACACGGAATTTACAAGTCCAGTCATTCGCTGGCGTTAATTTTCCATAAGCTATTCCTTCATTGTCCCAGCATTTCACTTCCACTAATTTCGCTTCGTTTTTTCTTTTTTCAGCCGAACCCTTCCAAACAATCATCACTTTTACTGTCACATGTTCAAGACCAGCACCACCACTCACTTCGAGTAATTCATTATCTAATAATTCCATAGTATTTTCCTTTCTATTTTTATTACGTAAATTCTTACTTTTAGACTATCGTATTTTCCTAAACGAATCAAGAAAACACTTTGCCTTTTTCTTTGCGTATATAAAATATCAGAAAAGTCTTAAGCTTTCTCTTTTACTTCCTTAAGAAAAACTAAAAAAGGGCACCTATTCCTGTTCAAGAATAAGTCGCCCATTTATGATAAAGGTCAAAGAATACTATTTATTTTCTTCTTCTTTCCTAGCTTCTTCAAAAATCTTTCCAATTGTAAACAACCCGTATAATAATTCAACCATTTTGTTTACCTCCTAATTTATGATGGTATAATAGCGAAATTTATAAGGATTCGCAAGCGATGAAAATAGTTTTGAACATCGTTCACAATTGAAAACGTTTACTTTGTGAATTTTTACATTTTTCTTTTCAACGTAGACGATAAAATGGTTAGGATAAAGAATCCAAGGGCAAAAAGAGCCATGACCATCGCATTCGAATAGATTACTTGTACATTGGTATTTGAAAATACTTCAATTGTACGAATGGTTTCGTTAGATTGAATAAACCAATAGGCTGGTAAAACACGCGCTATTTTTAATACGAATTTAGGAAGTAAATTCACAGGAATAAAAGCCCCACAAAGGAAAGCGGAACCAAGCCCTAATACATTCACAATTCCATTTACCGCTTCTCTAGTTTGTACGAAAGTGGAGATGAAGAAGGCCATTGTCGTCACACAAATCAAATAGACAAAAGAGTTCATAATATAGTACAAGCCATGCGTGCTCAACAATACATCGCCACAAATGAAATAGCTAATCAGGACATATAAGCTCCATAACACAAGGGCATAGCCGATGTTACAAATCCAAAGCTGTGTTTGTATAGAGCTTTCTTTTGTCGAAGACACCAACAAACGCTTTTTAATTTCTTCTTTTTTAAAACTAGTCATCGTTAATCCAATAATATATAAAACTCCCGCTAATAATGAATATGTGGAAAAATTATAGTAACTCGTTAATGCATTTAAAGAAGAATGATTCAATTTACTTTCCATATATACTTTCGTTTCTGTTTTCAAAGAAGCATTCACATCACGAATCAAATCTTCAACCTTCGTATCCACTTTTGCCAATCTTTGTGTAGCCTGTAAGAATTGTTCCATAATCATATTGGCATAGTACGAAGAGAAATCGCCTGATTTTTCAATCGCAATCTCTGGTACATTTTGTGCCATTGTGTCTTTTTCAAACCCTTTTGGGATTGTTAAGACAAAGTCCAATTGTCTATAGAAGAGCGCATCTTTTCTTTGTTGGGCATCTATTTCAATAATTTCTGTTTTCGAATCCATATACTTTACAAATTCTTTGGATAAATCCGAACGATCCAAATCTTCAATGGCAATCGTAGGAAGACTGGCTTCATACATACTTTGTTGAGTACGAGATTGATTATTGATAGCCGCAAAAGCCACCAACAATACCGTATATAAGATAACCGAGAATTTGTATCGATTTAATATTTTTAAATAGACCTTAAAGACTGTCATAGCTTGTCCTCCTCATTTTCACGATAGATACAAGAAGCAAGATAAGCGAGAACACAAGTAAGGAAACAAGATCAAAATAATATCGATCAAAGCTTTCATAATAATACAAGGCATACAAACCATCGGTAATCATAGCAGCCGGATTGATTTTATTTAAAATCGGAAACGCTGTATCAACCAAAAATTTCATCGTAATACCCATCATTCCGGAAAAGAAACTACACAACATGGTAATCCCAATTAATGTTCCATTCTTGTTTCCCTCATTCATTTTAAACATCGAGTTGACAAAAATACCTAAGGACAAACCGGCAAAAGAACCCGCTAATGCCAAAAGAACGATCTGGCCAAAATGCGTTCCAAAATCTGCATGGACAACACCTAATAAAAAGGCGAATAGAGCTCCTACACCAACAATCTGTACCACAAAACCAGCACATAACGCACCTAGAATCAACGTTCCCTTCTGCAATGCCGTAATTGAAAAACGTTTTCCTAAGCTAGAAATTTCCGGACTGATATTTTTCATGACATGAATACTAATAGTACCACCGTATAAACAAGCCATCGCAATTAGCGTATAATACTCAATCATGGTATAGCTCATATTCTTATTCGATTGATCTTTAACACGAATGGATGTATTCATGATTTCTTTCACTTTCGCTTCTATTTTTTTCGAATCTATCAAATAATTCCCTTTTGCGATTTCTTTTTCCACTTCTTTGTCCGCAATTGTTGAGATCATATCTTTGGTGCTCTTTAATTCTTCACTCACATATTGAAGAATCGTTTCTTCCACGCCATTGTTGGCTACATATACTTCAAAGTGTTCTTTTTCTAAAAGTAGATATCCAATGATTTTTTTATTTGCGAGAAGCTTTTCGGCTTTTTCTTTCGAAACATATTCAATATGAAACAAAGGATCTTCGCCTTGAGATAGTTCTTGCATAGCCTCTTGATAAAAGGATTCCGCTTGCCACTTCTCGTTATTCACAATGGCGATATTTGAAGTCGTTTTCGCTTCGTTTTTTTCTAAATCTTGAAAGGCTAAATTAAACAACATAGCTAGCACAATAGGAAAAGCGTACGTCCAAAACAACAAGCTCTTGTTTCGAAATAAGCTTTTCAAAGTATATTTAAAATGAGTCCAAAACATTAGTCACGCAACTCCTTACCTGTTAATTCTAAGAACACATCGTTTAAAGTTGGAAGTTCCGAATAAATTTTATAATAAGGAATATTCTTTTCTTTTAAGAAAATGACCAACTTACTCAAATGATAATTCCCTTGTTTAAATTGCACTTCTAGAATTTGTTCTTTTAAAGAAACATTGTGGACAAAATCCCAAGTTTTAATTTCTTGTAAGACCTCTTCTGGTAAAGGATGTTTCAATTCCACTGTCACCTTTTCATCCATTTGGACAAGATTCTTTAATTCTTCTTTGCTTCCTTGGGCAATGATCTTTCCTTTGTCCAAAATCATAATTCGATCGCAGATGATTTCTACTTCTTCCATATAGTGTGTTGTATAAACAATCGTTGCCCCTTGTTTGTTCAATGTGAGAATACCATCCAAAATATTATTTCGACTTTGTGGATCTACCGCTACGGTTGGTTCGTCTAAAAAAATCAAATCGGGCTTATGCGCAATTCCACACGCAATATTTAATCGACGAAGAAGTCCTCCTGAAAGCTTTTTGGGAACAAAACTCTTATAATCGTTTAGTCCTACTAAATCCAATGCATCTTGGACATATTGTTTACGAGTTTGTTTATCTTTCACATAAAGACCGCAAAAATAATCAATATTTTCATAAACGCTTAATTCTTCAAATACGGCAACATCCTGAAAAACAACACCAATTCTTCGTTTTAAATCGTAAGCAGAAGGTTTCATTTCTTGTCCAAAAATACGAATATCTCCCGACTGATAATTTAGTAAGGACAATAAACAATTCATTGTCGTACTTTTTCCACTTCCCTTTGGTCCTAATAGCCCAAACACTTCTCCTTCTTTTACTTCAAAAGAAAGATGATCCACAGCTCGTAATTCTTTATATTCTTTTACTAAGTCTTTGACTTCAATACAGTTATTCATTGTTTTCCTCCATTTCGTTGATTCGATCCATAACTTGTTTCGCGCTAATCGAATCGATTGTGTAATAACTAAAACGAAAGGCTAAACAAATTGAAATTGTGATGATGATAAATGCGACAAAGCCTGCCCATCCTTTCCATAATTCAAAATAATATCCCAAAGGAATCAACAAAAATAATTCCAATGTCATACAAAGTGTTTCTGGCGATATAGGAAGCTTTTCTAATAATTCTTCTTTTAAGCAATAAATGAGAGGAGGAAGATTGGCTCCCATGGAAAAGAGAATCATATCCAAAAAGAAATGCATTCCGACAGTTTTGCCGGGATTGAATAGATACAAACACAATAGTGTAGCTAACATTGAATACCCATAGATCATCACAAATCTTTCAAAAAAATCTTTTAAAAATTTATATACCTTATTCATAGCCCACCTCTTAAATTCCCAACTTTTCTTTTAAAATAGAAACATAGTGTCGATTCACCATAATCTTTTCTTCATTTTTCAACACAATTTCAAAACGCCCTGATAAAGAAGGCTTTATTGTCTTAATTTTTTTTGAGTTCACGACCATTGCCTTTGAAGCTCTAAAAAATAGTGGCAAAGTATCTAACTCATACAGCTTGTTCTTACAAAAAAATGTGTCATCTTTTGTATATAAAAACGTTTTCCCATCCACCGATTCGAAATAAAAAATATCTTTTAGAGCAATTCGGTGCAAACGTTCATTTTTATATCCCATGATGTAATTATCTTTTCGATCAATTTGTTTAATATATTCAACCCAATCCGCATTCACATCGTGTGTTTTCACAATGATTTCTTCTTCCTCCTGTGGTTCAATTTTTTTTATCCATAGCTTCATAGTTTTCCTCTTTCTGAACTTAATATACAAAACATGATAATATTAAACAAAATTTCTCTTATAACTTGCATAAAAAAGACCATAAAATACAAAAAAAGAAGTGTTCCCACTTCTTATCGATCTTCTAATGCACTTTTTGCCACTTGTACAAACATATCCATCGCTTCCACAGGATATTTACCAGCCGCGATTTCCCCTGTCAGCATAATGGAACTAGCGCCTAAATAAACCGCATGATAAATATCACTAACTTCGGCTCTTGTACAAACTGGACTATGTATCATGGATGCCAGCATTTCCGTAACGACCATATATGGCTTATGATGTTTCTGGCATATTTTCTCAATCTTTTTTTGTACAGAAGGAAGTTTTGCCAACCCTACCGCATTTCCTAAATCCCCACGAGCAATAATAATTTCATCGCAATAATCCAATAACGATTCCACTTGATTCACACCCGATTGATTTTCAATTTTCGCATAAATTTTCAAATCCAGATCCAAGTCCTTTAGCGTTTGTTGCACAATTTGTAAGTCTTTGGCATTACGCACAAAAGGCTGCATAAGACCAGTTACCCCAAATTCTTTGGCATGCTTCAAGTTTTCAATATCTTCTTCGGTTAATGTAGGTGTATCCACTTCTATACCTTCAATCGCCACGCTTTTCTTGCTCGACAAGATACCAGGACGAAGTACTTTGGCATATTGGTTGTTGATATATTCCATACGAATTTTTCCATCATCCAATAATAGAATACTACCTTTTTTCACATAGTCATATACAATATATGGCACATCAAATTCATCTAAATCATATACATAATCTTGAACAAGCTCGATAGGTTGTTCCAAGCTTCCAATTCGAAGCTCTGGCCCCTTCATATCAATTAATAAATCGGGTTCAATACCATATTCTTTGGCGGCTTGCCAAAAAGCGTCGACCCAATTCCTACAATCGACCAAATTTGTATGCGATAAATTAAGTCGCATTCCTGTCATTCCTTTTTCAAACAAAGAATAAATGACTTCTTTTGTGTGAGCACTCGGACCAAAGGTTCCAAAAATTTTCATACTTCCTCCTAAAAGAAAAATGCGATTTCTCGCATTCTTATTTATTTTGAATAACTTCAACTTTTACTTTATGACCTGGCATGATATCAAAAGTAATCTTTGCCATTTCATCTAAGTGATTTACTACTAAACTATTTACTGTATCAAAAACTTCGTTTTCTTTATCTTCTGTTTTACAATCGTATTCCACAGAAGTAACAACTTGTTTTCTAGCAGGAATACTATTTAATTCTTCAACTAAACTTTTCATACCTTTACCTCACAATATTAGTCTATTCTACTTCGAACTTTTTGTCAATTTCCGTGATATAATAATGTGCACAAGGAGGACTTATTTATGTTAGAAATTGGAACACAAGCCCCAGACTTTACTCTTCAAGATCAAGATGGAAAGGAACATCGATTATCCGATTATCTCGGAAAACGAGTTATCTTATATTTTTATCCAAAAGACAATACCGCAGGATGTACGAAACAAGCCTGTGGATTCTCTGAATTGTATCCCCAAATTCAAGAAAAAGGAGCCGTAGTCTTAGGCATTAGTAAAGACAGCGTGGCTTCTCATAAAAAATTTCAACAAAAATTCAATCTTAAATTTACTCTTCTTGCCAATCCAGAACTCGATGTCATTCAACTATACGACGTTTGGAAAGAAAAGAAAATGTACGGGAAAGTCAGCATGGGTACAGTTCGTACTACGTATTTAATTGATGAAACAGGAATCATCATTCAAGCGATTGGAAAAGTAAAAGCCGCTGACAATCCAAATCAAATGTTAGAATTATTGTAGAAATACATATGCACACATAAGAAGCGAGAATGAATCCCGCTTCTTTTTTTAAATGACAAACGGATCTAAATAACGTTTTGAAAGTCTAATACTGTCTAAGATTCTTTCTTTTGAAGATTCAAAAGCCTTATCTTCCACCTCAATACAAGTGAAACTGTCATAGCCAATATCGGTTAATGCCGATACATATTTTCCCCAATCTACATCTCCTAATCCTGGAAGTTTTGGAGACATATAGTCTAACGGATAAGCCATAGTTCCACATTCCTTTAATTTTTCTGGATACATTTTAATGTCTTTATAGTGAACATGGAATAAGCGATCTTTGAATTCATAAATCGGAGCAATATAGTCAAGTTGTTGCCAAATGCAGTGGCTTGGATCAAAATTTAATCCAAAATTCTCATTCGGACAGATTTCAAACAATTTACGCCAGATTACAGGTGTTGTCATCAAGTTTTGTCCACCAGGCCATTGATCTTCGCCAAACAACATCGGACAGTTTTCAATCGCAATTTTTACACCCAATTCTTGTGCATATTCAATGATAGGTGGCCACACTTCTTTAAAAATCTCGATATTCGCATCCACTGATTTATTTTGATCACGTCCAATAAATGTAGTTACCATGTTTACACCTAGTAAAGAAGACATTTTGATAACTTTGTATAAATGGGAAATCGCTGCTTCCCTTTTTACTAAATCCCCATCCATCGTATTTGGATAGAAGGCTAAAGAAGAGATTTCAATCTTCTTTTTTGCACAATATGATTTTACATATTGCACATATTCTTCCGAAGTATTATCCACATCAATATGACTGACACCTGCATATCTTCGTTCCGCTTTTCCTTGTGGCCAGCAAGCGACTTCTACACATTGAAATCCCATGTCTGCACACGTATCCATCATTTCTTCAAAAGACCATCCATCTAGAATGGCACTCACTAATCCCATTTTCATATTATTTATCCTCTATTTTTCTCAATATTTACTTTTTGCCCAGATTCAGAAGATTGAATGCTGGCAAATACAGCTCGCATAGCCGATAATACAGATTCCCCAGAAATCTCTGGTTCTTTATCTTCTATCAGACAAGAAATGAATAAGTCGATAATTCCCGATTTTGTTTGGTTATCATTGGTTTGAATCGCATCGGCTTCGATGTTTTCCAATGTACCATCTGTATGAATCCATTGTACGGTATGTTCTGGATTATCATATAAGCGTAAGATACCATTGGTTCCATATAGAATGGTTGAATTGTCTTCTTGCCCATAATATGTCCAGCTTGCGCTCATGGTACCAATGGAACCATTATCCATTGTATAGATACAAATCGCATTGTCATCCACACTAATAAGCTTGTCGTCCGCACCTTTTTTATCCAACGTTGTTAGTACAGCTTGCACAGAAACAACCTTACTTCCTAATAAGTATTGAATTAAATCTGTTTTATGAATTCCTAAATCAGCCATGGCTCCCATAGCGGCTTTTTTCTTATCAAAAAACCAAGTATTTTTCCCAGGGTCCACAGACCATGTTTCTGGTCCACCATGACCAAAGGCGGTTCTAAACGTTAAGACTTTTCCTAGTTTTCCACTCGAAACGATTTCTTTTGCGACTTCATGCGCCTTGGCAAGACGTTGGTTTTGCCCAATCATTAATTTTTTTCTATTTTTCTTTGCGGCTTCTACCATCGCTTCACATTCTTCTAAAGTAATAGCCATTGGTTTTTCACACAATACATCTTTTCCTGCATTCAATGCATCTATTGTGATAGAGGCATGTGTAGCATTACTTGTACAAATGCTGACGGCATGGATATTTTCATCGGCCAATAATGCTTCAATCGAATCGTAAGCTTTGGCTCCATATGTTTCTGCTAGTTCTTTAGCACGATCTGTATTTAGGTCAAACAATCCAACAATTTTACAATTTGGATTTTCTGCATATTCAGGAATGTGACGTACTTGGGCAATTTTTCCACATCCAATAATTCCAACATTAATCATTTTTGTTCTTCCTCCTAAAGGGCATTGGCCTTTCGTTTTTTCGCATGATCTAATTTTTCTTTAATAATTGGCGATACAGCTTGAATCAAAATAACAGTAATCAATACCACACCTTGGAAAGCATCTTGCATAGTGATTGGTAATCCAGAAATGGCAATAATTGTATTGACTGTACAATAAGACATAGCGCCGAACAATACACCAAGGATTTTTCCACGACCACCCGACATCGCAACCCCACCAAGCACTACCGAAGCAATCGCATACATTTCATACGATGTTCCTGAAGAGGCTGGGTTAACATTTGACATCTTACAAGCCTGCATAATACCAGCGATTCCGACTAATACACCGGTAATGATGAAAACGGACATTTTCACATTCGTCACATTGATTCCGGTTAATCGAGCTGCTTTTTCATTCGAACCAACCGCATACACGGATTTTCCATATTTCGTTTTTTGAGTAATGACAATAAATAAGATGGTGATTAACACAAACAATATCGTAATATATGGAATTTTGAATCCTAAAATCTTTAGAGCACCCGATCCAAATTGCATACGAATCAAATCATAAGAGTCAAATGTCGACAACATTTTGAATTGTCCACTTGTGATTCCAGCTTTTGTGACAAAATCTCCTAGCTTCGCATTCACAAAAGATAAAGCCAATGAACGATAAACTAACATTGTTCCTAACGTAACGATAAATGGTGGCATTTGGGCATACCCAACTAATACCCCATTGATCAAACCACAAAGGAAACCAGAGAAGATACCGGCTAAAACCATCATAATCGCACTACCACCAGTAAGGTTATAAGCCATGATGGCACTTGCGGTTGTGATTACTAAAGTAGAACCTACAGACAAATCAATTTGTCCTGTAATAATCACCAGCGCCATTCCCAAAGCAATCGTTCCTACAATAACCGTATATTGGGATGATAAAATGGTTGAAATATGTCCAGATCCAAAAGTTTGTCCATTGTTCGTAATCACTATGGCATAAACAATTAAGATCAACAATAATACAAAAATGTAACTGTAATTTGACCATAATCTAGATATTGTAGCCATTATATTTTTTGGTTTTTTATCCATATCTAGTTTCCTCCTTCTGCATTAATCGCATTTGTCGAATACAACATGACATCTTTTTCATTAATTTCGTCGTGTTCGAATTCTTTCACAATTTCTCCATCGTATAAAACGATGCAACGATCCGCAACTTTCATAATTTCTGGAATTTCCAAAGTATTAATGATTATAGCTTTTCCTTCTTTGGCAAATTCCATAATCAGTTGATAGATTTCGGCTTTCGCTCCCACGTCTACCCCCTGGGTTGGATTATCAAACAATAAAATATCCGCCTCGGTATTTAGCCATCGCGCTAAGAATACCTTTTGTTGGTTTCCTCCACTCAAAGAGTTGATTGGATCGGTAGGCTGATCGGCTTTAATACGCAATGCTTCTTTTTGTTTGGCATAACGTGATAGTTCTTCTTTTAATGAAATCAATTGCTTGTTGCTGGAAATCTGGTGTTCTGCCGAATACATATTTTCTAAAATAGAAAGATCAGGAATTACGGAATTTTCCTTACGGTTACTTGGTAACATCGCCACTTTATTTCTCATAAAGCTTTTTATTCCTTTATTTAAAAGTTTTCCTTCTACTTCAATGGTTCCACCAAGAATCGGACTGGCACCAAATAAGGTATGCATCAATTCACTAGCCCCACAACCCGCTAAACCTGTTAGAGCCAATACTTCTCCTTTTCTTAATTGCAGATCAATTTTTCTAAATCCTTCTCCATAAAGAGACTGAACATTTAATAAAACTTCTCCTATTGGTCGCTTTTCATACACATCTTTTTCCGCATACGCTTCCCCAATCATGTCCGAAGTCATTTGCGTTGGATTGGTATCCTTAATTTTTCCTTCCGATACATATTGTCCATTTCTAAAAACTGTGTATGTATCCGCTATCGAGAAAATTTCAGGCATTTTATGCGATATAAAAATGAATGATTTTCCTTGCGCTTTCATTTTTCGAAGAATTCCAAATAAATGATCAATTTCTTCATTACTTAAGGAAGTTGTTGGCTCATCCAATATCAATAATTTGGCATCCATGTGTAAAGCTCGACAAATCTCTAAGAGTTGTTTTTCACTTGTTTTTAATTCCGATACCATAACCGTAGGATCAATTTGTACACCCAAGTTACTAAATAATTGTTTGGTTTCAGCAATCATCTTTTTTGAATCCAATATATGATATTTATTTCGAATTTCTCGTTTCAAAAAGATATTTTCAAAAACGGTTAAATCATTAATAACATTGAGTTCCTGGTGTACAAAGGCAATACCGGCTTCTTCCATTTGGCGAATTGTTGGGTTCGGAAATTCTTTTCCATCAAATACAATGGATCCTGAATCTTTTTCAATAACACCTGTTAATACATTCATTAGTGTTGATTTCCCCGCTCCATTTTCTCCCATTAGCGCACAGATTTCACCACGACCCACTGTTAGATGAACATCTTGCAGAGCCTTCACGACTCCAAACGATTTATAAATATGATTCATTTCTAACATATTCATGATTTTCTCTCCTTTATACGAAAAAGCGAACACGCTAATCGTGCCCGCCTTTTAAATCTTTTTAGCTAAGTATTAGTGACCAGCGAATCCTTCGTATTGAGAAACATTATCTTTATCAACTACCCAAGTGTCTGAATAAGTTCCATCACCTTGTTTGAATTCCCAATTTCCACCTAAGTAATCCACCATATAGTTAATAGCGTTAATCATCATATTAGGGTTGAAGTTCATTGACATTAATCCATCAAAATATTTATTAGCAACGGCTGCTTGCGCACCAGTTCCATCGATAACTGCGTATAATTCAGCCATACCACCGATAGCCGATACATAAGTATCTAATGCTTCTAATTTCGCTTTTGTATCTTCAGAAACTGCATTTCCTTCTAATAAATTCATTAAACCAAATGTCATTTCATCGTCTTGTGAGAATACATATAATTTTTTAGAACCATTTGTTGCATCGTTTACGAATGCATCAATTTGTGTTTCTAAATAAGTATACGCACCGTCTGCAGACCAGTTAGGATCTACAACTGTTGAATATTTAGATGTTAGAGCTTTTACTTCGTCTTCTGTCCAAGCTTTATCAATCTTGTGTGTTTCACCAGTGTGTTTGTCAAAATATTCTTTCGTACCTAATAAGTATTCTTCGAAACCTTGTTGACGACGTGTACATACTGTACCATTATCTCCCCAAAGAGTAACTAAAACATCTCCAGGAGCCATTCCATTTTTTAGTAACCAATAAGCGATACCAGCTCCTACTGCCCAGTTGTCACCAGAGTAGTTAAGAATTGCATATTTTTCAGTCGCTTCAATGATACGGTCGAATGAAATAAAAGGAATGTCTTCTGCGTGTAATGCTTCTTGACCAGCTTGTGCTGTATCGTCTAATGCCATCATTACAACACCTGCAGCGTCTCCATTTGCGATAATTGTTTGAACTTGGTCAACTTGTTCTTCACCAGATGATGCAGGTAAATATTGTGCTTTGTAAGTTCCTTCATCATTGATTTCTTTAACTCGTTTTTCCGCATAAGCCCCTGCTTGCGCAGTCCAACCGTGGTCAGGTGTAGGTCCCATTACATAAATTGTCTTACCATCTGCTTTTTTACCTTCTTCTGAACCACCACTAGCTGTTTTTCCTCCACATGCCGCTAATGATACAGTCATCACTAGGGTTAGAAGGATCGATAGAAGTTTTTTCATGTTACTTTTTCCTCCTTAAACATGATGTTTCTTTAATCCCATTATAGGGGACATAATTTAGCTTCTCAAGAAAAGCACTTTGTGTTTTTTATGATAGTTTTTGCATATATTATGTAAGTATTAGACGTTTTTTGCTGTAAGGATTTGTTCTTTTTAATCAAAAAAAAATAGGCCCAAAATAAATTTGAATATTTTACTCAAAAAAACGATAATTTGTTTTCTTCAAAATTGAACTTTGGATTAAATTTTGTTAGAATCGCTATAGTTTATAGAAAGTATGGATTTAAATTATGGCAAAAAAAGTGAATAAGAAAAAAAGAAAACAGCGTATTATTATGCTGATTGGGATAGGAACCGTTTCCGTATTCATATTGGTTTCTCTTTTAACACTTATAATTCGTTCTCTGTTTATTTCTAAACAAAGTGAACAACCGCAATCGCAACGCATTGTCGCAACCGAAGATCAATACGCAGACCTGGATGTGGATGAAGTAGGCGAAATCCCCGTTCTTATGTATCATGGTATCCATGATGATATCTCCAATAATGAAACCGAATATATTGGCGGTAACGTGGATTACGATGGTTATCAAAGAACAGGCGAAGCTTTTCGTAAAGATTTAGATTTCTACTACGAAAACAATTATCGTTGTATTCGTCTTTCTGATTATGCGGATGGATATATTGACTGTGATGCAGGTACATCTCCACTTGTCTTAACTTTTGACGATGGATTGGATAACAACTGTTTTGTGACTGGTGTTGATGAAAATGGAGAATTGATTATTGATCCAGGTAGCGCTGTTGGTATTATGGAAGAATATAAGAAGAAATATCCAGATATGAATATTACGGCAACTTTCTTTGTGACAGAAGGAAAATTTTTTCAACCCGAATATAATGATCAAATTCTAGAATGGTTAGTAAACCATGGATACGATGTTGGAAACCACACAAAAACACATGTTAATTTTGATTATGCGACAAATGAACAAGCGGAAGAAGAAGTTGGTTACATATACAATATGTTAGACGGTATCATTCCTGAAAAATATGTGAATATTATCGCTTTACCATATGGTTCTCCTGGTGATAAATCTTCCGAAGTGATGAAACATATTTATCAGTGTACATTTGATGGCAAAGAGTATGCCACAAAAGCAGCATTATTAGTTGGTTGGAAAGCCAATGAATCCCCTTTCCACCCAGATTTTAGTAAAGAACAAATAAAAAGAATTCGCGCATACGACAACAATGGAGAAGATTTCGATATTGAATATAGTTTTAGAGAGCTTTCAGTCACAAGATACATTTCCGATGGCGATCCAGATACGGTTGTGGTAAGAAATATTAAAGCCGATCAAATTGACAAATCCAAAACTAAAGGAAAAAAAGTTATTATTTTTGAGTAGACAAATAATTATCCACCAGCTAAGCTGGTGGTTTTTTCATTTATAATTAAAAAAGATGCACTCTATATATTATAGATATGCATCCATATGTTTAGATTAACTAGAAATATATGATTCTATGTAAGATACTACTATAGAATACTCTTTATCATCGCAACAACATCTAGACTACCAATCATTTGAAGATTATTTTCAAAAATAAGATCCGTAACATTATTATCTATACAAAATTGCTCAACACTATATGGTGCATAGCGAAAATCCATATAGAACACCCTATCATAATGATCTACTAGCATAGGAATGAAGCAGTTTGCATAACTATCTTTAATAACTAATACAGATGATCCATCTTCAATTTCAGGATTATCGATTTCCACAAAAGGAAGATCACCTCCGACAAAGCATTGATATCCTGAAGATACTCCGGATTGGCTAACATCACGGATAATTTCTTGCTCCCAAGTATTCCCATCTACATCATCATATGTCATATCATTAGTTGATGTTGGTCCATATGCGATTACTCTATCTGGATTTTCTTCCATTTCTTTTAATTGTAATTCTGTATAATATGATCCTAAAAACGGGTAAAATTCATACTTCACGAATTCGTCTTTTTCTTTTGGGGTAAAACCTTTTAATCTACAATATTCTAAATATGTGTAATAAGCTGCTTCACTGGTCCAGTGGTGATCCGTCCTAAAGTACAAATACTCATCTCTATGTTCCCTTAGAGTATTAAAAATATCCAATCCTGTTACATTTTCGTACGAATTATAGTAATAATCCATAGCTTGTCCTTCATGACTTCCACCTACTTTTTCTAAAAGTTTATCGTCCAAAAGGACACCTGCACTATTCGGTACTAATAAATTATAAACATTAGTGACACCTTTCAGTTTCTTCGCGGTCTTATCCAACATATCAATATATGTATCAGCAGCAGATTGTCCAAAATAATATATGTCATATACTGCACCATTTTCAACATATAATCCATTCATGATTCTGTCTTGAATCTCCTCATTTAGATATGTTGTATCCGGCACCTTTATTTCTTCTTGGATTTTCTTTTCACCATTTGTTGGGATCTCATCACCTTTTCCCCCACCAATCATTTGTGTATCTGCTTCAATTCCATAAAATCCTTTTAAAGTATTGTTCATTGAAATAAACTGTTCTCTCATAGGATACGTATCTGAATACCATGTGGAAACATCAGAAAAATAACTTCCATCTAAAAAGGAGGTCATAGTAAAAACAGGAAAAGGGGCTAAATCACGCTTTTCCACTATGGAAGTAGAAGGTCTAAAAAACCATAAACTCCCCGTTACTCCACCAATGAACAAAAAGACAATAAAAACAACTACCGTAATCGTTTGATACAGATTTTTAATTCGCTTCTGCACCTTGCTTAATTTGTTTCTTTTCATTATTATTCCTCCTTTAGAATTGGAAATAAATAAATGGATTATAACTATTTCCGATTAATGCCAAAAAAGACAGAATCAATAATAGTGGCACAGTTATTGTATCTATCACATTTTGAAGCGTAAATACTATATTGTTTCCGTTTCTTGAGATATTTTCGAATATATTATGAATTATTTTTCCAAATGGAGTACATGCCACAATTGAAGCAATCAATAAGAAAACATTCGCTTTAAATTGTGTACCAACTACCATCGAATAGAAACCGCCCTTCGTAAATCCAACTAATCCAATTAATACTTGAAATAGTTCAGATATATTTTCAAATCGGAAAATGATCCATCCTATCAACACAACAAATAAGGTGTAAACATGGTTGAAACCTTTTGGGATTTTCTTATTCAAATAGAATTTTTCCAATAGTAAGAAACCTAAATAATACAATCCCCATAAAATATAGTTCCAACTTGCTCCATGCCACAATCCTGTCAAAAACCAAACAACAGATATATTACGAATATATGAACTTTTAGATCCTCTATTTCCTCCTAATGGAATATATACATAATCTCTAAAAAATGAACTTAATGAAATATGCCAGCGACGCCAAAAATCCTGAACTGATTTCGCGATATATGGATAGTTAAAGTTTTCCAAGTAATGAAAGCCTACCATTCTTCCCATTCCAATTGCCATGTCTGAGTATGCACTAAAGTCTAAGTAAATATGAAGTGCATAGAACAATCCACCTAACCAAAGACCTAGAGTTGGTACAACAGCTAAATTCTCACTTCCAATTGGAAGAAGCGTATCGGCAACACTCGCACAAGAATTTGCTAATACTGCCTTTTTTGCCAATCCGATTGAAAATCTTCGAACTCCGTAATATACATCGTTAATGGTAATCACTCTATTGTCTATTTCATTTGCCACAGTTTCATATCGAACAATAGGTCCAGCGATACATTGGTGAAACAAAGATGAATACAATAACAATTTCCAAAAGTCTTTTTGAACCTTTACTTGTCCTTTATATACATCAATATCATAAGAAATCAACTGAAAAGTATAAAAAGAAATCCCGATTGGTAAAACAATAGAAGGTATTGTCTCAGGAATCCCAAATATCATTTGCACATTTGTCAGAAAAAATCCTAGATATTTAAAAATACCTAATACCCCTAGCATAAAAACAAGATCTAAAATTAAGAATAGTTTTTTATTTTTACTATATTTTTCCATTCCCAGAGCACAAATCCAACTCACAAATGTATCCATGACAAGCAAAAATAGATACTTTGGCCCTCCCCAGGAATAAAAAAGTAACGATGATATCAACAACACCATATTACGATATTTTTTATCTACAAAAAAGTAAACGACTAAATTGATTAGTAAAAAGACAAAAATAAAACAAACTTGAAAATACCATAGTTATATCCCCACTTTTACATTTTCCTTCCTATAATAACACTTAACTATAGTTCGATAAAGAAAAAAGGGAATGCAAGCGTAAAATCTCCTTCGCAATATACATTGATTGATGAAGAATATTTAATATGCGTGAACTACTCTCTCTTACACTTCGTTAAGAACAGGGATCTTTTGGAAGACATTTTTGTCTTCACTTGCGAAGTTTGTTTCTCATTCTTCTGTTTGTCTTTGATGCTTTGCAGTCTGGCATTTTTCT
>JAUNDJ010000023.1 GCA_030526175.1 Bacillota bacterium
CCAGCTGAGCTAACACCCCATAAGTTTCGCTTAACGCTTCTATATAATATCATTATTTTTAGAGAATGCAAGCTTTTTTTTGAATATTTCTGTTTGTGTATCATTAACGATATATTGATACATTTAGAAATCTTGTCCATACACATTGTATAATACGACCAATTAACCGTTTTATGTATTGTGCAATCTCACAAAATTTTGGGCACATTATAAGTATTTGTTGAATTCTACTTGAAAATATGAAAAAGTAGAATTAGAAAATGGGTACATTTTGGAATGAGGTTCTTATGTTAGAAAAAGAAACAAAATTGTTGTTTGATGCCATCACAAACAAGATGGGTATCAAAGAATTGACGCAATTGATTCAAAAAGAAATTTTTGACAATCCAGTATTGATTACGAATGCGTATTTTAAGACAATCTCCATGAGCTCAGATGTTGAGGTGAAAGAGGAAGTTTGGGAATTTAATGATAAATATCAATGCTGTCCTAAGGAAGCTTTGGCCCAGTTTTATCACGATTATATCTCGACGAAACAGTACCAGGACAAGGAACCCTTCTATTATGATACAAATCACGCAAAAGATATCCACCGTCTTTTGAGTACTATATCTTATGGATCGGAAACCTATGGTTATTTAACCGTTTATGAAGTAAAACATAAATTGGATGAAGTGGATGTAGAAAAAACTAAACTTGTTTCTAAGGCGTTAGGTTATGTTCTTTCGTTAAATATGAATATTGAAGCGAACTTTGAATATTTTTATCGACAATTGTTGGAGATGACAGAAGATAACCGTTATGAGATGGAAAATGAGATTCAAAAAATTTCACCATTGTTTAGACCGAACTTTACTGTCATTGTGGCTCGTCCGAATAGTCAAAACAATGTATACATATCTCATGTGTGTGATCATATTAATGCCATCCAGAAAAATGTTAACTCGTTTATTTATAAAAATTTTACCGTTATCGTCATTAACTATTTAGATGATGAAGAACGGGAAGGTATATTGGCAAAGGTTGTTGAAATTATTAACGAAGCAGAATTTGCGGCGGGTATTAGTATGCCATTTACCGACTTAATTCGTTTTAAAGAATATGTGCTACAAGCCAATCGTGGTAGAAAGCTTGGTTCTGTCATTGATAGCGGAAAGAATATTTATGAGTTTACCCATTATATGGTTTATGATGCACTTTCTCGTTATGGAAAAGAAGAACTGAAGACATTTATTTGTCCTGAATATAAATTATTAAAAAAACACGACGATGAGAATAACTCGGAATTTATCAAAACTTGTTTTGCGTATGTCTTAAGTGGATGCAATGCTGGTATATGTGCCCAACAGCTACACGTTCACCGTAATACTCTATTCTATCGTTTAAAAAATATAGAAAAAGTTGGGAAATTCTCGTTAGAAGATATTAATACGTTAACACTCGTTTTAATTTCGGATTATATTCATAAGTGGATTCAATTAAAATACGAGTCGAACTAAAAAAAGATGGATACAGTACTTTGTGACTGTATCCTATTTTAGTATAATCAATACATGAATCGTAATAGTTTAGTAGAAATGACAAACTTATGTGTCATACACAAAGAAAATAAGTTCTTAGTCCAAAAACGGAAAGAAGGCATTTTCTTCCCGGGAGGGCATATTGAACAAAATGAATCAATAACGGCTTCTGTCATTCGAGAAATTCTAGAAGAGACGGGATTGTCTATTGAAAATCCAATTCTTTGTGGCATTAAAGACTGGATTAATGAAGATGGTTCTCGATATATTGTCTTTTTATACAAAACAGATAAATTTACAGGCAATCTTCGTTCTTCAAAAGAGGGAGAGGTGTTCTGGGTTACTAAAGAAGAATTTGAAACCTTACCTGTCATCTGGGAAATGAGGGAAGTGCTTCAAATCTGTGAATCCAAGAATCTTAGTGAACTCTTCTATGATGAAGAAGATAGGATTCGATTATTATAGAAGGAAAATCATTGGCATGGAGAATATGATGAAGTCATATTTCATAGGTAAAATTTTTTGAAAAAATAATAAAGGCAAGATTTAAATAGTCGCTTGCCTTTTCTATACTTTTTTAATGATATTCTTTTTCAACAATAAGAGTCATCTTTATCTTATCAAAATCAGGGTAATCTTCTTTTAAATCCTTTAAACATTCTTCCAATGAAATATTGCGCTTTTTATATCGCTTCGCAAAAGATTGAATACTTAATTCCTTTTGTGCAAGTTTTCCTTCTTCTAATCCTTGTTGTTGTGCTTTTTCTTTTTCTTCTTTCAGCATAAACTACGTAGCTTTTTCTTGATCAAGTAATAGTGACATGGCTTCAACAACCTCGCTTTCTTTTGAACAAATGAAAGATTCTAATATATGTTCATTTTTGCAGATTTTCAAGGTTTCTTCAATTGTTTTAGTTGAATATCCATATTACTTTCTTTGTTGATCAAATATCTTTGAAAAGTTGTGACAGAGCCATACGAAAAAATCAATCAAAAAACAGTATCATATACATCTTTGAGCTATACATATGAAAACTTTACTAATATGATCTAAACATCTTTAAAAAAGGAAGAGTGAGGATGTTTTAAAAAAAATTTTGAATTAGTAAATGACAAATTAAGGGATTTAAAGTAGTATGATATTGAAAGTTCCTGTAAAAAGCTTAACAATCTACATAATCATTATAAACTTCATTGGCTATACTGAAAGTGATAATAGCTACAGTGAGAAAACATAGGTACAAAATTTGAAGAAATATACAAACGGAATTAAAAGTAATTTATTTTTAGGAGGATTCATAATATGTCGCTAAAAGACAAACTGAATAATAAAAATCAAGAAATGAGAATGAACGATATTCCTAAGCCAATAGTAATAGGTCATTCAGAAGCATCAGAAGAAGAAATGGAAGAAAGAAAGAAAAAGTCTATTGAAATATTAAGGAGTTTTGGTATATTAGGCGAAAATGAAAACATTGATGATAGATTTACAAGGATATATTGATAAGAATAATGATTGTATGAAACACATATTGTTTAATATGGTGTTGGTTGATAAGGGACTGAAAACCGTCCCTCGTTAAACAGTATAGGCGTATCTATTGCTCCGGGAGTTATAAGCTTCTCCGCTTCTGGTGCAGCAACTTATGATACGGCTTCACCAGTCAGCACGGTGATTTACTATTAAGAGGTAATACTATGAAAGATATCAATTTTACAATACTTATTGCAGGTCTTGTAATTTGCCTAGTCCTGGGGATTGTCACACTTCTGATTTTTCAGGATTTATCATTTTCTGGCATGTGTATGATTGCTATGGCAATCCTATATGCGAGTTCCTTGCAAAGTAAGGACTCATAAAAGAACTGTTTACTCTTGCGTAGCATACCTGCGGATTTTTCTTCGGAGATTTCTGCAGGTATTTTTGATTTTTCAGCTACAATCCGCTTTCAAAATTTTTTTGGTGGACAAAGACCCCGCCACTGGTGGACACTTTGAACACTAAAACATAGAAACAGGCTATAGGTTGATAGGGGACTGAAAACCGTCCCTCGTTAAACCCAAAGTTTGCATGTCCTTGGATATCAATATCAATAGTTTTATGATCATTCTTAACTATTACTTCAATCATTTATTTCCTCCATAATAAAAAGCACCCGTTAAGGTGCTTGATTATCCTTCAAAACATGCAAGATCTTCAAATCTTAGATGCATTAAAGATTTTATTTTATCAATATCTCTGTCTAACAGCTCATTATCTTCAAAAGCGTTTTTATATTTTTTGAAGTGTTCATATTGATAAATTCTATATGTAACTGTTTCTTCTGTTTTTGGAAGAATAGTTCCTTTTTCTAGTTCATAGAGGGCAAGGGCAACAAAATAGCATAACCACTCAGCTTCAGTTGGCATTTCATCAGCATAATACGTAATCTGGTCGAACAGATATGCCTCGGCACATTTAAGTGTAGTTTGAGCGCTCATACAATCTTCAACAGTATCTTTTTTATCTTGATATATTATTTTCTTTTCCATGCGTTTATATGTGCTCCTTCACCTTTTTCGCTCTTTTTCATACGGCTTTCTTTTGTTGAAACCAAAGTCAATTTAACGTTAGGGAACATTTGTGCAAACTGTTCGGCAACCCCTTTACAGCTAGGGCAACAAGGATACTGAGATAAAATAACAATTTCGTGTTCTTTACCATCTTTAGCTATTTCCGATGCATATTCAAGGAGTTTATATTCTCCATCCTTGTCCCTTAAATATCCACCAACAATTATTGGTTTGAACAGTTTTTCCAAAGAAGATAAGACAAGTTTGCTTTTGTCCCCTTTAAAGTTTTTTTATCCTTTATCTTCGTTTTTAGATACTTTACTATGTGCATAATACGTGTTTCCATCAATTGACATAATTGCAATGTTTCCTTGCGTTTTCGCGTCACTAGTAAATTTCTTTTTATTGAAAAAAGCATCATAATGAAGTTTATAAATTTCTCTTGGATTTATCTTTCCCAACAAATTAGGGATTTTTTCATTTGTATAACATTCGTATTGGTTTACAATACGGAACATGTCCTTCGCTTTTTTCCACCAACTACTATTATTATATTTTAGCTTTTTGAACTCTTCAATAGAATCAGGAATCATATCTCCCAATACAGATTTATATTTTGAGTATTGTTCAGTTAATGCTTTTGGATAAACTGGTGTATCTTTAGCAGCTTTATTCTTCCTATCAAGTAGATGCTGGTTATATGCTTCTTCTGCCTTTTGGTTGATAGGGGACTGAAAACCGTCCCTTGTTAAACTTCTGTTTTATCTGAATCTTTTTCGTATTGTATTTTATCTAATTTTTCTAATACATCACGATTTTCTTTCGAATCATCATCTGGACACAATAGTTTTGTTGGAATTATCATGTTATTTTCGTTCTTTATCTTACAAATTCTATTTCACATTCATAAAGACTGTTCGCTAAAGCTTAAGTTATTATTTCTGTTAGTTCAATTGTTTTTTTGTATTTTTCTTTTCTCCAATAAGTTTATGACATGGATAGTGTCAGTATATGTGGCATTCTTGTTTTGAATGGACATCTATGTGTGCATTCTAGAAAGGAAGAAACGATGGAATTATCTTAAATCTAATAGAATTCCATCAAAATCAAATGAAAAATAGTATGAAAGGATTAATTATTGAATCATTGAAGTTAGTCTATCGTGTGATTCTCCTTATTGGTCTTGTTTACGCTATCTTTGAAATGGTAAGGAAATGTCTTTGAAAAAAAGATTACCTATTCTTTGTGTTGTATAGTACAATTCTAGTATTGAGAGGAATTTTTTTATGTTAGATTTACATATTCATACTACGGCTTCGGATGGTAGTGAATCGCCTAAGGACATGGTTCGTTTGGCGTATTTGGCTGGTATCGATACGATGGCGATTACTGATCACGATACAATGGATGGTTGTTTAGAGGCTATGGAAGAAGGGAAAAAGTTGGGTGTTCATGTCATTCCTGGAATGGAGATTTCAGCTGGATATCGAGATAGCTATATTCATATTTTAGGGTATGGAATGAATCCTTCTAATCCAGAATTATTACCAATTATTCAATATGTTCGTAACGATCGTAAGGAAAGAAATCAGAAGATCATTGTGAGTATGGAACAAGATGGAATTGTTTTCTCGGAAGAAGATTTGAATAAGAAAACGCTAGGAAGACCACATTTTGCCAAAGTATTGGTGGATCAGGGAAGAGCTACGGATATTCAAGATGCCTTTGATCGTTTTTTGGGAAACAATAAAAAGTATAGTTTTCCTAGAAATTATATTTCTTTGGCCAAATCCATTGAAATTATTCATGCTTGTCAAGGATTGGTCGTTGTTGCCCACCCTTATCAATACAAATTTGAAGACTTAACGGCTTTCTTGGAAGAAATGGTTTCTTTGGGCGTTGATGGGGTTGAAGTTTATTATTCCGGATATTCCGAAGAACAAATTGCCTTTTTAAAAGATTTTGCCACAAGACATCAATTGTTGATTACGGGTGGTAGTGATTTTCATGGGGATTGTAAACCCAATATTCTTTTGGGAGCATTAGACATTCCGGATTCTTGTAAAGAAGCATTTATGAATCAGTTAGAAGCTAGGACGAAATAAGTCGTAGCTTTTTTCTTTTTTTATCCGAAATTTCTTTTCTTCTAGTTTGTGACAGGTATAATGTCAGTAAGAGACATATCATACAATGGAATAAAGGAGGATTTTTATTATGCGTCTTAAGAAAATAAAATCGGATGATCACTTTTTACATTTGACTTTCTTACACGAGTTTTTGAGTAAAGGATGTAAGGTCTCCTTTTGGGAAAATGGAAAAGAGGAAGAACTGGATTATACGCGAGAAAAAGATGGATTGTGCATCCATTTGCGAAAAAAGGATAAGGTTCGAAATGGCGTGTTGCGTATTTTTGAAGAAGAACAACTTTTATATCGAAAACGTTTCTTTTTGGGCAAACAAAACGAGAGTGTATGGGATACTTGGGTATCTTTTGATAATTCCTATTATGGTAAAGACTTTGCCGATTATTCGGATGAATGGTGGAATAAGGGGTAACAAGTATGAATTTAATGTATGTGAGTAAAGAAATTCGAGAAAAGTTTTATAAATATTTGGACAAAAAGGATATTGAAGAACGTTTTAAAGATCCGGATTTAAAAAAGGAATCGGATGAATGTTTTGAAAAACGTTTATATAAGATTACCATTGAAGAATGGATCGAGCATATCGAAAAATGCATTCATGAGGACGAAATAAATCCAATTTATGAGGCGCTTATTCTTTGTATAGAAGAAAAGATTGGGCAAAATTTTCCAAAATTCGAAGAGTTTAATACATTTCTAAAAGAAAAGTATTTTATTTCTTTAAAAGATGAAGATTGGGACGTGTTAAATACTTTTAAAGACGAGTTTTCTAGGGATTTACATTTCTTAGACTTTGTTGAGTTAGTCCAACTTTATTGTTCGGTGGATAAAGAAGCATTATTGCCTGATATTTCTGGATCGAGAGTGGAGGATTTAGAAAAAAGAATTGAAGAACTAAGCGAACAAATGGATGAAGAAAAAAGTGCTTTGGAAAAATGTCAAAAGACACTTGAAGAAAAGAACAAGACCATTGAACGCCTTCAAAAGGAATTGGATAATGCCAAAAACATCAAAAAAGAGAACAATAAGCTAAATAAAGAATTGGATAAGTTGAAACAAAAATGGGATAGTAAACAGAAAAAAGAGAATAAATTAGAAGTATATTCTGGTAAATTGTCGGATTTATTAGAAGTTTCGACAGAAGGCATGTCGGCCCAAGAAATCTATCTTTTATTAAACGATATGGAAAGAACAGCGTACCAAAACGAAGATTTAGAGCGTTTGAAAGAAATTGCTTCGGCAAAATTCTTCTTATATAAGGTATTAAAGGGGGAATAAGATATGAGCAAGGGAAATGATTTTAAACAAATTCAACTATTAAAAAATTGCACAGATCAGTTGATGATTGGTCGTTTACGAAAAGATGCGGCTTTATTAGTGACGAGTACAGGCTTGATACGATATTTTGTCGACCCTTATTGCGACGATTTTATTCCTGTTATGGAACATGCCGAAATTATTAGTAAACAAGATGTTAGCTATGGTGGCGTGGATAGTCGAGAAGATTGGGATGGATTAAATCTTGATTACGATCATACGAGTGAAGATTTAGAATCAAAGAAAAGTTTAATACGAGAATACTTAGAAGATAAGTGGATCGTTTTCTTACCCGAATTTAATAGAGACGGACAAAATCAGATTCATAAGAACTTTTATATTTATTCCATCTTACCCGATCGACCAAATGTACAAGCGACATATTTTACGGCTGTTCCAATTGTAAATATGCCAAGTGGACGTTTTGAAAAGATTCTTCGTGATGGACAATATTTTGATTTACCCGAATATAGAGCTAGTGTTCGTCCTTCGCCAGAAATCATTTTTTGCCAAGATTGTGCCTATGTCATTCGTTCGGAAGTAAATGAAGATATCTTTTTACCACAGAAACAATTTGATACCAGCTGGAAGTGTGTCAATCCTTCACTTCTACAAAAAGTGGAATATAAAAAGATTCCAGAACATTCCAAATATATCTTTGAAGTCAATGAGTCGTTATGTTTTATCGAAGATTATTTCCGAAACCAACTAGAAACGTATGAGGAGGAAGTCGTTGTTGAAAAGAAAGAAGAAGAGATTGTACCTATTGTAGAAGAAGTTGTTGTGAGTAACGATGCATCTCGTGAATTATCTTTCTTACACGCTCTACAACAATTGACTTCGGAAAATGGCCTTTGTTACGAATTCAACGATTTAATCAATTTCCATACGAGTGTGAAAACCAATCCTTTGACAATACTAGCGGGAATGTCTGGTACGGGAAAAACGCAATTGGCTTATAATTATGCGAGCATGTTGAATTTGGGAGAAGACAGCGAAGAATTGTTGTTTATGCCAATCTCTCCATCGTATACCGAGCCAAGCGATGTGTTAGGCTATTTGAATGCGATGAATCACGAATATGTACCAAGTGAAAGTGGTTTGGTCCCATTCTTAATTCACGCTCAAAAGTATCCAAATCGTATGCATATGGTTATTTTTGATGAAATGAACTTGTCTCAAGTGGAATATTGGTTCTCACCATTTATTTCCATTTTGGAAAAAGAAGAAAACGATCGTTTCTTAACGTTGTACGAAAGTCATGCGAATTGTACAAATCGAGAATTGTTTCCTTCGCAAGTAAAAATTGGGCGCAATATCATCTTTGTAGGAACGGTGAATCTGGATGAAACGACAAAAGAATTCTCGGATCGCTTGTTAGATCGTACTTTTATGATCAGTCTTCACAAGGGAAATTTCAAATCGTTCTTTAAAGCCTTTGAAAATTTAGAAAACCAAGTGGATGGGCAAGATATTGAGTCCCACAAATGTAAGAGTGCCCAGGAATTCTTAAGCTGGTCCCATACGGGAAAAGTGTATTTAGATATCTTTAAGGGCCATGAAAAAGAATTGGATTTTTTAGACGAGTTGGATTCTTTGATTCAAAAGTACATTCCAGATGGTGGAATTTCATATCGTGTTCTAAAAAATATTGGAAATTATCTAAAAAATGTTCCATTGTTAGAAAATGGAGACATGATCATGGATCGAAAAGATGTGTTTGATGTGATTGTTAAAGAAACCATTTTGACAAAGATCCGTGGTACGGAAACTCAACTTCATAATTTGATTGGAGAACCTAATGGAGATTATAGCGAACTCTTGATTCTTCTTGATCAATTTAAAGAAGTCAGTGATTTCAAATTGGTACGAAATAATGTCTTGAAAAAGGCAGAGGAATTACGTATTCATGGATACGCTCATTAGTTATGAAAAAGAAGTTCGTATCAATGGCAAGATTATGGATACAGAAGGCTATTTGTATCTGAGTCCGTATGCGCCATTGTTCGAATTTAATGAAGGAGAAGAAGTCAGCTTTACCTTCACCTTTCCCGTAGAAATTGTAAAAGTCTTTTTTCAGAATCAAGAAGGACAGATGGTTCCAATTCAATCGGATGAAAAGATTTCTTTTGAAAAAATGAGCTATGCCCCAGGAAATTATCCGTTTGAAGTCTATTATCGAGGGAATAAGAGTACGTATTCTTTTCAGGTTCAACCTTCACAACTTGACATGGAACGCATTCGAATCATGCGAGAAACAGTTAATTCGTATTGTCGAGGAGCTTCCTTAAATCAATATGCCTCTCAAGAATTAAAAGAAAGTGTACTTGATGAAGTATCGGCATTGTTGGAAATTCTTCCCAAAGTCATTCAAATGGCCAATACGTATATGAAGAAAATGTACGTGGAAGTTCATAAACAGCCTAAGCTTTCGCATTCTTCCAAGCGATTATCCAAAAAATCGATGGAATGGTTGGCCAAAAAAGGATTGGGAAAAAGTGGAACCTTAGATACGATGTTGGTTGAAAAAGCCGAGTTTGAATTGGATAACGACCAGAATCGTTTGTTTAAACAAAACGTATTATATTGGATGGACTTAATTGACAAACAGATTCAAAAGCTACAAACAACATATGACGATATTACACAAGATATGATTCAAAAAGAATCGATCCTTTCTACCATTCGCTCACAAGAGGGAATCTTGGAAACTTCATCGAGTATCAACGAGTATGTGAAAAAGAAAGCACAGAAACAGTTGATTTATGTTTCCGAGGATATGGTCCAAAAAGAAAGACTCTTGATTCGGAATAAAGACATCTTAGATACTTTATTTCGGTATAAATCGATTTTAGAAAGAATGATTGTTCATTCTTGGCTAAAAGATGTATCTTTGTCCTCAAAAAATCGTATTGTGGCACATATTGACCAATTACGAGTTTTATTAGAGTGTAAGAAACAATACGAACTGTCTTTATCCGAAAAAAGACAGAAAATGACTTTCTTAGAAAAATCCACTTATAAGTTGTTTGAAACGTATATTTACGTTCTCTTATTACAGTTATTGAATGAACAAGGCTTTTCAATTGTTGAAAGTGGTGTACTCGCCTACGATTTGAGCAATGAAAGTGTCATTGTACTAAAAAAGGGAAGCTTATATTGTCGCATTCAATACGATATTGAATTGGAAAAGGTTAAAAAAGCTGTGGAACATTCGTATTGTACGATCAATTCCACCCACAATCGACCCGATTTTATTCTTTCCTTTTATACGAATGAAAATGAACCTCTTCAAACCATGATTGTGGAATGTAAGTGGATGAACGAAGGAAATATATACAACGCCAAAGCGGAAACGGATACGGAAATCACACTGATGGATTATTACCAATTGGCATATAAATCCGATAGAGTTCAAAGAGGTGTTGTTGATCGCGTTATTTGTTTATTTCCGGATGTGGAAGAAAGTAAGATTTCTATATTTGACAAACAAATTCTTGGCATTGGTCTATTGCCACAAAAGAATCTACAGAATAGTAATGGAATTCAATGTTTAAAGAAGCAGATTAAAAAAGCACTTAAAGAAATAGAATGAGTCTTTTCACTCATTCTCTCTTTCATTTATAGGAGGATTTAAAATGAATTGGAAATTAAGAGTGAAACAACTAAAATCGGATATTCCGGCTTTATTCTTGGCACTAAAGGATGATAGAACACCCTTACTAGCCAAAATTTTTGCAGGCATTACCGTCGCCTATGCGCTTTCTCCCATTGATTTAATACCAGACTTTATTCCTGTACTTGGTTATTTGGATGATATTCTTGTTTTACCAATACTAGTTTGGATTACTATTAAGTGGATTCCCCAAGAAATCTTGGTAGAAAAAAGAAAGCTGGCAGAAAATCTTTGGATAGATGGGAAGCCTAAAAAGTGGTATTTTGCCCTTCCTATTGTCCTATTCTGGATATTTATTTTCTACAAATTATTTTTCTAAAAAATCCGTTTTTCCGTCATAATATCCTTTTTTTAAATGGCATAGAATGTGGCCATAAAGGAGGATACTTCTATGGCAGAATTAACTTTAAAAGAATTGTGTAGTAAATACGATGTAACTAGAAGAGCGGTACAAGGGTATGAAAATTATGGGTTGGTCCAACCTTCTTCGAAAAATAAATATGGACACTTGTTGTATGATGAAGCGGCACAGAAACAAGTGGCTCGTATTCGTTTGTTTCAAGATTTTGGCTTTAGTCTAAAAGAAATTCAGAAGTTGCAGAATATGAGTGAAAAAAAGATAAAAGCCAAATTGGAAGAGAAAAGTATTTTATTGGAAAAGAAGAAAGAAGAATTATTGGATACCTTGGATGAAATCCATGATTATATTAATAGATTATAGTGGCAGCTTAGGCTGCACTTTTTCTTTTTAAGACAAGGTTAAGAGACTTCTAGTCTTTTCTTAAGAAAGGTTTGGTAGTTTGAAGAAAAAGAATAGGAGGAATCTATATGAAGAAGTTTCGTGGAATAATCGTTATATTACTTGTAGCTGGTATTTTAGTACCGAATACGGCTTGGAACACACCTATATACGCTTCTCAAAATGATGTCATGCCTATTGTAAAAAAAGAGAAGGTCGATATTCAAAATGTCTCGATCAATTTGACTAAACAACTTGTTTATAATGGAAACGAACAAGTACAAGAAGTGATTCTTCGCTATGGAAACAAGACACTTCGTGAAAAGGTTGATTATGTCCTTGAAGACAATGTCGCAAAAGAAGTTGGAAATTATGTATTAAAGATTGTTGGAAAAGGCTCTTTTACTGGACAAGTGGAAGTATTATATAGTATTCATCCACTTCCTTCTTCGGAAGAAAAGATCAATATTGCCAAGGCTTCCATTAAATTAAAGAGTCCACTTGTTTATAATGGCAAGGAACAAGAACAAGAGATTACTTTACATGTAGGAAATAAGCGTTTGGTAGAGAACAAAGATTATTTTGTCGAACAAAACAAGGCCAAAGATGTAGGAGAGTATACATTGATTATTCATGGAAAGGGTGATTATGAAGGAAGTAAAAAGGTGAGCTTTAGTGTGCTTCCGGAAGAAAAGCACAAACCAGTTCATACGGGTATGAACGCGGATACGGAACTCTTTCTTTTGTTGAGTACGGGATCGATTGTCTCGGTTGCAGGAACAATTATTTGTTCCAAAGGAAAGAAACAAATGGAATCTTAATATTTTAAGAAAAGGTTAAGGTTTTGTAAGGGAAAGCTTTAGGTTAAATCGTTATTCTATAAGCGTAAAAAGAAAGTAAGAGGAAAAATAATATGAAACAAATGATGGAAGAAACTTTAGTAAATGTAACTGGTGGAAATTTTGGGGATAGTAAATTGGAATTATTGGTGGGAACATCTTTTTATAAAACAGGACAAAGCGTGGATGTCTATCTTTCGAAAGAAAAAACGAAAACTTGTAGAGCGAAAATTTTGGAAGTAAGAAAAGATCCAAATGAAGGATATGTATACGTAGTGGAATACGATAACGAACATTCGTACAAAATGAATGGAGAAGTTCTTTTAAAATCAAAATATGCGCTAGTAAGTGCTGATCGTATTAAAAGATTAATTTAGATAACACAAGGTCACAAGCTGACCTTTTTTTCTTTATTTTCATCTATAATGTCACTTTAGGATAGAGTATGGTAAAATAATAGTATTGTTTTACGGAGGTTTTTATCATGAAAATCTTACATTGTGCGGATATTCATTTGGGTTCTTCTTTAACGGCACATTTGGATGCAGAGCGTGCGAAAAGTAGAGCGAATGAATTGTTGAATAGTTTTTTGGATTTGTTTCGTTTTGCGAAAGAAAACGATGTTTCGGCCATCTTGATTGCAGGCGATTTATTTGATGCAGATCGCGGTATTCAGAATATTAAGAAACTGGTTTTTCAGGCAATGGGACAATATCCTTCGATTTCTTTTTTTTATTTGCGAGGAAATCACGATACGAGTTTGTTTGTTGAAGAATTACCGAGTAACGTATATTGTTTTGATTCGTCTTGGAAATCGTACTCTTTGTCCAATCGTGTTGTGATAACGGGTACGGAATTGGATGCGAATACGGATTATTCGGCTTTGAATCTGGATTCGCAAAAGTTTAATATTGTGCTTTTGCATGGACAAGTTGGAGAATCGATTCCTTTGTCTTCTTTCGCGCATAAGAATGTGGATTATTTGGCTTTGGGTCATGTGCATTCGTATCAAGAATTTGTCTTGGATTCTCGTGGAATGGCTTGTTACTGTGGGTGTTTGGAAGGAAGAGGTTTTGATGAAGTGGGAAACCATGGATTTGTACTATTGGATATTGACGAAGCTTCCCTTTCGTATTCTAAAGAGTTTATTTCTTGGGCCAAACGAGAAGTGTTTGTTCAAGAAGTGGATGTGTCTTCTTGTTCGAATTCATTGGATGTCTTACAAGCTTGTTTACAATATTCTTTGGAAGAGAGTAGTATGGTTAAATTTGTGTTAGTTGGGGAATTGAATGTCGAAGTTTCTTTGGATCTTTCTTTTATCCAACAACATTTGGCGCAAAAGTATTATTTTGTCAAAGTCGAAGATCAAACGCGTTCGGTTATGGATTTTTCTTTGTTTGAAAACGATTTGTCTTTAAAAGGGGAATTTATTCGTAAGATTCAAGATTCTTCGTTTTCGGAAGAAGAAAAAATGGCTTTGATCAAAACGGGGTTGGAAGCTTTTTTGTAGGAAAGGAGAGATTGTATGCGTTTAATATCGTTACATATTGAAAATTTTGGAAAACTTCATCAATACGATCTTTCTTTTGAACCGGGCATGAATGCCTTTTGTGAAGAAAATGGGTATGGAAAAACAACGCTTGGTGTCTTTATTAAGGTCATGTTCTATGGTTTTTCGAATGAAAAGAAGAAGAACCGTTTGGAGCGCGAGCGTATTTTGTATAAGCCTTGGCAAGGTGGGCCTTATGGGGGTCGTTTAACTTTTTCATATCAGAATAAGGAATATGTTATCTCTCGTTTGTTTGCGGAAAAAGAGAGCCAGGATATTTGTCAGATTAAGGAAGTGGCCACTGGATTGGATACACAGGATTTTTCGAGTACAAATATTGGGTATGAGATTTTCCAATTGGATGCTTCTTCGTTTGCGAGAACGATGTTTGTTTCGCAAAAGGAATACGAGTTTACTTCATTTAATGACATTGATGCCAAAATGGGAAGCTTTGTTTCTCAGAGTGAAGATTTACAACAGTTTTCTTTGGCGAAGAAGAATTTGGAAGACCAAATTGTGGAATTGACAACACCGAAAAAGGTGGGAAAACTCGATCTTGTTCAAAAAGAGATTCTTTCTTTGCAGAATCAGTTGTATCGTAAAGATGGTTTGGAATATCAGATTTCGCAAAAGGAAGAGGCAATTCTTGATACACAAAAGGAAATGGATGATTTGAACAATCAGCTTTCTTTGGTGCAAGAAGAAATGAAACATATTAGTTTTGTGAAAGATGCAGCGAAGCGTAAGGCGAAATATGAGCTTTTGGTTAAGAATGTGGAAGAGGCGAAAAAGAATCAAGAAGAAATCCTTGTTCATTTTCCAAAGGGGATGCCTTCTTTAGACCAATTGGCGTCTTTTAAGGATAAGGAAAAATGGTTGCGTTCTCTTTCTATGGAGAATCCGGAATTGTATAAACAGTTTACTCTAGCGGATTTGGATATGGTGGAGAAACAAATTCATGTCTTTTTACAGGCGAAAGAGTATATTTTGAAAAACGATTGTTCGAAGGAACAGAAGTTGAAGTTTAAGAAGGAAGCGTCCTATTTTAGTAAGGGTTTTGATGAAAAGAAGAATCGTTCATTAATTGAGCAATGGAGTCATCATTGTAACTTGGAAAAAGCGTCTCTTTCGGTCTATGACATTTCTCGTTTTGAAGGAAAATCGTTGGATTTGGAAGAAGTGTCTTGTTTGAAGAAACATTGGCAAAATGCCTATCCTTTATTTTTGAATAAGAAAAAGGAAGTAGCTCTTTCTTCGTATGAAAAACAAGAGTGGGACTCTTTACATGTCTTGTTTGAAAATGCGGAGTTTCCTGTTTCGGAAACGAAGGAAAAACCGGATATTCCGATCATTCCTTTGATTGTGGGTTCAATTGTATTTCTTCTAGGACTATTCTTATTGTTGTTCCAACAAATATTATTAGGACTTATTGTCTTTATTATGGGCATGTTGATTGTGGGAATTCCATTATTTCCTGTTCTGCAAGGACAAGAAGAGAAATCTTTGGATCTGGAACGAGAATATGAGCGTTATTTGGCTTTGAAACAGCGAGTGGATGCTTGTGAAGTGGTTCGTGAAGAATTTGAAGAAGCCAATCGTGAAGAATTAGCGCGTTCTAAAGAATTATTGGAGTCGTTTGGATATATCTTTGTGGAAGAACAAGCAGCTAACTTACTAGACTCTTTGGAAAAAGACTATGTGTCTTTTGTTCGTAATAAGAAGAATGTCGTTTCGAATCGTTCTTTGGAAGAGGAAGTGTTTGCGTATGTGAAACGATATGGATATACGCCTAAAACAGAGAATATTATTTCGGATTTGTATGAGATTTCTTCTCGATATAAATCTTGGATTTTGACAAAGAATACGTTGGAGAATCGTTCGTTGCAGCAATATAAGAAACAATATGCGCGTTTACTTTCGTTATTAAAAGAATTCTTTGCGTATTTTCATATGGAAGCGACTTCGAATCTTTTCTTAGTCAATTTTCAAAAGATTAAGGATGCCTTCTTGTGTCTGGATGAAAAAGAGAAGGTGGAAGTAGAGCTTGGTTCGTTTAAGGAACAATATGGCTTAGTGGATTCGTTAGAGAGCATTCTTCCTATGGCCATTTCTTTAGATTCGATACAACTAGCGTATCAAAAGGCTTTGGAAGAAAAGGATAGTTTTGAAAGGGAAGTACAAGATCTTTCGTTTATGGAAGTGAATGATTCGTTTGAAGAAGATGCCTTATCCATTCGTAGTGAAAAGCTGCAGGGAATGAATCAAAATCTACAAGTTTTATTGGAAGAGAAGAATGTTCTAGTAAAAGAATGGGATCGTTTAAATGGATACTTTCAAGAACTTTGTGAAATGGAAGGTCGATTGTCTTTTTTGAAAGAAGAAGAAAAGAAAATGGATGAGCGTTTGTTCTTATTAAAAACTTCGCATCAATTTTTATTAGAAGCCAAAGAATCTTTGAATCAGAAGTATAGTGCTCCTTTTAAAAAGGCTTTGTCTAAATATTTTTCGATTCTTGGTCAAAGTGCGGATTTTGAATTGGAAGTGGATGTGAATAAGAACCTTTCCATCCAACATCAGAGTATTTCTCGTGATATTTCGTATTTGAGTGAAGGATATAAGGATATTGTCGATCTTTGTTTCCGTTTGGCACTCATCGAAGCGATGTATCCGGAGGAAAAACCTTTTATTGTTTTGGATGATCCTTTTATTAACTTGGATGAAGAAAAGGTGGATACGGGCTTGGATTTATTGGAAAAATTACAATCGCATTTCCAAATCTTGTATTTTACTTGTCATCCTTCTAGAAATCTTTAAACATAAGAGATAATGTGAGCGCATTATCTCTTCGTTGTTTTTAGGACTTTTTCGATTAATGAATTCGCAAAAGAATCGGAATATGTATGTAACATACGTAATTGTTCAATAATCTCGTTTCCATATTTTTGAGCCAGATCGTATTGTCCATGGTCCATTAGAATTTTTAAATCTTGTAGAATACCTTTGAAGAAGAACGCAAAGTCTTCTTCTTTTTCATGGGTTAAGAAATTATCTTCCATACAGGCTAGGGCAATTCTACGATATTTATTGAGTATGGACTGGAGGTTAATGGTAACGGGTACTAAATATTCGTCTTTTTTGAGTACAGGATAGTATTTGTCTCGTTTGACAAAATCCATACGTATTCTTTCTTCTTCTTGAAACAATTCTTTGATTTGAGAAAAAGGAAGGAAGTGATCGTCGATGACTATGCCATTTTCTTCAATAAAGACAGATCCTTTATTCGTTATCTTTCCTTCTTTGAGTGTTTTGGTCGCAAAACCAGTCTTAATACGGTTGATAAAGGTTGCGTAGCCTCCAATCTCGTCTTTGAGACCACAAGCATAATAAAATGTATAAACGCCTCCTATTTCTTGAGCAACCCATTCAATGGTACGATCTTTTATGATGGTGGAAATATTAAAATACCGTTTCAATTCTCCATCTTGAAAGGCTATTTGGGTATCGGGTCTAGTACGTGTTTTCATACTCTTAGTATAGTATAAAAGGAGAATTTTTTTCTATAGTATTTTAAGAAAGAGGAAAGATTAATTTCCTTTTTTTTATCCAATTAATTTAATACAAAATGACAATATTAATTTGAAAAAGTAGAAAGAAACAATGCTTTTGTAGAAAATAAACAAACCATTTTGTAATAAAAATGAAATGTGAAAAAAGGGTACAATTTTACTTTTATATTCAAATTATTTCTTTTATAATCTGTTCTTGGGGAAAGAGAGTGTGTTTATGAAAAGATTATTTAAGTTTTTATTGTGTTTTTCTTTGACTTCGGTTCTTTCTTTACAGAATGTTAGAGCGGAAGAAGATGTTCCTTTTGAGGAAGAAGAAGTAGTTGAGGTAGAAACGGAAGTTGTGGAAGAAGAGGTTCCGGAAGTATTGGTTGAAGAAGAGGAAGAGATTATTGTTGAGAATGTGACCTTATCTTCTCCTTATGTCAAACTGGAAACGTTTGCCTCGGTGGAAGAAGCTAGAAAACAATATGAAAAAGGGAGTATTGATTTTTTTGAGGCTTGTGAGGATCAAGCAGCAATAACGGCTCTTACTACGGCTGATTATGTATCTTATACGAACAATCCAGAGATTAATGGTGTGTATGATGAATACGATGCGACTTCTTTGGAGAATATGAAGGATTCTTTGCCTTTTATTAAAGAATGTAACGATCTTCGTGCTGGAGAAGGGGTTGCAGAATTATATATTACGAATGACTTAATGGCGAAAGCACAAAGTAATATGAATGTTTCTCGTGAGATTGTGAATCACTCTGGTCAATTTAATGTTGGAGAAAACCTAGCCTGGGGTTATAAAGATCCTTTTGAGGGTTGGTATTATATGGAAAAGGAAGTGTATGATTACCAAATGGCACATCCGGATGCTTCGAAAGAAGAGATTGCCGAAGCCTTGGATATTCCTGTTTCTTTTGTGATGGTTGGACATTATAGAAATGTAGTGAATAAGAGTTATGTCGTTACGGGATTTGCGGTTAACGATGATGTATATGGTTCTTATGTATTCCATAATTCTTGTCATTCACAAGTATTCTATCTTCGTCAAGTAGCGGGTATTAAAGCGTATTCGTATGAGGATTATGTATCGATGTTTATGGCCTACTACAACAATGTCGTAAATCAAATGTATGCTTCGATTCGTTTTGATTCCAATGGTTCTTCGGATGTCTTTGATTCGATTTGTATTGTTCCTGGTCAAGCCGTAACGATCACTAATCAAGTTCCAACTAGAACTGGTTATACGTTTGTGGGATGGAGTCCTAGTAAAGAGGATCGTAGTGTCCTTTATAAAGTAGGGGATTCGCTTTCTTTGGATGATAGTACGACTTTATATGCTCAATGGGATGCGAATTCATATTTAGTTCAATTGAATCCGAATGGTGGTTCTTGTTCATCGAAACAAATAAATGTCACTTTTGATTCTCCTATTGGAAATCTTCCTGTACCTTCGCATTCTTCGAATGAATTTATTGGATGGTTTACTGCAGCCGATGGTGGTGAAGAAATCACAATGGATACAATTTATTCTTGGGATTCAAATATGGTTCTTTATGCGCACTGGAAAGAACAACTTGGTTATTTAGAATCGTATCAAGTCACGCTTTCTTCAAAAATTGGAGTGAATATGTATATCACAATGGATGAAGAATGGTTAATGGATGGTGATAATTACTTAAAGATTGTCTTACCAAATGGTAATATTGTTCAAAGAAAATTTAAGGATGTATTGAACACAAAAACAACTCGTAATGGAAAAACTTGTTTATTATTTGGTTGTGATGTGAATGCGAAAGAATTAACGGATTCGATCCAATTCCAAGTTATGAGTTCTCAAAATCAAGCTTTAGGACAAGCGTATACAATTTCGCTGCAAGATTATTTGGAAAAGATTATTCGAGACTATGGGAATACAAGCTATGCAGAATATGCCAAAACACTTTTGACATATGGATATTATGCCCAATCGTATTTTGACTATCACACAGATAATTTGCCAACACAAATTAATGTAGTTGAAGAAATTGATCTTTCAGACTATGCATATAACCAAGAAAAAGTGGATGGAATGGATTTTGTCGGAGCTCGTTTAGTCCTAAAAACAAAACCAGGTCTAAAATTATATTTCTTAACCAATGATGAATTGGAGAAAAATAATATTATAAACTTAGAAAATGAAAGAGTCTCTATTTCTAAAGAAGGAAAATATTTTGTGGTTTTAATAGAAGATATTGAGGATATGACAAAAACATATCGAATCGTTAAGGATAACTACAAACTAGAATATAGTATGTATTCGTATGCACAAAAAGCAACCGAAACAGATAACGAAAACTTAAAAAATCTTATGTATGCCATGTATGCATATAATTCATTATTTCATTAGTATCTACAGGATGTTTCTATAAGGGAGCATCCTTTTTCAATACTGTAAAACTATGATAAAATGTATACATTTAGGAGAATAAGATGAGAAATGGAATATTAATAAAAGGTGAATATAGAACCATACAATTTAATCCCAAAGACTATCTTCCATTTTTAGATGATCAATTTGAGGATAGAAAACCACTTCTACAAAGCTTAAATCCTTGGATTAGTAATTATCTTTTGGATTCTTATTATTTCAAATTCATAATTGATAAGAATTATTCTGATTTTAGAAAAGAAGAGAGACAAAGAATCCTTCATCATTTTGATCAGTTAGATGAATATTTAAATGATCTTAAGAGTAATGCGATATTGGTTGCATCTTTAAGAAATGATATTCGTTCTTTGCGAGGACAATATAACCCTTATGTAGTGGAAGCTTTTCAAAGATTAAAAGAAGCTTTACATCAACGAGATACGTTTGATTTTGAATACGATATGGAGTTATTAAGGGATAATCCAGAAGTATATTCATTGTTTCAAAGAATTAGGGGAATTGATTTAGAAACGAATACGATGGAGGAGAAGAAACAAAGAATCCGAAATCTATTACATCGTTTACCAGAGAATCACACTCCATTTATAATAAGAATTCGTAGAGTTGTAAAACGAGTGAAGAGTCATTATCAATTTTCATTTATCAATTATGTAGATGAAGCTTTATTAATGTATGAACCAGCTTCTTTTGATACGATTCTTGAAGAAAATAGAATGGAAGAAGAGTTTTCTAAATTAGAATTAAAAGTAATAGAAGAAACAGATCGTATGATGAATAGTGAAGATATTCTTCATCATATAGATGAATATTTTGAATGGCTACAAAAATACTTTAAAAAACAGAAACCAGATAAGAATACAAACTATTTTTCTCCAATCAGTTATTTTCGTTCCAAAAGATGTATAGCCTTATTATCTTTTCCAAATACATCCTATGATAAATACTTTTCGATTAGTGGATTTGAATTGGATACTAAGGATATTTACCAATACGATATATCATTTTTAGAAAGTGTTCTTCTAGTAGAAGACTTTTTAAGTGAACAGATTGGAAAATATACATTTGGGGAACAAAACGTCTTTACCAAAACATATCGAAGGAAAATAAGTAGTAAAATATTTAATAAAATAAATAGTCCAATACTATTAAAAGATGAACAAGATAAATCTAGATATACGGAAGACTATACTTGTTGCGAAAGAAAACTATTAGCATATCTTACTAAGCAACCAAAAATAATTAATACAGTACAAGAAATGGAACTTATTTCTAGAATAGTAGTTTGTCCTAATTGTAAAGATGCGGTAGATGACTTTGAAAAAGTACATAACATTAAAATAACTGTTGTACAGCCAGAACCTAAATAATCAGTTCTGGTTTTTATATTCTTTGTTTTGATTTTCCCATAAATCGACAAACAACTTTATCTGAGGTCGTCATAAAAAATGTATTGAATATATGCAAACTTTAAATCATATTTTTCATAAGATGGAATATATCATGAAAGAAGAATTAACGTGTTTGGACATATATTCGAAAATGAAAGAATAAGTTTTTGGAATAAATAAACTAAACGAACAAAAAGAACCATTGAAAAACTAGTATTCACAGATTTTCTTTGTATATTGGATAAAGTTTATTTCTATTAATAATACATAATGTATAAGAAAGCTACGATTTTTCATGCTACCCAAATTGCTAAGAAAACTCTAGAAAATATAAATCCAACTTAAATCAAGGAGTTTAATCTAATGATATTCTTGTGTTGTTAAATCGATGATAGGTAAATAGTGGTTATAATTATTATATAAGGTTTATATAAGCTAATATAAATCAATTTAAATATTTATGGTTTACTGATAATATTGTATAATGTTTGAAGATATTTTAAAAAAAATATGTATTAAATGAAAGGATATTATATATTCATGCTAATATACTAGTTTTTTGTAAAAATATTTTAAGTTATAGGTAAAATTTCAATTTATTAGGAAATAAGAAGTGGAGTTTAAGGTATGACAAAATGGGATGATCTAATTGAAAATGAAGAACTAAAAAAAATTTCTAAATATAAAAAAAGCGGATATGAAAAAAGGTATATAGAGAAAAATCAAATATCCGAATACATTGAAAAAGGATGGGAAATAGTAAAAGAAAATAAAAATACTGCCTCAATGCAGAAGAAAAAAAGAATAGGAGATGCCTTTGAAGATGAAATATGGACTCTTTTTTATAATATGGGTTTCAAAATAATGAATAAATCTAGAAATTTTGAGATTTCCTATTCAGATAGTAATCCAAATCTAACAAAGCAAATTGATGTAATAGCTATTGATGATGAAGTTGTAATTTTGGTAGAGTGCAAAGAATCAGAAAAAATGAATAGTAGTACAACCTGGAAAAAAGAATTAGAAAGTATCAATGGATATAAATCAAAATTGTTCAACGAACTGAAAAAGAGATTTCCTAATAAAAAGTATATTTATATTTTTGCAACTAAAAATTATATAATTGGGCAAGTAGATAGAGAAAGAATGGATGATTTCAAAATAGTAAATTTTGAATATGATACAGTATTATACTTTTCTCAATTATCAGCTCATTTAGGATCGTCAGCAAGATTTCAATTACTTGCATCACTTTTTCCTAATACAAAGATAAATGGATTAGATAATAAAATTCCAGCTATTCAAGGAAAAATGGGAGGTTTAACTTACTATTCTTTTTCTATTGAACCTGAGAAACTTTTGAAAATTGCGTATGTTTTACATAGAAATAATACTAACAGAGACAACATGCCAACATATCAAAGAATAATAAAAAAAGATAGATTAAAATCAGTTAGAGAATATATCAGTTCAGGAGGATATTTTCCTAACTCTCTAATTATATCTATCGATACTAGAGGAAAAGGGGTAAAGTTTGATAGTTCATCGTTACAAGTTGAAGGGGCGATCTCCAAAATAGGAGTTTTACATCTTCCGAAAGTTTATAAATCAGCATATATAATAGACGGTCAACATAGATTATATGGATATAGTGATAGTAAATTTGCAAGTTCTAATACTATTCCAGTTTTTGCTTTTATTGATTTAGATAAGAAATCACAGGTTAAGATGTTTATGGATATAAACGAAAATCAGAAAGCAGTATCTAAAGGATTAAGAAACACATTAAACATTGATATGCTTTGGGATTCTTCCAAATATTTAGAAAGAAATAATGCGTTAATGCTTGATATAGGTCAAAAATTAGGAGAAGACAAAAAATCTCCATTATATGATAGGATTGTAACTGGTGAAAATACTAATACTAAATATAGATGCATTACACTTGAATATATTAAAGAAGCTTTTTCAAAATCTGATTTTTTTAATGAGTATAAGGCAAATAACGATTTAAAAAAACAAGGAACTTTTGCAAGAAGAACGAACGAAGAAACAGAATATCTCATTCTTCCCTTTTTAAAGAATTATTTTACTTTGATTTCTACAGAATGTGAAGAAGAATGGAATAAAGGTAATGAAGGTTTTTTAGCAATAAATAATACAATATACGCATTAATAAAAATTCTTAATGATATAACCAATATACAGTTGAAAAAAGATAATCAAATTATAGTTAATGATTCAAAAGTTTTTTTTGAATCAATTAGACCTATGGTAAAAAAAATGTGCTTAACAATTAATGATTTATCTGAGAAAGAAAAAATGGATATTAAAAATGCAAAAGGTGGAGCTGCAAAAAACTTCTCGTGGAGAATTTTACAGATAGCATTAAGATCTAAAGAGCCTGAATTCACTAATGATGATTTAGAGCTGTATATTAAGGAATATTGTAATGATTATAGAACGATAATTATGAATGTTTTTGATGAGGTAAAATTCTCTTTTATTGATAGAGTGAGAATTACATTTGAACAATATGGTGATTGGTACAATGATTTAATTACATCTGACTTACGAAAAGAATTGTATTTAGCTATTGCTGAAAAATCTTTTAATGAGGGTATTGAACAAAACAACATTTCTTTCTGGGAAGTAGTCACCCTCAAAACTATGGAGAAGATTATTGTTTATCGAAAGAATTGGTCAGATTATTTACAAGTTGTATTTGAAAATAAAAATGGAAAAAAATACACAAAAACTAAAGTGTTATCAGATATAAAAATGTTAACAACAATTGAAAATTAAATAAACAAAAATCAAACAATTGTTTATAAAGATTACGAAACTATTAAAACAATTATTAATGATTATTCTATCAAAGTAGATATGGAAGAGGTGTAAGAATTGGAACCTTTATTAAAATGGGCAGGTGGTAAAAGAAGATTATTACCTTTGATAAAAAATTATATTGATATAGAATATATCGAGAAAAACAATGCTGTTTTCTACGAACCTTTTGTTGGTGGCGGATCGTTGTTTTTGGATTTATGTCTATCTAAATGTGTAATTAATGATTATAATAGCGAATTAACTAATGTCTATTTGCAAGTTAAAAATGAACCAGATAGATTAATTACTAAGCTAAAAAAACATGAAAAAAACCACTCAAAGGAATATTATATGAAAATACGTTCTTTAGATAGAAGTGATAATTATTTAGAAATGTCTAGTTTAGATAAAGCTGCACGGATAATATATCTGAATAAAACATGTTACAATGGACTATATAGAGTTAATTCAAAAGGTTATTTTAATGTTCCAATAGGTAAGTATAAAAAGCCAGATATTGTAATGGAAGAAAAAATAAAAGAGATTAGTAGATATTTGAATGATAATCAAGTTGATATTTTAACAGGAGATTTTGAAGATGCAGTTAAAACTGCTAAAAAAAATGATGTTATATATTTTGATCCACCTTATGATTATGAAGAAAATGGCTTTACAGGTTATGTACCAAATGGGTTTGATAAAGAAGATCTAAAAAGACTAAGAGATTGTTGCGATGATTTGATAAGAAGAGGATGTATTATAGTTTTAAGTAACAACGATACAAGTTATGTTAATGAGTTATTTTCCTCCGATTATTATCAAATTAAACATATTGAAGCTCACAGACTAATTAATTGTGATGGTAAAAGAAGGGCCAAAGCAAAAGAGGTAATAATTTATGGAAAATCAAAATAAGAAATTTCCATTCCCGCAGGCAGATGATTTTTCTAAAATAATCCTTTTAATTAATCTAGATGATGAGAAAAAATTATCTGACAAAGAATTATTAGGAAAATATTTAGGCGATATAGTAGAACGACAAGTGATGTATTATATTTCAGCATGCCAATATTTAGGATTAATTAACGAAAATAAAGAATATACTGAATTAGGAAACAAAATTCGCCAATACGATTCTATGAGGCAGAATATAGAACTTGCTAAATTAATTGTAAAAGACGATATATTTGGTACGGTTTTTTTCTACCAGCAAATGTTAGGAGTCAGTTTGGAAAAATCAGAGATAATAAATATTATGAGAGAATATATTGATTTAAGTAAGGACGGTATTTATAAAAGGCGATCTCAAACAGTTGTTAAGTGGGTAGAATGGATTACAGAGAATTTAAATAAATAAGGAGAAATAAAATGGTAAAAATCCTTGAAGTAAGAATTTTAAATTTTCGTTCATATAGAAACAATGAAAATAAATTAAAAAAACTGAATAAAATAAATGTTATTGTTGGTAAAAATAACGTTGGAAAGACAAATATACTTAGAGCTTTGTATTTGTTTTTCAATCCTAATACTTATAACGATAAAAAGGATGAAAATATAATAAAACGCGTTACTGGTGGATCAAGTAGACATCCTAAGATTACTTTAACATTTGAAGACGATGAACTAATAAAAGGCGAAATAATTGAATATGATGTTATATGTGATTTAAATACTAAAAATAATTCCTATTATAAGATTAAATGTGAAAATAAAAAAGTTGAAGAAAAGCTTAATAATTCGTTTAAGATAAAGAACTATTTATCTAATAAATATAAATGTGTATATTTAAGTACTACTGACGAAGATATAAAACAACAGTCAGATGGACTGATAAATGATTTAATTTTAGAGTACTTTAAAAAACAAAGTAGAATAATAAAAGATACTATTGAAGCTTTTGAGGAGGGATACAAGAACTTAGTCAAAACTTTTGAAGATAACATCAGTAATATTGAGGATGAATTATCAGAGCAGTTTATGGATATGAATGATTCGGAAATAAAACCAAAATTAAGTTTTAACAACTCTGTTAAGATTACTGATTTTATTCTAAATAACATAAAATTACAATTAGATGATACTTATGTTCAAGATATAAGTGAAAAAGGTGCAAGTATTCAGCGTGCATCATTAATTATGCTGAGTATGTATTTATTAAATGAAATTTATGAAAAACAAAACAAATTAATATTATTAGATGAGCCAGAAGCATTTTTATATCCTCTATTAGAAAATAGAATAAAGAATAAATTAGAAGAATGTACTTTTCTAAACGATAAAATGCAAGTCTTTGTTACATCTCATTCAAGACTATTCTTGAATGAAATGAATAATTCCAATTATTCTTTTTACTCCGTATGTCAAAAAGAAGAAACCAAAGAATTTATGAGAAGCAATAAAGATAAAGATACAAATAAATATTCAATTATAGAACCTCTGAATTATCACTTAAAATATGAAATATTAAAAAATTATGGGATGCTGGATGAAGTAATTGATTATGAATACATTATTGTGTGTGAAGGCGAAACTGACAAAAACTATATATCCCATATTTTAAAGAATAAGCCACATATTCCCCAAATTAGATGGAGTAAGTATTCTTATGAAGGAACCGTAAATAAGAATGATATATATTATAATTCTCGAGGTGCTGAAGCAATTCCACCGATACTATTATATTTAGATAATATAAGTCAAATAAAAAGAAAAGTTTTCGTTATGTTTGATGGTGATGAAGCTGGACGGAAAGTTGCTAATAAAATAAATGCTAATCATTTTAAAAATCTTGAAATTAAAAAATATATTCTACCAAATAATAAGCAAATTGAAGATATGGTTTTTAGTAAGTCACTTTTCATTGATCGAGTATTGGAAATAGAACCTAATTTATTAAGTTATAAAGATGGTTTTACTAATGCTATAAATAACAAGGATGATAAAATTTCATTAATTGATCAAACAAGACTTTTTGTTGAAGGAATGGCTATTACAAAAGAAATTAAAATTGATAAGATAAAAAATCGATTGTCTAATGAATTAGTTGGATTAGAAATTAATAAAGATTGGCTACTAGCCCAGATAGATCCATTTATTTATAATGAATAATATAACTAGCGAAAAGGAAGGCTAGATAATTGACATTCATTTTGCTCATTTTAAAAATAATCTTATCTTAGAAATGAGGTATTGAATATGACTGAAAATGAAATGAATGGACTATTATCTGGAATGGATTTAGATACACTTTTTAACTTTTATTAATCATGTTAATATTAAAATCACCAATTTGGTCGCAGATAATTACCAGTTTTGGTAAACTACGGCTAACCAAAGTTTTTGGGGGATAACTCCAAAGATTTTAGGGGAGCGGTTTGGGGGAGAACCTCAAAAAAATAATAGGGTAGAGTGAGAAATAAAAATCTCGACCCTCCCATTGCACCGTACGTACGGGTCTCGTATACGGCGCTACATTTATATGTTGAATTCAAACTAACTTAGGTAGTATTCAAGGGGATTGACCAAACCTGGTCTATTCCCTTTTCTTATGGCTAGAATATCGGCATTAAGTAGATAATTTACTACATTCCCGTTGGCACGTTTGTACCATCCTTTTCTACTATTTGCTACCGAATAGATTTGTTCATCAGTAAAATGAAATGGAAGTTTCTTATTCAACAGTTGTAGACTATCGTATATCTTCAATGCTCTCTTCCATTGTTTCAGTATGACAACACGTATCTTGTGTCGTAGCCATTGACCAAACTCATCGATGAATATTTTCATACATCCTATGCGATAATAGTTAATCCAACCTTTAACTATTTGATTGATTCTTGTAAATGTTATGACATTGGAACGTGCTGCACATATTCTTCTTACTAGTTCGTTCCTACATTTATCATAGAGTCTTTTCTTGCTTTGATTGGTTGGTCTGCATTCCCATTTGTATTTGTCAAGTGAAAACTGTCCAGTCAAAATAAAACCACACATGACTTTTTTTGTATCATGTGTG
>JAUNDJ010000024.1 GCA_030526175.1 Bacillota bacterium
TCTATTATACCATAGAATTGGATCTTTTTCTATAAAAAGTCCCCAATTCATCTCTCCGCTTATAGAAGTGGGAGAATTCTTGGGGTAGTTGGTTAAAAAATAATAAAAAAAAGATTGCTTGGATATTTGGCGAAAATGTACATATCCGCAATCTTTCGAATCCAGCTAAGGATTTTTCTATTCTTGTTTATTCAATTTTTTAGAAGTCATCTCGTCAACTAGGGCAAAATGTTCTTTACTCAATTCTTCATAATATTCGGCTTTTTCAAAATCTTTCATATTCTTATATATAATAGAAATTAAGAATTCATTGACACCCTTTTGTGAATCTTCCATTTCTTCTAGTTCTTCTAATAGATCTTTTAAATATTTATCATTCTTTAATATATAGATATTATAAACGCGATTGGCTTCTTGTTTTAATCGTTCATTTGGAAGTTGATTAATTTTATCTAAATATAGTTTACAATTTTTCTTATCGCTGATTCCGACAAAAAAGTTAAAAGCCTTCATATAATAGATTTCTTTTTGCGAATTTGGCAAAGGCATGGCACAGATTTGTTCTAAATAAGCGATTGTCTGTTTTTTATTTTGTTCCACGATGGCTGCATTTAATTTCATATCCAAAACACTGATTTTTGGAAATAAGAATTTAATCGATTGACTATCTATCTCCTTATGAAATTCTTCTAACTTTCCTTCTTGTAAATATGTCACCAATCTTTTATATGCGGATCTTTTCAAGTTTTCCACAATGACATACATTCCTATGGCTACAACCACTACTACTGCAATAATTTTCATGTTTACGTCCTTCTTTCAAATGTATTATACAGACTTCTTTTTATAATTAGGAAAGAAATTTGGCATTTATTAAAAAGTATAAATATTATGATTATAATGATAACGGAATTATTTTGATAAAATTATAATATAGTAATAACGGAGGAATATGAAAATGATCATTCAAAGTACAAAAGTATGGATTGCTGGACAATTTATGCCAGCACAAATTGAAATGGAAAATGGGAAAATAATAAATATTACTGAACACGGAAAAAAATCTGTGGATGTTGATTATGGAACACTTCGTATCGTACCAGGATTTATTGATATTCACACACATGGATACGATACTTGGGATACGAACGATGCAACTCCAGAAGGATTGAGAAACTGGATGAAAAAGATCCCTTCGGAAGGGGTAACTTCTATTTGTCCAACTACGATTACTCAAAGTCATGAAGTGTTATCGAATGCTGTAAAAAACGTAGCTCGAGTTGTGGAAGAAGGATACGAAGGGGCTGAAATCATTGGTATTCACTTTGAAGGACCTTACTTAGACCAAAAATTTAAAGGTGCACAACCTGAACAATATTGTATTAAAGCGGATTTAGAAGAATTCAAACAATATCAAGAAGATGCCAAAGGTTTGATAAAAGTCATTACTATGGCTTGTGAACACGATGAAGACTATAAATTAACAGAATATTGTGCTCAACACGGAATTTTAGTAAGCCAAGGACATTCAGGAGCTAGTTATGAACAAGCAAGAATGGCGGTTGCACACGGAGCCATGTCTATGACGCACGTATTTAATGGTATGACACCTTTCCACCACAGAAATCCTGGTTTAGTTGGAGCCGCTATGCGATTTAGAGATGTGTATGGAGAAGTAATCTGTGATGGAAATCATTCAGATGTTAATGCCTTAAACAATTACTATATGGCTAAAGGAAGAGATTATGTCATTATGATTACAGATTCTTTAATGGCCAAAGGTTGTCCAATTGGTAGTAAACACATTTTTGGAGGAAATGAAATTGAAGTCTATCCAGATGGTTCGGCACACTTAACTTCTACCAAAGGATTAGCAGGTAGTACATTAAAAGTAAATCGCGGACTACAAATCGTTGTAGAAGAAGCCGGAGTTCCTTTTGATTACGCGATTAACTCTTGTACAATCAATCCAGCAAGAGCCTTAAAGCTTGATAATCGAAAAGGAAAAATCTGTGTTGGATATGATGCAGATATTGTTGTATTAGAAGACAACTACGATGTAAAACAAACGTATTGTAAAGGAAAAGCTTCTATTTAGAAAAAAGTCACCAGCAATAGCTGGTGATTTTCTTATGCGTCTTTATTAGATTTCTTTCGAATGATCAAGGTTAAGTATTTATACCCAATATATCCAGCAATTACTGCAACGATATAGCTTACTACTTGAAGTGCCACATTCCCATTCACGTTTTCGGAAACAAAAGTATTCACGACCAGAAGAATCGCAAGGGCAAAATATAGAAACATTCGCAATAACAATCCATTTATTGGTGTTTCAATCATTTGGTCTATAGGTTTTACTTTGTCTTTTCGAGTAAAACCTACCGATTGTGGTAGATTTCTTAAAAATGTCCTATATTTATATTCTATAAGTGCGCCAATAGCCAAACAAATTCCAATAGAAATAAATAAATTCAATTTAAACAAGATGTAGAAAATGATAAACGCAATGAAAACTAAAACATATCGTAATTGTAATGTTTTAAAGGTTCCTTCTTTGTCTGGAGAAATTTTATATGCGACATTCTTTTTCTTGTCATAATAAATCGCATTTCCTCTTTTGTCCCTATAAATATTTGGTCCTGTTAATATTGTTTCTTTCGTTGAATTCTTTTTTTTGCTCATAAATGTCCTCTTTTCTAATATGTATTATAATTACGTTTTATTTCTTTTCCTTTTCATTAATTAAGCAGTGTCTTGCACAATTTAGTATACCAATTGAATCGAAAAAATGCATCTCTATAATGAGATTAGAAAGACTTAAGGAGGTTTATTATGTTATTTAATAAGACTGAAGAAACTTGGAATGATTTAAAAGGATATTGGACTGCCAAAGAAATCTTGCAACAACCTTCCACTTGGAAAAAAACTATCGCCCAAGTAAAAAACGAAAGTGCTGCAATCAAAGCATTTATTGAAAGAACTACTAAAAATGAAGATTACGATATTATCTTAACTGGAGCTGGAACAAGTGAATTTGTTGGAAACTCTATCTTCCCATACTTACAAAAAATGAATAATTATAAAGTTAAATCGTATGGAACAACAGATATCGTAGCCGATCCAGAAAGCTATTTATCAAGAACAAAACCAACATTATTAGTAAGCTATGGTCGTAGTGGAAATTCCCCTGAATCGGTTGGTGCGGTAGAAGTTGCCAATGTAGTTTGTGAAAATATCAATCACTTATTTATCACATGTAACGAAAATGGTGCTTTATCAAAATTTGCTGAAGGAAAAGACAACTGTTACGCAATCAACTTAACACCTGAAACACATGACCAAAGTTTTGCGATGACATCTTCTTACTCAAATATGTACTTAGCTACTTTATTATCGTTTAATATCGACCGTTTAGATGACTTTGCGAAAGAAGTAGAAGTTATTATCGAAAAAGGGCAAAAAATGTTAGACGAAAGTTGGACAAAATTGTCGGATGTTGTTGATGCTTTTGATTTCAAACGTATCGTTTATTTAGGAAGCAATAACTTAAAAGGTGTCGCACAAGAATCGGCATTAAAAATGTGTGAATTGAATGGTGGAACAATCGACACTGTATTTGATACACCAATGGGATTTAGACATGGTCCTAAATCGGTTATTAACGATGAAACATTATGTGTTGTTTACTTAAGTGATGAACCTTACACTCGTCAATATGAATATGACATTATTAAAGAAATGAGTCCTGAAAGAAAAGGAAACAAGATCTTAGTTATTTCTTCTAAAGACGATGATATCAAATCGTATGCAGATTACTTCTTAAGTTTTGATAATGGTACTTCTTTACCTAACGTATTATTAGGTTTGGAATATATCATGACTGCCCAAATTATCGCATTATTTAAATCATTAAAATCAGGATATACACCTGACAATCCATGTCCAACAGGAGAAGTTAACCGTGTGGTTAAAGGTGTAATCTTATATCCTTACACTAAATAGAAACGGAGGAAATCAATGGTAGGAATTATTGTAACAGGACATGGTCGTTTTGCTGAAGGATTCATCAGTGCCATCAAAGTTATTGCTGGTGAACAAAACGATTTAATCCCTGTATATTTCGAACACGAAGTAGATGAATTAGAACAAGACTTACGAAACGCAATCGATACTTTAAAAGAATGTGAAGGTGTTTTAGTCTTTACAGATTTACAAGGTGGATCTCCTTTTAAAACAGCTTTTGAAATTTCTTTGACAAATCCAAATATGGAAGTCATTTCAGGAACAAATTTACCTATGCTTGCCGAAATCGTTATGGCAAGAAAATTTGGAATCGGATTAAAAGACTTGGCAAATATGGCAATCAATACTGGAAAAGAACAAATTATCCTTTTAGATAAAGAAGCCTTATTAGCTGATGATGACGATGACGAAATCTTCGAAGACGGAATCTAATTGTAAAGAACCATTGTATAGAAATACGATGGTTCTTTTTTTTAAAGTAAAAACTCCTCATATTCGAGGAGTTCTTACCGTATTAGAGGATTACTTTTGTGAATTAGAACAATTCACTTTGGTGTGTTGCATATAAATATTCATCAATTGTGTTACAAATACGATCAATAATTAGAGCTTCTGGATTGTTTTCCAATTCTCCTTCTCTAACTTTTGTATATTGTTTTGGCATAAATTGACTTAATAAGTTTAGTGGTACACCATCTTTTAAATTTTCCAACATTGTTTCTCTAGCCTTACTCACTTTTTCTTCTGGCATATAGTAACGAGAACGGTCTGAGAACGAATATTTACGTTTTAGTGCAATTTCTTCTGGTGTTCCAACATAGTGTTTTGACCAATATTTTGGGTTCTCTAACATCGCTTGGTCTAACACATCCATGAAACAACTTCCCTTGTCTCCATATAATTCTTTTTCTGCATACGCTAGTGCAAATAAAGCTTCTCGCATAGAGAAAGTAAGTCCTGGACCAACTTTTAAAATCGCAATTCCATCTTCTACCAATTCACGAAGTTTAATTTTTGTTTGATAATCGGTTGAGTGTCCTTCAAACACGATATTGTCATAGTCTTTAATAGCTGCACATAAATCTACCGCTTTACTACGATCGTATTCTGTACATCCTGCATCTTTTTCTTCCACACCTGGTTGTACAACAATACCAATAACGTTGCTCCATGCATGATCTAAACCATTATCTTTAAACGCTTTTTCAAAAGTAGCCAATGTGGCTTTAAAATCTTCTGGTTTTGTGACTTGTACACAATCGGCAGCTGCTCCACCTTGTTGACCACCAGGAATTGGTACTTCACTACCCACGATATATACGGGTTCGATTGCATCTGGATTTGCCTTTAACAATTCTTGGTATGTTTCTTCAGCCACTTTGGCAAGCTGTGCTCCTCTTCGAGCAATTGTTTCATCACTTAATCTTTCGTTTGGATCGTCATCCGCTACACGCATACTTGTATCAATATGAATTTTTGTAAATCCTGCACTTACATAACAACGAATCAATTCTTCCGATTCTTTCATTGCTTCCTCTTCATTTTTTGAAGTAAAAGTTAATGGACCTAAGTGATCTCCTCCTAAGAATAATCTTCCTTTGTCAAATCCGATTTCATCCGCTAATTTTTCCACAAACGCTTTAAAATCCACTGGTTTCATTCCTGTATATCCACCATATTGGTCACATTGATTGGCTGTACTTTCAATCAATACACAAGAATTATCTTGTTTCCCTCTTAATAAAGCTGCTTTAATAACGTATTCATTGGCACTGCAACAAGAATAAATTCCTACGGGTCTTCCTTCTTTTTGGGCCTTTACTATTTGTTTTAATGGGTTTTGCATAAATACTTATCCTCCTAAATGGATTATAGTATTGTGTGTATTTGAAACAAATAGGGGTACTATTTTTTGTACATTTTAGACTAAAAAGGGTAAGAAAAAAGAAGAATATACAAATGATATTCTTCTATCCTAGAATTGTATGAATCATTTCTCCAACAGAATTGTAAAAACGTTTCGCATGTCCTTTAACTTCTTCTTGTGCTGAATTCATACAAGCACCATTCTCATTATATTCCATAAGGGCGATATCATTATCCGCATCCCCGATTGGATATACATCTTCCATATTTATTTTTTCATAATCTACGACAAATTGAAGACCTGTTGCTTTTGAAATACCTTTGACAACAACATCAACAACGTATTTATTTCCATATGCAACAATCGTATTGGAATACATTTCATTGATTTTCTTTGAAAGACTCGCTGCTTGTTCCATTGTATCCATAGAAATCACAATTTGTGCATAATTTCCCATTTTTAATACTTCTTCTTCTGATAAATCCGGTTCCAATCCTGGATATCGTTTTTCTTCCAATGAATCATCAAGAACAATACGATGACGAATAATTCCATCGTTAACTACATACGATACAACCCCAGGAATCGTTTTAATATACTCGATAATAGAAAAACTTGTTTCATTGTCTAAATAAGACGAAAATAAAACTTCTTTGTCTTTATTAAAAACCATTCCTCCATTGTTGGTAATAAAGTAATCCACTGGTAAATCGTATTTGCTTGCTTGTTCCGAAATCGATTCCATCGATCTTCCTGTATCGATCACAAACAAATTTCCTTCTTGTTTCCATTTTTGGATGGCTTGTTTATCCTCTTCCAATACAACATTGGTATATTTTAAAGTTCCATCGTAATCTGTTGCTACTAATTTTCTCATAATACCCACACTTTCCATATTGAACATATTAAACAGAAAAAATGAAAATTTCGCAATCAAATAATGAATCTTATCAAAATACTAACAAAATAGAGGATATCCTGCGATATCCTCTACAATGCCTTCTAATAGTTTTCAGCTCTAACTTCAAAATAAGATTGTGGATGGTTACATACTGGACATACTTCTGGTGCTTCCAATCCCACTACAATGTGTCCACAATTACGGCATTCCCACATTGTTACACCCGATTTTTTGAACACTTCCATAGCTTCTACGTTTGCCAATAATTTTCGATAACGTTCTTCGTGTTCTTTTTCAATCGCCGCAACACCTCTAAATTGTGCCGCAAGCTCTGTAAAACCTTCTTCTTCTGCATCTTGTGCCATACGTTCGTACATATCGGTCCATTCTGCATTTTCTCCTTCAGCTGCATGAAGTAAATTTGTTGGTGTATCACCTAATTCTCCCAATGCCTTAAACCATAATTTTGCGTGTTCTTTTTCATTATCCGCTGTTTTTAAAAATAAAGCTGCGATTTGTTCATATCCTGCTTTTTTTGCAACCGAAGCAAAATAAGTATATTTATTTCTAGCCATCGATTCTCCCGCAAAAGCTTCCCACAAATTCTTTTCTGTTTTTGTTCCTGCATATTTATTTGTCATATTTATTCTCCTTTTCTTATTTAACTACTTTCTCAAAATCCGATGCTGGATGTTTGCACCATGGACAAATGAAATCTTCTGGAAGGATTTCTCCTTCGTAAACATATCCACATACTTTACATACCCAAGTTGTCTTTTTTGCAGCTTGCGGTTTTGGTTTAATATTATTTTGATAATATTCATAAGTGGCGGATTGATTATCGCTTAATACTTCCATATCTACGATTTTTCCAATAAACATTGTATGAGAACCTAAATCCACCATTTGATCAACGTCTACGGAAATATATGCATTTGTTCCTTTTGTGATATAAAGTAGACCATTGTTACTTCTTTGACAGTCTGTAAACGATTCAAATTTATTCACATCTCTTCCTGATTGAAAACCAAAGTGTTTAAACAATTCAAAGGTTGCACTTTGATCAATTATGGAAACTGTAAATTTTTTTGTTCGAACAATCATATCGTGTGTATGATTGGCTTTATTCACACAAATACTTAATTGATTCGGCTGAGAAGCTGCTTGAATTGCCGTGTTAATGATACAACCGTTATCCTGTTCTCCTTCTTTTGCACTTAGCACAAACAATCCATAGCTTAGTTTATACATGGCTTTTGTGTTCATTATGTTTTCCTCCATTATTCCTGGCAAGAAGGACAAATGCCTTTAAATAAGATTTCGTAATCTAAAAACTCTATTCCATGTGTATCGCGGATGGATTCTTCTAAATTTTCAATTATGTCCATTTCCACATCAAATATTTTTCCACATTTTATACAATTCACATGGTAGTGTTTTTCACAATTGTGATCAAAACGGTCCGCTCCATCGGGCAATTCTACTTTTTGGATTTGCCCTTCTTGCGCTAAAATTTTCAGATTTCTATAAACCGTCCCTTGCCCAACATTTGGGTAAGATTGCGTAATATGATGATAGATTTCTTGCGCCGTAGCATGATTTTTTAAACTTCGGACCGTATCTAACACAATTTGTTTCTGAAACGTATTTCTTCTTTGCATTTGTTTCTCCTTAATAGGAACTATTCCTATTAAAATTATATAGGAATCATTCCTAATAAGCAATAAAAAACATAAGAAATGTTTCTCATGCTTCTTTTTACTTCTTACGAATAACTACTTCGGTTTCAAAACCCGAACAAGTGATCGTATTAATATATGCTTTAAATTCTCTAAATTTATTACAGTGGATTTGATAATGCTGCCATTTTCCGTCTTTATACGAATGGACCAAATCACATTCGATTAGCACTTTCATATGATGGGATAATGTTGGTTGGGTAATATTTAATTCTTCTAAAAGTGTGCTTCCACACTTCTCTCCTGTGGTCAACATTTCTAGAATATGAATTCGGTTTACATCCGATAACGCCTTGCAGATATTTGATACTTCTTCTCTAGTCATCAAACCTTCCTCTCTATATACATATTTATATTTATATATAATTATATCCTAAAAATTTCTTTGAGCATAAGGATTTCTATTCATATTTATTTATGTTAAAATATATATAGATATTCATCAATGTATGGTATGGAGGATTTTATGAAAAATATCGCCAAATTATTCGTAGCTAGTGCAATGGCTGCTAGCTTAGTAGCTTGTTCAAGTGCACAAAAACAAGAAGAACCAGTAGCTAACGTAGCTGTAGGTGTTTATGATGTCTACAACAAAACTGGTGAAAAAGTAACAGATCTTTATGTTTATATCGTTGATTCTGAAGACAAAGGGGATAACTATGCTGGAGAAGGATTAGCTAACGACGCAATGGTAAAAATCGAATACGCGGCTGCTGCTGATGCAACTTTAGTATTAGAATTCACAACAGAAAGTGGATACAATGCTAAATTTGAAACTCTTCACATTGAAGAAGCTCCTATTTCTTTATTGAGTCAAGATGCAATGACTGGTGCTACACCAATCGCTTTCCAAGCAGGAGAATAATTCAACTACATGGGCTATCTTTTGATAGCCTTTTTTCTTTTTTAATAAGTATGATATATTATGTTTTGTTTAAGGAGAAAAGCGTATGAATGTATTATTGAATATAAACAATTTCAGCGAACCTTTTGCTTATAGCGTATTAAAAGATATTATTAAAAAGAATATGCGCGTTTTAATCATTCCTTTTTCTTATCATGAAGATTGGATTAAAAACGCAAAAGATTTTGATCAACATTACCAAAGAGGGAAAGACGAATACGAAGATATTGCCAAAGAATTTGTTAACTATGGTATTCCAAAACGACACATTAAAGTTCTTCATTACTATAAATATTCGAATAAGAAATGTAAGAGCATGATTTATAATGCCGATATTTTATTTCTTATAGGAGGCTATCCGGACAAACTCTTATATCGTATTGATCAAAAAAACATTCGTAAATCCATTCAAAACTTTCGTGGAATAGTCATGGGAACCAGTGCAGGTGCCATGGTACAATTCGATCACTATCATGTCACTCCAGAAGAAGAAGGACAAGAATACGAATATCACGATGGATTAGGACTTCTTTCTGGATTTGATATTGAAGTTCATTATGAAGAAACTTTTAATCATTTGGCTGGTGTTTTAATCGACCTAAAACTTCATAATGTTCCTATTTTTGCACTTCCAAATACTGGAGGTATGATTATTGATCGCGACGATTATTGTTTACTCGGAGATGCTTTTGAAATTGGTGAAAAAGACATCGATTTCTTACAAGAAAAGATAAACAAAATTGTAGAAAAATAAACACTAGCCTAAACTAGTGTTTTTTTCCATTCTTCTTTTGTAAGCCTTGTATAGTGTTCTGTACGAATATCATTCATTAATACGCAAGGTTTGTTTTCTTCGGTATGATGGTAGCGAAAACCACATTTTTCCATGACGCGTTTGGACTTAACATTACCTTCATAATATCCACACCAAATAGTCGGACATTCAAGATCTTCAAAGGCATGGTGTATCAATCGTTCAACCGCTTCTGGGACATAACCATTTCCCCAAAATGGAACACCAATCCAATATCCTATCTCAAGTTCTTTATCACTAATTTTTGTGTGTGATTGCAATGGAGACTTCAAACAAATACTACCAATCGCAATATCGTCTTCTTTTAGACAAATGGCATATGTTTCATCCACAGCCAAAACATATTTTATTATTTCTAAACTGTTTTCCACACTCATGTGTGGTGGCCATCCTGCCATAGGACCAACTCTTTCATCTTTGGCGTATTCAAATAAGCTTGATGCATCACTTTCTTTCCAAGGTCTAAGTATCAATCGTTCAGTTTCAAAAATCATAAGAATCTCCTTTCATTACTTGTCTTCGAATATTATTTATTATCGATTCAATTGTCTGATTCGAGATAGGAACAATACAGCTCCACAATCGAACTCCCTGATAGACATATAGAATCATGTTCACAATTTCTTCAATTTCTACTTCCCTAAATTCTTTTCGTTCCATTCCATATTGAAGAAGCATTGTCCATTTCTTCTTCCCTTTCCGATTTAAATCTTCCATAATATTTGAGTCTTCACTTTTGGCATATTCAACCATAGCTAAACTCAACGAATCTTCCGGATGGTTCATTTCTTCTTCTAGAAGAGAAAGAGCATTTTCAAGAATCTGAACAGCCGATTTCCCTTCTTCTATTTCTGTGGAAAAATCAAGAACTGTATTTTTATTCAATTCTTCCATTAATGCTTCAAAAATACTTCTAACACTATCAAAATGACTATATAATCCGCCTCGACTTAACCCTGTCGCTTCACAAACATCCTTCATCGTCACTCGATTGTATCCATATTTAGTGAATAATATTCGAGAAATATCAATTATTTTCTTTCTTGTTCTTTCTTTTTTTGTCATAGCACCACCATTTTCGACACTTATGTCTCTTTTACCATAGACACTCGTGTCGATTTTTGTCAATAAAAAAACGCCAGAAAATCTGACGCTAAATAACCATTATTAATGTACCAATTCCAATCAGAATACAGCCTATGATTGATTTTGTAGAAAACGATTCGTGCAAAAATACAAAGGCTAACACTAGGGTAATGACAACACTTAATTTATCTATAGGAACGACTTTGGATGCTTCACCTATTTGTAAGGCACGATAGTAACATAGCCATGATGCGCCTGTAGCCAATCCAGAAAGAATTAAGAACAACCAGCTTTTTTTACTAATTTCAAAAATCCCATTTTGCGTATTTGTCAAAAATACCATTCCCCAAGCCATCACAACAACTACAATAGTTCGAATAGCCGTTGCCAAATTGGAATTAACGCCTTCGATTCCTATTTTCGCAAGAATTGAAGTTAGAGCGGCAAATACAGCGGATAATAGTGCAAAAACAAACCACATTGGTTTAATCCTCGGCTAAAATGATATCTTTTGACATTTGAATTCTAGCTGCTTCTTGTTGAATATAGGCTCCATATTTAAAAACATATACAATTCCACTTGTCGCTAATACAACAGCTAACATTCCCATATTGATACGAATCGAAATGGAAGATGTATCATTCATAAGAAGCGCCATAATCGATGTCATTGCCGAATTGGCAATAACCCATGGCCATAGAGTATAAGAAAATCTTCTTAACCTTTTTACTACTTCATTTTCGAATGGCGATTCACAATTCTTTATGGCTCTACACAATTTATTAAGCCCCATTAGAGTAATAAAAATAATAAAGAAATATAGAGCAGTTACACCTAAAATATTGCGAAGGGTTGTCATATTGATGACCGAAGGAATTTTTGTACTCGTTTGAATATTTAATTTCTTTCCATCTTTTGAAACTTCTCCAATCACATGTTCTTTTCCATCTACATATAGTTTTCCTTCTTTTGACCATTTCTCAACTAATTTTTCTAAATCTTCTGCATCCGAAGACTTGGATAATTTCTTAACACTATCAACATTTACTACGACTTTTGTTTCTCCTTGTAAATCAATGGATATTAGATTTGCGGGTAGAAAAGCACAAGCTACGGCTCCAAGAATCATTGCGACCATGCCCAAGGTCACAACAATTTGCGCTATTACAGTAAAAAACAAACCCACTTTCCCCATTCTGCGGATCCTTTTCAAAGCTTTTTCTTTCATATGATATTCTCCTCGTTTATTAAGTAAAATATATATTTCTATCTCTTTCTTGTCAAATTTCGTTCTTGTCTTACTGTGTTTGTGTCCTAAAGGGTACAGAAATGAGACAATTTGTTCTATAATACATTTAGAAAGACTAGAGGCCCTATTTTGTTACTTAATGAAAAATTAGAAACTTTATCTAAAAAGGAATTAGAAATCTTACAATACGTACACGAAAATTTGGAAGAAATCCAAAAAATGAGCATTCAGACATTTGCCAAGAATATTAATTATTCCACTTCCACTGTATTGCGTTTTTGCCGGAAACTAGGCTTCCAGGGATTTTCGGAATTCAAATACCAAATTCGTGACCAGATTAAAAAAATAAATATAGAAAATAATGAAGAGCAAACTTTTGGACAAGTAAAAGCTCGACTTCTTTCGGATTTGGACGGAACTGCAAGTTTAATCCAAACGGACGATTTAATGAAAATAGCGAAATTGTTGTCAAAAAATTTACCCGTTTATATTTTTTCACCCGGTGGAATCACAAACATTGCTTCAGAATATTTAGAAAGTATGTTATTCATGGCAGGTTGTCGTTATGTATATCGTTCGGATTCAAAAAAAACATTCCGCCATTTTATTCAGACAGTTAATAAAAATTCTATTTTTATTTTTATTTCCTATTCTGGAAATTCTCCAGATACATTACAAATGGCAAAAGAAGCAAAAATGCATGGAATGATTGTTGTTTCCATTTCTTCGATTGAGAATAACGATTTAGCGGAAGTTTCCAACTACAACTTACGATTCTTCTCCAACCATGATAAAAAAGAAGCCATTGACATGACTTCCCGACTATGCACATTTTTTGTATTAAGCTCATTAATTGAAAACTATGGAGAATACAAGAAAGGAAATTTATAATGACTTCTTCGATTTTAGATTCCGTTGATATTTCGACACTTACTGACAACGAAAAAATATTATATGAATACTTAAAAAGTAATTTAAAAAATATAATCTATTTATCTTTACAAGACATTTGTGATGAACTGTATATTTCTAATGCAACCATTGTGCGTTTTTGTCAAAAAATAGGATATAAAGGTTTTAATGAATTTAAATTCCAAATTCGACAAGATTTGTATTCAAAAAATCAACATACTTCTTTAATTCCCAAAAGAAACTCTATTCTAAAAGATTTTGTGTTATCTTTGGACGAAGAATTTATTATGAAGTGTATTGAAATGATACAATCCGATCAGCCTATATATATTTATGGACGAAACATGGCATCCTTGCCTGCACGGTATTTATTTTCTATGTTGAGAGCTATGCGCTACCAATGTATCTGTATTGACTGGCTTGATTTCTTACAATCCTTGTCCGAAAAGTTTCCTAAAAATGCGGTTTTATTTGCGTTTACTAACTATGGAAGAAAAGACACGTATGAGAAGATTATTAAGAACTGTAAACAAAGAAATGTTCATATCGTTTGGATTTCTAGTGAAGATATTGACGAAGAATTACAAAATGCCACTGACTTATACTTATGCACACACGAAGAACGTTTGGATGATGTCAACTTGCGAACACATATGAATTCTTTTGTGTTCATTCAAATTTTAATTGATACCTTAAAACAAAAAAGCTGAGATTTTCTCAGCCTTTTCAATATTATTTGTTGATTTTTTGTCCTTTTTCTACACTTGTGAAATCAATATACGAAATTGGTTTTCCATCTGGAGTTGTTGTTACGATTAACATGACAGTTGGATCAAATCCAGCTTTCGCGATTTTTCCTAAATCAATTTCTACCGCTTTGTCCCCCACTTTTACACTTTGACCAGCTTGTAAAAACGATGTAAATCCGTCTCCATTCATTGAAACTGTATCAATACCTACGTGTACCAATACTTCGTATCCTTCCTTTGTTTTGATTCCAAAAGCATGCCCTGTTGGGAAAGCCACTTCTACAGTCCCTTCAACTGGACATACAACAGTTGATTGAGAAGGAACGATCCCAATAGTTTGTCCCATCATTTCTTCTGCGAAAACTGGGTCTTTGATTTCCTTGGCTGGAATCATGACTCCAGTTGCTGGAGATACTACTGTAAATTCTTTTTCTTTTTTCTTAAAACGATCGAATAGTCCCATATGCCTCCTAATACTTTAACGCTTGTCTTACAGCGTCAGCAATTTTTTCGACCTTTGGACCATAGATAATTTGAATGTGTTTGTCACTTGGTTTCACGATACCCATTGATCCAGTCTTTTTGAACATTTCATCGTTTACTAAAGACATATCTTTTACGTCTACACGTAATCTTGAGATACAGTTGTTTACAACTACGATATTGTCAAATCCACCTAATGCTTCAATGATAGTTGATACTGTGATTGCCATTTTTTCACTAATAGACACTTTATCATCTGTTGCGTCGTCATCTTCAGAAACATCGATTGAAATGTTCTTCTTGCTTAAATACCATTTAAATTCATTATAGTAGATTACGGCATAGAATACACCTACAATTGGGATCCAGAACCAATTTGAACCAGGTTGGAATACACCCCAAATGAAGAAGTCGATGATTCCTCCACCTGTGTTACCAACAATAACTCCTAGTACAGACATTAACATGAATGAGATACCACCCATGATTGAATGGAATACGAACAATACTGGAGCAATGAACATGAATGAGAATTCTAATGGTTCTGTAATTCCTGATACGAAACTTGCTGCTACACCTGCGATCATTAAAGCTTTAACTTTTGCTTTTTTGTCATACGGTGTTGTTTGATAAATAGCTAAAGCTGCTGCTGGAAGACCAAACATCATGAATGGCATTTTTCCTTGTCCTAAGAATTGTGTAAAACTTGCTAAGTCTTTTAATGGAACTTGGTCTACGAATTGTAAGAAGATATTTAAACAACCTTCTACACCTTCATATACACCACCCAATGGAGTTGTTCTGAATAATGAGTTTAATACGTGGTGTAATCCAGTTGGGATTAATAAACGTTCTAATGTACCGAAGATAAATACTCCAAATGCACCAGCGGTATGAATTACACTTCCTAAACCGTTAATTCCTACAGAAATTGGTTCCCAAATTAATGGCATTACTAAACCGATACCTGCCATAGTTACAATTACGATTAAGGCAACGAAACGTTTTCCACCATAGAATGCTATGGCAGCTGGGAATTCCACTTTGTGGAACTTATTGTGTAACCAAGCTGTAACTAACCCGGCAATAATACCAGCTGTAGCTCCCATGTCTACTGTTTCTACACCTAAAATCATCGAAATTTTCATGGCACTGAAATCCATGAATCCTGTGTTAATCATACATGCACTAGCTACTAAGAATGCATAATATCCTAAGAATCCAGCGAATGCTGCAACACCTTTGTCTTCTTTTGCTAGTCCTAAAGCAATTGAGATTGCGAATAAAACTGGCATTAATGTAAATACGATACCAGATACTTTATTTAATGTAGAAATGATAAATAATGGTAAAGTAGATGCTAAGAATGGTAATGCTGCTTGAACTTGTGGTTTCATCAAGGCTGATGATAACCCTAGGACAATACCGCACGCTGCTAATGCAGCGATTGGCATCATCAAACTTCTTCCCAAGTCAGAGAAGAAACCCATGATTTTATTTTTCATATACTCTTTTCCTGTTTAACCTTTTTTTTCTTTATTATTTTAATTCTGGCCACATGTCACCATTAGCTTCGATTAATGCATCTAATAATTTACGTGCTACTTTTGCATCGTTTACTAAACGGTTTAATGTGAATGCCATTAATGCTTTTTTATAAGAATGTTCGAAGAATGCATCTACTAATAATTTTTCAGCAGATACTTGTTGAACTAATAATCCTAAATAGAATTGATCGATATTTCCTACACGCATTGGACGTGGTCCATTGATTCCTAATTCACAAACAACTTCTACCATTGCATCATCTTGCATGTTGCAGATAGCTCCATTGTTTTCTACGATTAAGATGAAACGTTCATTTGTGTTGAATGCGATTGCTTCCGCAACTTTAATCATCATTTCAGCGTGAGCATCCGAAATAGCATCGAATTTATCTCCTAATTTACCTTCTTTAATGATTTCTGCACATTCTTTGAATACACGGCTTTCACGTCCTGCCATTACTTCATCGGCACGAGTGAAGTTTGGATCTAAGTGAGAAGCTTTATATTCTGGATATAAGTAGTATCCATCGTATGTATTTGGTAAGTAATCAGGGAAATCTTCTAACATTGTTTTTACAAATCCATAAGTATCTAACCAAGATTGGTCACGTTGTTCAGCATCTTGTGGTAAGAATCCTTTTTCTTTAACGATTTCACGAACTTTTGGAAGTAAATCTTCACCAGTTTTACGATCATAAATGTGAGTGAACCATCCATAGTGGTTTAATCCGAAGTATACTGGATCTAAATCTTCCCAGTTGCATCCTAATAAACGGCTTGTTGAACGAACTACGTTTTCCGGTTGGTCACAGATGTTTAAAATACGAGTATCATTTGGGAATTCTCTTCTTAATGCTTCAGCAACGATAGCAGCTGGGTTTGAGTAGTTTAATACCCATGCATCTGGTGCATATTTACGAATGTCATAGATTGCAGCGATCATATCTTTACAAGAACGCATTCCGTATGCCATACCACCAGCACCACAAGTTTCTTGTCCGATTTTTCCCATGCTTAGAGGAATGTGTTCGTCTTGTTGACGCATTTTTAATCCACCAGCACGCATTTGCATAAAGATGAAGTCCATTCCTTCGTATGCTTCTTTTGGATCAGTTGTGTAAGAGAAGTCTAATTCTGGATATCTTTCAGCAAACATGATATCTCCATATTGTCCAATTGGTTTTTGACGATCTGCATCAATATCGAATAACACTAATTTATTTAGTGGGAATTCATTTTGCATTCTGGCAAATGATTTTAAGAATCCTAATGTGTAAGTGCTTCCACCACCTACAATACAAACGTTATACTTTTTCATTTCTTTCTCCTTTTTTGATCGTCATGTCTTGGCCAATTCACTTCGATTTCTTTGTACAACTGTACTATAGTGGATAGTTTTCTCTTTGTAAACAGTTACAAAGATGGTAGGTAAAAGTTCACTATTATGATATTTATTACTTTTTACGTAATTCTTTACATATGTATTTCGGGGACATTTATTCGCATATTAAACCCTGTTTTACATTCCTTTTTAATTTATTTGACTAACAATTTTTTGATAATATTGCAAAGTATAAAAAAAGAAATTAATATTATTTCATAAGGAGCCTATTATTATGAAGTATTTATCATTATTTAGTGGGTTTTTATTTATCCTTCTTGGTTTTGCCATGAAAAAAGCGAAACAAAATCCATTATTTGGCATTCGAACAACTTGGACTTTAGATAATGAAGAAAACTGGAATAGAACGCATCAATTTAGTTCCATTTTATGGATCGTCTGTGGACTTATCACAACCATCAACTTCTTTTTCCAATCCAATATCATTTTCTTCTCCATGATTCTTATAGTTGCATTAGGACCTATTCTTTATTCATACTGGTTCTATCGCATGCAACTAAAAAGCGGAGAACGTAATAAAGCCAAATATTCTATTATTTCGGTTTTATTTTTTATTATTATTTTCCTTTTTGTAGGAGTCAGTCTCTTTACTGGAAATGTAAAATACAACTGTACAGAAAGAGTGATTCAAATCCAGGCTTCACAATGGAAAGATTATGAAATTGAATATAAAGACATTCAATCCATTCATTTGGAAAAAAATGTTGAAGCAGGTATTCGTACTTTTGGATTGGGAAATTTAAAAGTTGGAATGGGAGATTTTAGAAACGATGCCTATGGAGATTATATTCGTTATGCATATGCTTCTTGTGACGAATATATTGTGATTGAGACGAAAAATAATATTGTCGTTATAAACGATCAAACTGAAGAAAAAACGGAAAAACTTTACAAAGAGATAGAAACCCACCTAAAAAAGAAGGAGTAATCCTTCTTTTTATCGTTTATTTTTCTTTTCTAAGCTTGTTCCTACTGACAATCCTAATACCATGCCTATCGCAATTCCTAGTCCCATATTCATGTCTGTAATACAAGAAAAAGCGACACCAAAACACATACCTATGGCAATACCCATACTTACATAGTTTTTATCACCATTATTATTGTGTACTGTGTTTCTTTGACTTGCGAAAAATATAGCTACGGCTACGCCAATTGCGATCCATGGTAAAGCTGCTGTTAAAAAATCTTGAATCATACTTCTATACTCCTTTTTTCTGTCCAAATCATATCAATCTTTTTATACAATTTCTCTTTTTCCCCGATGAATTGCGAAAAAACAAAGATGAAATAAAAAAACACGGGTTATCCGTGTCTAGTTAGTTTTACTTTTCCTACGCTTCTCTCTTGAAGGATTGTAGCGCCTATTAAAAGCCCCACAATACTACATCCTAAAGAAATATAAAGAGCAATCAACCAATCTTTAAAAAGAATTTTCCCAACTAATAAGCCGATTAGTAATCCTAAGAAGAAGCTAATAAGATACATTTTTAGTTTACCATACACTTTTTGCGTATAAATCAAACGATTTTTCCATTCAATGCCGCAAATAACACCCTCGTACATTTTTCCTTTTAGTTCAACCAATATTTTCTTTTCGATTTTGGAAAGAAACGATTTCATTTCAGGAAGAGTTTTATAATATACAAGACGTAAAACAGAATCTGTACTTGTACTTGCTCTTTTTTTTAGGGAAATACCATTATTTTGGAAGTAGTTTTCTTCCATTCGTAAAATATAAATTCCTACTAAAGATTTATTTTGAAAAAGTCCGTAGGCACTTCCTTCGTGGGCAAGTGTATATTTAAGTTTTGGAAGTATTTCTTTTAATTGAATCTTTGTATCAAATCCTTTTTCTATCATTTTTTTTGTGATTTTTGTTATTTTGATTCCATTTACACTTCCAGCCATTCTATTATCTCCTTGTTCTCTTTCGGTATATATATCATAAGAATTTTTTTCTTGTCAAGAACCTGTAAATTTCTTATAATTTAAATATCATATGACTGACGGAAGTGGAACAAACCACAGGAAGTATGATTGAAAAAGAAGCCGACCGTCTGGGCAAATAATGTCCAGGCGTTTTTTTGTATCCTGGACTAGAAAGGTATCGTATGAAAAATTTAAAAACTCTTATCTTAGCTATTGTTGGTGGTTTTGCGATCGGAATTGGTGGTGTCATCTATTTGTCCTTGGAAAATAAGATGGTTGGTGCTTTTATGTTTACAGTGGGGTTGTATACTATTGTTGCGCATGGCTTGAATTTGTTTACGGGAAAAATTGGCTATATTCTGGATAATAAACCTTCTTATTGGATCGATCTTTTCTTAATTTGGGTAGGAAATTTTATTGGAACTTTCCTTTCGGCTCAAATGGTTCTTCAAACAAGAATAAGTGGGATTCAAGAAGTGGCTCTTAAAATCTGTGCAGTCAAAACAAACGATAATCTTCTTAGCTTGTTTATTCTAGGAATCTTTTGTGGATTCTTAATGTTTGTTGCCGTGGATGGATACAAGCGTCTTCAAAATCCAATTCTACTATTCATTTGTGTTGCCACATTTATTCTTTGTGGATTTGAACACTGCATTGCTGATATGTTCTATTTTTCCTTAGCCAATTTATGGAATGTAAATACCTTATTTATCATACTAATCATCACCTTAGGAAATGCCATTGGTTCAATTTTCATTCCAGTTATTAAATTTATAAAAGACTAAAAGCCTCAAAACGAGGCTTTTTTTACAATTCTAAAAACTTTAAGAATAAGCTATGGCATTCGTCTAGCTTTGTTTGATTTCGAAAACGGTGCTCCACCCCTTCAAAGGAAATCAGTTCGATGATATTGTTGTCGCAGAATTCATAAACATTCTCATAATTCACAATTTCATCTTCTTTTCCATGTGCAACTAAGATGTCTTCTGCAAAAGGAATATAATCCCATTGTTGCACGTCGTTTTGTTTCACATCTTCCAAATACGATTTATTAATCTTCACTTTTCGGTCAAAGCCAATCAAAACGTCTTTCCCTTTTTCCAGCTTCTTTTTATCCTCTTCGGTTAATACATTTTCCATAAGAACTTTGGCCATACAAACAGCTGGAGAACGAAGTACAATTTTCTTAAAAGGATTGTCGTGCTCATGAATATATTTCAGCAATAAATATCCACCAAAACTATTTCCATATGCATATATATCTTCAATATTCATTTCTTCTTTAAGATACGATAATACAATATCGATATAGGCATCGCAATCTTTCAAATTAAGCTTACCCAATGCATCGTTTCCATGAGCTGGTAAATCAAACACGAATAAACCAACTTTTTTGTGTTTTGAAAGTACACTATTTGCAAAGCGTGCAAAAGCATTGTTGTCTTTGTGTCCACCAAAGCCATGAAAAAAGATAAGCACCTTTTCTACATTTTGAAACGAATGAACATACCATTTGCCGCGAATACTATATCCATTTCGATTTATATCCAAATACTTTTCCATATCATCACCTTATCCAATATACCATAAGAAAAGACCACCACAAAGGTGATCTTCTAATTAGCTGTCTTATTATTATTTACCTGCTTTTGCAGCCATTAACATTTCTTTTCGGTTATTTCTTGCTTTTTGACGATTTTGTTTAAAATCAATGAATTGTTGTACAGATTCTGCATCAATCAAATTTAAATCTTCCAATGCTTCAATCGCAATTAATACATCGGCAATTTCATCGTTTAGATTTTCATAAGTACGTTTGTCTTTTGGGAAACGTCTTACTTTACTAACCGCTTGAATCGCTTCGGCAAATTCTTCCATTGCACAATCTGTCACTTCGTCCGGACCCCAAATTTGATTTGTCTTTTTGACAATTTCTTTGTTTACTACCACTTTCATAATGTGTACCTCTATTCTTGAAAATATTATACTTCAAAAATTTTTTTGATACAATAACATTGTGTTAACGCTTACATTTTTTATTGAAAATGTTTTTATTCTAAAATCTGATAAAAAGCTACAAATGTATAACATAAAAGCTATATTTTTATCATATTTGTACCCTTATTCTTATAAAGATACATTGACTAAACTTATTAAATAGTTAACAATGTTACTAATATATAGAAAGGGAGTTTTCAATGAAAAATTCAAAAATTAAAGTAATGACACAGCTAGCGCTTTTAATCGCAATCGAAATCGTTATGAAACTTGTTGGGTTAGGAAGCGTGCCTGTTGGTCCATTATATATGTCCTTCTTAACTGTACCTATCGCTGTTGGAGCTATCGTTTTAGGACCTTTAGCCGGAGCTTTATTAGGAGCTGCATTTGGTCTTATGAGCTTCTATGATGCTGTTATGGGAGCATCTGCTATGGGAGCGGCTTTAATGGCTAATTCCCCATTCCACACATTTATTACTTGTGTCATCACTCGTATTTTAATGGGATTGTGTGTAGGATTAATTTTCAAAGCCCTAAAGAAAGCTATGAAATCTAATATTCGCTACTTCATCGCTGCTTTCTTTGCTCCTGCATTAAACACATTATTCTTCATGGGATATCTTTGTTTCGCATTCTATCAATCAGAATACGTACAAAGTTTATGCACAGCACTTAATGCAACAAATCCAATTGCCTTTGTTTGTTTATTAGTCGGTTTCCAAGCCGTTGTGGAAGCAGTTGTATGTTGCTTAGTTGGTGGTTTGGTTTCGAAAACAGTCGACTCCATTGTAAACAAATAAGTTGTGTCAATTCGACACAACTTTTTTTAATATTTGAAATCTGGTTCAATCGAAAAAACAATTTGATGTTCGATCAAGCATTGACGGATTTCCACAATTTTTGCAGCGTGATCTTTCACAAGAATGACAGGAGCCGATTCAATATACCTTTTTATATCTGCATAGTTTTCTCCTGTGATTTTCGCAAGAACTTCTACATTTTTTCTATTAAATACATTTCCTGGTTCTAAGATTATTTTATATATTGTTTGATCCTTTTCCATTGGCCATTCTCCTTATTGGTAATCAATCGATACCTTACAACCATCCAATTCGTAACCACCATAATATCCTACTGTATGTTTAATAGGAAAACCTGCTTCGACCAATTCTTTTTTATATTCGCGAATATTTCTTGGATTGGTATGTAATTCATTGGATAAATCTTTCGCACTCATTTTTCCTCTTTCACTCAACAACAACAACATTTTGATAGTATTTGCACAACGATTCATTTCGTATCATCTCCTTTTTATGATTCTAGTATCTCTTTTATATATGCATTATTAATGTCACATTTAAAAAGTACATCCTTAAGGATGCACTTCATAATGACTTTCAAATCCGTTGGCAGAAGATGTTTTCTTCATCCAATACCCAGATTTTTTTATTGTATGATTTTGTGTTTCCAAATCAACAGAAATAAAACCATAACGATTTTTATACGAATTCGCCCAAGACCAACAATCGATGCCTGTCCAAGCATGATATCCGAAGCAATTGCTTCCTTCTTCTATAGCTTTGTGTAACCAAGAAAGATGTTCTTCATAAAAATCAATGCGATAGTCGTCTTGGATCTGGCCATTTTCTAAGAAACGAGCTTCGTTTTCTACACCCATTCCATTTTCACTAATGTACCATGGGATATTTCCATAGTGATTCTTAATATCCATGGCTATGTCATAAATAGCACGTGGATAAATTTCCCATCCTCGATATGGATTCATTCGAATATCTGGTTTCTTATAATCGTCAAAGTAAATATTTGGTATCCACTTTCCTTGTAAATCCAATTCTTGTTCTTGGGCTTTTACTCGATTAGGATGATAATAATTTAATCCCAAAAAATCCACCTTATTACTTCGAATAATTTCCATTTCTTCTGCACTAGATTGCCAAAGTATACCATCTTTTTCTAATGTCGAAACAAGAAGCTCTGGAAATTTCCCTAATACAGCCGGTTCTAAAAAGGAATGATTCAACATTGCATCTGCCATATGTCCAGCATAGACATCTTCCTTGGAATTACTTCGTGGATAGCTTGGTGTTAAATTTAGGATAATTCCTATTTTCCCTGGAAGATTCAGCTTTTTATATTCTGCGATTGCTTTTGCACTCGCTAGATTTAAGTTATACATGACTTGAGCGGCTTCTTTTCCATGCCCAAAATACTTTGGATAATGAAAACCATAAAGATAGCTGGCTTCCACAATAACAATCGGTTCATTAAATGTTGTCCAATATTTTACTTCTTTTCCCAAATGTGTAAATGCACATTTGGCAAATTTGGCGAATAGATCAACAACGTGTTTACTTGTCCATCCACCATATTTATGAACCAGCTCAATCGGGATATCAAAATGATGCAAGTTAAACACTAGCTCTATATCATTCTTTTTAGCTTCTTGTACTATTTTTTTATAAAAAGCCAATCCTTCCGGATTTACACTTCCTTCTTCTAAATCGTCAATCAGACGTGACCACTGAATCGAAGTACGATAGGAGTTTAAACCTATTTCTTTCAAAAGCTTAAAATCATTTTCATATTGATGATAGAAATCACTGGCTACATTAGGACCCACTTGATTGTGGAAATCTTCTGGCTTTGTTCGAAACCAATAATCCATTAAATTTTCATGTTTTTTGTCAAAAGTTCCTTCACTTTGTGGTCCACTAGTGGCTGCTCCCCACCAGAAACCATTTGGAAATTGTAAAAATGTCATAAATACCTCTAAAAGAGTGCCGAAGCACTCTTATCTTACCTTATTTCTTTTCTTTTTTCTTTTTCGAAGCCAATACAGCACCAGCGCCTAACGCTCCAGCAGCGGCAGCTGCCACTCCTGCATATAAACCTATATTGGTTTGTTCAGCCGTTTGAACATTTTCTTTATCTTGTTGAACGACAAAGTTGACTTTTACTTCACCTTTATAGTTTCCAATACCTTTTACTGTTAGTGCATAATTTCCAGCTTCTTTTACAACATTACCAGATACTTGGTAATCTGTACCTTCTTGAAGTGTTATATTTCCTACTTTCACAACCACTGCTTGTGTTTGTTCATTTCCATTTTCTTTTAGTTGAGCTCCTAAAGATACATTTTCAGAAGATAATGTTGCTTGGGCAATTGTATAGTTTACCGTAACAACACCCGTATATTCACCAATACCAGTAATAGTCGCTGTATAAGATCCCGCTTTTGTAGCTACATTGTTTTCTACTTTATAATCAACACCTTCTTTTAATACCGAAGTTTTTGAAGATACTTTAAATTTTTGTGTTTGTGCTGTTCCATTATAAGTTAAAGGTTGATCCGCTTGGATATTCATTGTTGAAATTGAAGTGCTCTGTGCTTTACCCACTGTAAAGTTCACATATTCTTTTCCAACAAAGTTTCCCATACCTGTAATAGTCATTGTATAGTATCCCGCTTTATTTACCACATTTCCAGAAATTGTATAATCAACGCCTTCTTTCATAGGCATACCACCATTTGCCCACATAACAGTTACTTGTTGTACTTGATCGTGACCATTTTCAACAAGTTGTGGTCCCAATTGTGTACGAATTGTGAATGTCGTAGGCGCAATTGTGTAATTTACTTCGTATTCCCCTTTGTACTCTCCAATTCCACGAACGATTAATTTATATGTTCCGGCATTCGTTTGGACATTGCCTTCAACTGTGTAGTCTTTACCTTCTTCAAGTAATTTATTTCCATCCGTAACCTTCACTTCTTGTGTTTGCGAATTTCCAGTAAAAGTAAGTTCATTTACCAATTGAATTTCTTGAGGATTAATTTCTCGCCCTTCTTCTTTGCGCTCTTCTGGAACAACTTCTTTTTGTTCCTCTTTCTTTTCTTCTTTTTGTTCTTCTTGTTTTTGGGCAGGAGCAATCGTAAATTCTACTTCCACTTCCCCAGAATAGTTTCCAATTCCTTCTACTTTTAACTTGTACGTTCCAGCTGTTGTCGCTTTATTATTTTTGACAATGTAATCTATTTCTTTCACTAATTCATGATCGTTCACTTTTACTTTTAAATCTTGTTCTTGTACTTGCCCATTTTCTGTTAGTGAACCTACCAATTCAATATTTTCTTTTTTTAGTTCGATTGTTTGTACTTTCACTTGTTCGATAATTGGTTTTTCATTCATTTTCATAGTTGCTGCAGGAGCTACTTGCCCAAAAGTCATAGCGGCTGCCAAACCCAATTCGGCAAGCAATCCACCATCCACATCTTCTAATTGTTGATCGTCTAATGGGACCAACTTTTTACCTTCTTGTTCCATAATATTGTCAATCCTTTCAATAATGTTGTTATTTTCTACATTATATCACCTTTTAGCTTATTTCTAAGCGATTTTATTCCAAAAACTCTATTTTTCCAACTATGCCAAATTCTAAACCATTGTTTCCAGATTTCTTGTTTCTTACTCTATATATTATATAATGGATATACAAAGAAGAGGACAAACCAATGGACAGATAAAACTACTTCTATTCTATGAGTTACATACCCCTCTAGAATAGATAGAACAAATGGGTATTTCATATAGATAAGGAAAATGTATAAGAAAGGAGTAATCATGAATAAATACATTTCGTAATCGGTCTCTACGAAAAAGAATATAAAAGTAGAGACCCATTTTTTTTTGCTTTTTTAGAGTCATAATGTATTATTAGACTATGAAAATTATTATTGTCATGGAAAACACATCCAATGGAACTTGTTTATGCGAACATGGATTCTGTGTATATATTGAAACAGAAAAGCATAAATTATTAGTGGATACTGGTGCTTCAGAAAAAACATGGGAAAACGCAAAAAAATTAGGTATTGATCTATCTCAGATTGATACAGTGATTCTTAGTCATGGTCACTACGATCATGCGGGAGGCATTCTAAGCTTTTGCGAACAAAATTCCCAAGCTCGAATCTATTTGCATGAAAAAGCAGGGGAAGATTACTATAGTCTTCGCGAAGAAGGTTTTACATACATCGGGATTGATAAAAGAATTCTTCAATTACCAAATTTAGTTTTTGTTCATAACGATACAGATTTAGACGAAGAAATTTCTATTTTTACACACGTAACCGAACGTGAAAAGTGGCCAACTAGTAATTTAAGAATACGAAAGCTTGAGCACGGAGAATATATTCAAGATCCTTTTGAGCACGAACAATATGTCATTATTCATCAAAACAATAAAGACATTTTAATTTCCGGATGTGCACATAATGGAATTGTGAATATCATGAATCATTATAAAAAAATGTATCATAGTTATCCGGATATTGCGATTAGTGGTTTTCATATGAAACAAAAGACCCCATTTTCTTTAGAAGAAAAACAAATCATTCAATCCATTGGACAAGAATTGTTAAAAACGGGTACTTTATTTTATACAGGACATTGTACAGGCCAAGAAGCTTTTATCCTTCTAAAAGAAATTTTAAAAGACAAATTAATTGCCCTACATGCAGGAGATATATTATGAAAAAACTCACAAAGATTCTCTTAAGTGTTTGTTTATTATTTTCTCTTTTTGGATGTGTCCAAGATTTGGAAATAGAAAAAGAGAATCGTAAAAAAGAACATCCAGAAGAAAAGGAAACAAAAGAAGGCGATAAAGCGCAAGAAAATTCCTTTTTCTTAGAAAACGAACGGCTTCAAACCATTTATCATTCTCTTCAGAATGCGTTTGTTGAACATTATATTGTTGTAAATAGTGCTACTGTTCAAGGAAATGTATTAACATATTCTTTGGCAAATTCTTATTCACTCTTACAATTTACCTATCAGAATGAACAGGATAATAGCTCAATTTGTATTATTGAAAACAATGATGAAAACTTAGATTTTGAAAAGGAAGCTTGTATTTCGGCTAGCGATCCTTCTTTATATGCCATCGCCTCTACGATCTTGCATATTGTAAAAGAAAAAGGAAGCTTTGATATATTAGGTAATACTTATGCACAAGAAGGAAATGTATTTACGATTACACTAAATACAAACGAAAAGAAGAACTATGAATCAGCTATGCAAGCGGCATTATCCACATATAAAAATGTCAAATGTGAAGATAAAGATCGTCTTCAACTTATACTTCACGCTTATGCATATAAACAAGCGGAAAAATTCAATTCCATTCTTGTAGAAGAAAATAGTACAAACGTCTCAAACTTCACCAATCAGACTTTACGATTTTTATCTTTTGATCAAGTCGAACTATCCTATTCTCATGGAAAACCTAAAGTGCTTTCGTATCGTGATAAATGGGGAAGTTTTGTGGTTGAGGAAAATCAGACGAGCCAATATTGTTTAGAAGAAAATAAAATCGATGAAAATGATACAATGATTTCTCGTTTGTGCTTGAATCAGATTTCAGGAATTAATTCATTAAAACAGGACGATTCTTTAAAAATTATGATTACACCAACAAACACTACCATTTTCATCACATTAGAAAGTGATTCTTATAAAGAAACCATTATTCTTGCGGAAGAAGAAATGCAAGTTACACAAACACAAAACAATCAATCGATTCAATATTTCTATACGTTTGAAAACATGGATACAATAGCTTCTATAATGGAAGAAATAAAAACAAAATCGTTCTCTTTTGAAGAGGCTTTTGAAAGATTGAAAAAATGGATTTAAACAATTAATTAAGAGGCTGTAACAGTTAAGACGTTCGGATAAAATCTGGGCGTCTTTTTTCGTCC
>JAUNDJ010000139.1 GCA_030526175.1 Bacillota bacterium
CATTTATATATACGATTCTAAATTAAGAATCTCACATATACTGACATTATTTATGTCATTAACTTTAAAAAACAAGAGTTCTTAAAAAAACTACGCATTCATCTCCAGCTTATAGAAGCTGGAGTATTCTGCTGTTTTAAGATAAACATCCACACCCGTCGCATGATTTTCCCAACAAGTGAAACTACGAGTTCCAAATAAGTAATATTTCCCTTCATAAGGAAGCACAAAAGGATCTCGCATTACAATATCATTCGTTTTCACAAAATATCCTCACTTTTTTAAATATTATACTATAATGTCACACTATTGTGATTATTGTATTCTATACTAATATTGTCACGATAGACCTCTCCTTATCTAAGTGACAAATCTGGCAAAGGAAGTAGTAGCACCTTTGCCATTTTTTCTTTCCAAAAAGAAAAGAGCTACCAAAAGTAGCTCCTAATTTGTTCTAGAAATCAACGTCTAAATCGTAGTATACGCATTTGAATAACTTAACCATTTCTTCTTGGTTAGGTTGACGAGGGTTAGATCCTGTACAAGCATCCAAGATGGCATTGGCAGCGATAGAATCTAAACGTTCTAAGAATACTTCTTCCGAAACAAATCCTGTTTCTGCAGGAAGTCCATTTGCTCCATAGTGATTAATAGATTGAGGAATGTTTAAATCATCGTTCATTTTACGTAAGTAAGCCACTAAGTTAGCCACTTTTTCATCTTCATTCGCTCCACCTAAGTGCATATAGTCTGCGATTACTGCATAACGAGCTTTGGCAACAGGATCTTTGGCATTGTATTGGATAACTTTTGGTAAGTACATCGCATTAGCAGCCCCGTGGATAATGTGAGCACCTTGGTCCGCAAATACAGCACCAGTTTTGTGTGCCATAGAGTGAACGATTCCTAATAAGGCATTAGAGAAAGCTTGACCAGCTAAACATTGTGCATTGTGCATGCTTGCACGACAAGACATATCTCCATTATAAGATTTAACTAAGTTGTCTTGAATCATTTCAATCGCGTGGATAGCTAGAGCATCTGTGTAATCACAATTTGCGGTAGAAACATACGCTTCAATGGCGTGAGTCATCGCATCCATACCAGTGTGCGCTACTAGTTTAGCAGGCATTGTTTCTGCCAATTCAGGATCTACGATAGCGATATCTGGTGTGATATTAAAGTCTGCCAAAGGATATTTAATACCTTTGTCATAATCTGTAATAACAGAGAATGCAGTCACTTCAGTAGCTGTTCCAGAAGTTGAAGGAATCGCTACGAATTTTGCTTTTTGACGAAGTTCTGGTAATCCAAAAGGAACGATCATTTGTTCAAAAGTGATTTCAGGATATTCGTATTTGATCCACATGGCTTTGGCAGCATCAATAGGTGATCCACCACCGATGGCAACGATCCAATCTGGTTCGAATTCAGCCATTACTTCAGCACCCTTCATAACAGTTGTTACCGATGGATCTGGTTCAATTCCTTCAAATAATTTAACTTCCATACCCGCTTCTTCTAAGTAAGCTTGTACTTTTTGAAGGAATCCTCCACGTTTCATAGAACCACCACCAACACAAACGATGGCTTTGTTCCCTTTTAAAGTTTTAAGAGCTTCTAATGCTCCAGGTCCGTGATATAAATCACGAGGTAAAGTAAATCTTTGCATGATTTTATCTCTTGTATCTTCACAAAAAGATACGCTTTCTAGGCTGCCAAAGTAAATAAGCATATCCAGCAGCCAAAAATATACTTATTCGTCTTTGAAGTATCATACTTCTATGTTTTATGTCTGTTAACCATAATATACAGACGATTAACCTATTCAAGTACAAGTTAATCTTTTCACAAATAGACAATACACTTTCTTAGCCCAGAAAACAAGAAGAAAAAAGCAGAACGAAAAATTCGTTCTGTTAAATAACTTTAAATTGTTCCAAAGCGTAAGCGATTCCATCTTCTTCATTGGATAAAGTGATATAATCCGCTACCCCTTTTAATTCGTCTGTGGCATTGGCCATCGCAACACCAACCCCCGAATACATGACCATTGTCTTATCATTTTGCGCATCCCCAAAAGCCATCAATTCTTCTTTTTCAATTCCATAATGATGAATCACCGAATCTAACGCTTTCGCCTTATCAATACCTTGCGCTGTATATTCATAATAAAAGTCGGAAGTAAACATCATATTCAATTTTCCCACAAAAGGTGCACTCATCTCTTCATAATGCGCTTGTAAGTACTCAGGATCTCCATACGTTAAGATCTTATTAATCTCATAATCCGCAAACGCCGCTAGATCTTCCTTTTCACAAAGAATATATCCATTGTTTCTTGCTTCATACTGCATAACGTTAAACTTTTCATTTTTATAATTAATAAAACAATCAAAGACATCGTTTACATACATATATTCTTTCTTATCAATCATAGGACGTGCCCCAGGAAATTTTTTCAAATGCTCTAATACCGCTTTTCCTTCTTCCACAGACATACCTTGATTAAATAACACTTCTCCTGTTGTCGCATTTTCCACACGAGCCCCATTGAAACAAACCAACAATCCATTGTTTTTATCCATTTCCAATTCGTGCGCATAACGCATTAATCCTTTGGCTGGACGCCCACTAGCCAACATAAGGATTACACCCTTTTCCTGTGCCTTTAATAAAGCCTCTTTCGTCTTAGGTGTAATGACTTTTTTCGAATTCGTAAGTGTTCCATCAATATCCAACACAATTGCTTTTATTGCCATAAAAAACTCCTTCTTCTCATATTTTTCATTTTATCAGTTTTTCAAAAAGTTGAAAACGTTAACATATTGAAATGATTTCGATTCGGACTATAATGCATATCAGAAAGTAAGGTGATTTTATATGAACAAAGACTTGACTGTAGGAAATCCTCAACAAGTACTTTGGAAATTTTGTCTTCCCCTTTTCGGAAGTGTTATTTTTCAACAACTATACAACTTAGCCGACTCCTGGGTAGCCGGGCAGTTTATTGGCGAAAATGCACTCGCTGCCGTAGGAAACAGCTATGAAATTACGTTAATCTTTATCGAATTTGCCTTCGGATGCAACATCGGCTGTTCCGTTATTACATCGCGCTATTTCGGATCTAAAGAATACGGAAAAATGAAATCAGCCATCAGTACCGCTATGCTCACAAGCTTAGTAACCTGTGCTCTATTAATGCTCTTTGGATTCTTTCTAGGAAATAGCCTATTAACATGGATACAAACACCAAGTGAATTAATGTTTGATTCCAAGCTCTACCTAGAAATCTACGTGCTATCCTTGCCCTTTGTGTTCTTCTACAATCTGGCAACCGGAATCTTCTCGGCACTAGGCGATTCAAAAACTCCCTTTTATTTCTTAGCCATTTCCAGTGTGAGCAACATTCTAGTCGATATCTTATTTGTCAAAAACTTCCATATGGGAGTTGCTGGTGTGGGATGGGCAACTCTTCTATGCCAAGGAATCAGCTGTATTCTATCGCTTGTTGTGTTATTCAAACGAATGAACAAAATGGAAATGGAAGGAGAATTTCAATATTTCAATTTAAAATTATTCAGTCAATTTGCCAAAGTTGCCATCCCTAGCGTTCTGCAACAAAGCTTTATCAGTATTGGAAATATTATCATCCAAGGAGTAATCAACGGATTTGGTGCCGGTGTCATTGCCGGATATGCCGCTGGTGTAAAATTAAACAACCTAGTTATCACATCCTTTACAACGCTAGGAAATGGTGTTTCCAATTATGCCAGTCAAAACATTGGTGCTGGAAAGCTAGAAAGAATAGAACCCGGATTTAAAGCCGGACTACACCTAGTATGGGCTATCTCCTTACCATTAGCTCTACTCTATTTCTTCTTTCCAGAAACGCTACTACGCTTCTTTATGGAAAGTCCATCTAGCCAGGCATTACAAGCTGGAGGATTGTACTTAAGAATATTGGCCCCATTCTATTTTGTCGTAAGTACAAAGCTTGTCAGCGATGGAATGCTACGAGGCGCAACATTTATGAAAGAATTTATGATAGGAACTTTTACCGATCTAATTCTTCGTGTACTATTAGCAATACTTCTTTCACAAACGATTTTACGATCTACAGGAATCTGGTGTTCGTGGCCAATTGGATGGACTGTTGCAACGATAATATCCGTATATTTCTATCGTTCAAGACTTTCAAAATAAAAACTGATTTTTGTCCCCCTAAAATCAGTTTTACTTATACTTTTGGATTTTTTTTTGTTGCATTAAACAAAAGAATATGATACCTGACTTTAGGAGTTAAGTAAAAAAAATGGTGCAAAACTCGTTTTATTAAC
>JAUNDJ010000025.1 GCA_030526175.1 Bacillota bacterium
GTGGTGTGAGAGGTCGGAATTTCACGTTATAGTGAAATTTCTCCTACTCGATTGTGGTATAATATAAATAGTTGTAGAGGTTTTACATATGATAAAGAGATTATTGCGATTAATTTATGAAAGACATTCTTTGGAAAAGTTGGATATCAAGGATTTTTCGCGGATCAAAACAAATGGTATGCGTTTTACTGTGCGTGCTTTTGAGGCAAAAGGGTTGGGTCATGTTTCTATCATGACAGGCAGTGGATATTTGGGTCTTATGCGAATGGATACGGTTATGGTTGTCCCTAGGGAAAAGGATCTTCCTTTATATAGTTATGATCGAATTTATGCGATGGGAAACGATACGTTAATTGTAGAATTGTACGATACACTTCTTGAACCCGCTAATTTTAATGAATTAGAGTGGATTAAAAAGAAATATAAACATATTCCAGAACGAGATCCTGGTTTGCACTGGTACGATTCAATCAAATTAAAAGAGAGCATTTCGAAAAAGGCAAAAAAAGAATATAGCGACGAGTTGGACGAATTGGCTTTGGCTCATTTTGAAGCGTATTTGGATACGATTGTGAATAAAGTGGATAATAAAGATTTAAAATTGAAAAAGACGAAGAAGTATGTGAAGGATTTATTGGCCAATGGTGGTCCTTCTACAGATGTTTTTATTGAAAGTTTTGGGAAGAGACAAACGGAGAGATTTTTTAAAAGAGCATTATTTGGAACGGATAAATAGGATTTTGCGAAAGCAGGGTCCTATTTTTTTATACAAATTAAAATTTTTAAAACGATTTCATTGGCTAATTTCAACATTTTTTCCGAATAGAGATAGAAACTCTTGTCATAAATAACATGTTCATTGTAATATTTAGCGTGATAATTAATGAAAAATTGTCTTTTTGGTATGTTTTTTTCCTTTTTTGTCACCTTAACACATAGAGTATTGTAAATTATTTTTCGTTGTTGTATTATTAGTCTTGCAAAAAAATTTTAAAAGTACGTAGTCAGCTTGCTACACGTATATTAAGATGGATCATTTCTTAAATGCCTGACGTTGTTTGGGTAGGGGAGAGTCTATCTTTTTATACGGATTTACTATGAAAATAGGGGAGATTTTTAATGGCAGAATTGAACAAAACTAAATTGGTTAACGAACCGGATAACGATGTGGAATACATCGACATTTCTTCTTTGCTCATGGATCTATTTTTGATTTTGAAAAAGAAGTTTATTTTATTGGCAATCACACTTGTCCTTTGTACAGGGGCTACGTATGGATATGCTAAAGTTAAAATTCCGAAGACGTATAGTTCAACGGCTTCTATATTTTTAACACCTTATATTAGTGTGGCTGGGATTGTCGATTCTTCTTCTCAAGCTTCGAATGAAAAGCTTTTGAACAACGTTATGAAATTGATGACGGAAGACAATATTATGTTGGAGGTTGCGAAAGAATGTGGATTGAGTAGTGCGAGTTCGGTGCGTAATTGTTTGAGCGTGCGTAACGAACAAAACACAACTTTACTTCGTGTTACCGCTACTTCAATGAATCCGAAGATGGCTAAAAAGATTGTGAATACAACAGTGAGTACGTTTATTTCGAAGATGAAGGAAAACTTGAACTTGCGTAACATTGAAATTGTGAGCAAGGGTAAGGTCAACTACAATCCTGTAGGGCCAGATATGAAGAAGTATGTTAAATATGGTTTGGCTGCAGGAGTAGGATTGGATGGATTGTATGTTCTATATTTATTATTAACAGACAATCGTATTAAATCGAAGAAGCAAGCGGAAGATTATTTTAGAATTCCAGTATTCTGTGAATTTCCTGAATTGGATGAGGAATAAGGGGAGGACAATATGGCAAAAAGATCAGTACAATTTGATACAGATGAAATGTATCGTCAATTGAGAACCAATATTGAATTCTCGAATTTGGATAAAGAAATTAAATTGGTTAATTTTATGAGTACATTACCGAATGAGGGTAAGAGTACGATGGCTTTAAATTTAGCGCGTGTTTCGGCGGATCAATTTGATCGTGTTTTATTGATCGATTGTGACTTGAGAAATTCGAGCTTACATCGTCTTTTGAAAATTTCGAAGGGAAAAGGCCTTTCGAATGTATTGGCGAATTTTTCGGAAACAGATTCTATTTTGGAGTGTGAAGACCTTCAAGTGATTGAAACAAAAACGGGTAAACAATATTACTTTTTATCGGCAGGAGATCGTGTTCCAAATCCTTTGGAAATGATTTCGAGTAAAAAATTCTTCTCGTTCTTACAAAAAGCGAAAGAAGAATTTGATTTTATTGTTATTGATAGCCCACCAGCTTCTTTATGTAGTGATGGAATTCCTCTTTGTAGAGCAGTGGATGGTACTTTATATGTGGTTTCGGGAAAAGATACGGATAAGCGTTCTGCTAAATCGCATATGAAAGAATTATCGCGTAATGGAGCAAATATTATTGGTTTGTGTTTGACAAAAATAGAAGCTTATACGAATAAAACATACAATTATGGGTATGGATATGGTTATGGAAAGAATACGCAAGGAGAAGATTAATGCGAATTTTTAAATTATTTTGCGTTTGTACATTGTCCTTTTTATTACTAGGTTGTTCGAAGAATGAGATTTCTCTTTCGAAAGATGACGCTTTGGAAGTAGCGTTGGACAACACAGGATTGGATGAAAAGGATCTTTTGGATGTACAAATTAAAGAAGGAAACGAATCTTATGAAATTGAACTTGTGTGTGAAGATGGTTCGTATTTTCTTCGTATTGGAAAAAATGGGAGTCTGAATGGTCGATCTTTTAAAAAAGTTGAAAAAACCGAAGAAGAAATGGTTGAAAACGTGGAAGAAGAATCGACTATGAATAAGGCAACAAAAGATACGATTAGAGACCGTGAAGTTGTGATTGATGCTTCGGTAACGGATGCTCAAGCTAATAATGCCTACAATGCGGCTTTGGAACGTTTGGGGCTTAATGATAAACAAGTATTAAAAGTGAATGTAAAAGAAGAAAATGGAAAAATCGTTGTGCGTATTCAACTTACAAATGGAGATGGGAATACGTATAAAGCGGTTGTGACCAAAGATGACTATCAAGTTGTGGAATGGAGTCAAGAATAGAGTAGAGGGTTATGACAAATATTGAACGTGAAGTATTAGAATTGATTAGAAAAACTTTGACAGACGAAGAAATTGATAGTATTTCGGATTGGAAGTGTATATTTGGTGAATTGTTGGACCAAGCGATTTATTGTTTACCTTATGCACAATTGTCAAAGTCAGATTTACTTAGAAAAGAAGAAAAAAATCAATATCGTTTAGAGTGTCTGAAAAATTTAACTCGTAACGTACAAATACTTCGTGCTCAAACAAAACTTGTTCAGTTGTTACAAACAAATGATGTTCCTTTTGTGGTATTAAAAGGAAGTGCAGCTTCGATGTATTATCCACATCCTGAATATCGTTGTATGGGAGATATTGACATTATTGTCAAGCCGGAAGATTTTGAAAAGGCCAATCGTGTGTTAGAAAAAGAATATGTTTTGGAACAGGCGATTGAAGATTGTCCTCTTCATGCCGGGTATATGAGCCCAGAAGGGTTTGAGATTGAACTGCATAAGTATTTTTCTATTCTAAATAATAATAAGAAATTGGACGAATTCATTTATGAGGGAATTGATCGTTGTCAGTGGCATGAATTACAGGGGCAAACGTTTCCTTCGCTTCCACCGGTAGAAAATGGATTGGTTCTTTTATATCACATTTATCAACACTTGGAAGAATCGGGAATTGGATATCGTCAGGTGATTGATTTTCGTGAATTTGCGAATAAGAATAAAGAAATTTTGGACGAATTCTTGTTGGCGTGTGAAAAAACACATCTTCGTGGTTTGGCCGAAATTATGTTGACACTTTGTCAAAAACACTTGGGATTGGATATTGAATTTAAGAAGAAAATGAATATTCAATCGGATAGTGAAGAATATTTATTGTCGTTATTTTCTTCAAGTGGAAATTTTGGTTCCAAAATCCGCGAGGAAGAGGATAATAAGGCTGAAATTGTTTTGAAGAATTTTAAAAATCCTATACATGGATTTAAGATCTTACAAAAGTATGGGCTTGAAAACTGGTCATTGGCCCAAAAATATATTGTGTTACGTCCTTTTGCCTGGATTTACCAGATTTTTAGATATGCCGGTCGTATTAGGAACTATGGTGGTTTAAAAACTGTAGTACAAGGATCCAAACGAGTGAATGACAAGAATCAATTGTTTAAAGAATTGAAATTGACGAAGAATTATTAGTAGGGAGTTTGTTTATGAGAGAATTTAGAGAGAGACATATTTTTATCATTGGTTCTAAAGGTATTCCGGCAAATTATGGTGGTTTTGAAACTTTTGTGGATAAATTAACGGAATATAAGAAGGATGAAGAAATTATTTATCATGTCGCTTGTATGAGCGACAACAACAATCGTTTTATTTATAACGATGCATGGTGTTTTAATGTCAAAAGTCCAGACATTGGTCCGGCAAGAGCAATTTATTATGATATTATGGCATTAAGACGATGCATTAAAGAGGCCAAACGCTTAGGAGTAGCACCTATTATTTATGTACTAGCTTGTCGTATTGGACCTTTTATCGGTTATTATAAAAATATCATTCATAAGATGGGTGGACAATTGTTTGTGAATCCAGATGGTCATGAATGGAAGCGTTCAAAATGGTCAAAACCAGTTCGTGAATATTGGAAACTATCGGAACGATTAATGGTTAAACACGCGGATTTATTAATTTGTGACAGTAAGGGTATTGAAGAATATATTCAAGAAGATTATAAACAATACAATCCAAACACAACGTTCATCTCTTATGGGGCTGAATTTAGTAAAACAGACTATAGCGATGAAGTATGTGGATATGTAGATTGGTGCAACAAACATCAAGTACAAGAAAACAATTATTATTTAATTGTTGGTCGTTTTGTACCAGAAAATAACTATGAAACGATGATTCGAGAATTTTTAAAATCAAATTCTAACAAAGATTTAGTCATTATTACGACGGAAAATGAATCGTTCCAAAATCAATTGGAAGAAAAGTTACATTATAAACAAAATCCACATGTGAAATTTGTCGGAACCGTTTATGATCAAAAGTTATTAAAACGAATTCGTGAAAAAGCGTTTGCGTATATTCATGGGCATGAAGTTGGTGGTACGAATCCTTCTTTATTAGAAGCTTTGGGAATGACAAATTTAAACTTATTATTAGGTGTGAATTTTAATAAAGAAGTAGGAGAAAATACGGCTCTTTATTGGAATAAAGAAGATGGTAATTTGGCCAAACTAATGAATGAAGTGGAAAAACTTCCTCAAGAAGAAATTGTAGAATTAGGAATAAGAGCACACAATTGTATTGAAACAGCGTATAGCTGGGACTTTATTGTCAACGAATACGAAAACTTATTCTTACAAGTAAAAGAAAAACAAAAAGTAGAATTGTGTGCCACACAAGCATAAGAAGAAAGTAGTTATTAGTCATGAAAGTATATATTCAAATATGGAGAGTCATATTCCCGTATCTTATTTTGTTGTCTATGAATAAAAAAGATAAGACTCTTGTACAAGAAGATATGGAAATGTATTTAAAATATGATGAATGGAGACATAAAAAGACATGGCAACAATTTGCGTATTGTATGATTTGTCTTCCAAGTTTTAGAAATGTATTTTATTATCGGTCAAGAGATAATAAAATATTATCTCCCTTATCTAAATTATTCTTGAAACCAGTTATTTCGATAAAAATAGAGGGAGATATAGATGGTGGGTTATATATTCCACATAATGTAGCTATTATTGGACCAAGAAAAGCTGGTAAGAATTTACATATAAAGCCAGGAGTTGTCATAGGACAAATATCAGGAGGGAAATTTCCACGATTTGGAGATAATGTATTAGTAGGAGCCAATGCGACAGTGATTGGTGATATTACCATCGGTAATAATGTTAAAATTGGTGCAGGAGCAGTAGTAAATAAAGATATTCCAGATAACTGTGTAGTTGTTGGAAATCCGTGTCAAATAGTAAAAAGAAAGTAGTTGATAGTAATGAAAGTATTATTAATTAATAAATTCCATTACTATAAAGGTGGTTCGGAAACATACTACTTTGGATTAGCTGATTTACTCAAGAAAAAAGGTCACGACGTGATCTTTTTTTCTATGAAAGACGAGCGAAATGTAAAATGTGAACAAGAACCATTCTTTGTAGAAAATGTAGATTTTAATAAGAAGATGAATACATTGGATATGGCAAAAGCGGGAATGAAGATGTTGTATAGTTTGGAAGCCAAAAAGAAACTGGAACAACTGATTGAAAAAGAAAAACCGGATATTGCCCACCTAAATATTTTCCAGAGTCAATTAACGGGATCGGTAGTGGATGTATTGTATAAACATCATATTCCTATGGTGTATACAACACACGATATGAAAACAGTGTGTCCTACTTATTTATTTATGTGCGATGGAAAGATTTGTCACGATTGTGTACATGGAAATTATACTTCTTGTATTAAAAAGAAGTGTATGAAAAATTCAACTGCTAAAAGTATTTTGGCGGTTGCGGAAGCGGAAGTATATCGTTTGAAAAAAACGTATGACAAAATTAACTTGATGATTTCTCCTTCGGATCATCACAAAAGATATATTGAAGAGTCTAAGATTACTACTACACCAGTAAGAGTATTGAGAAATTTCTTACCAGAAAATGTAAAGATTACAAATGAAGTAAAACCTGGTTCCTATTTCTTATATTTTGGTCGTATTAGTGTAGAAAAAGGAATTATGACTCTTATCCGAGCATATGCATTGAGTAATCAGAATACACCATTGTATATAGTTGGAACGGGTCCTTTAGAAAAAGAAGTGATTGATGAATTCATTCGATATAAATTGAATGAAAAAATTCGCTTATTAGGCTTTAAAAGAGGACAAGAATTAACACAAATTGTTGAAGGGGCAAAATGTGTAATTTTACCAAGTGAATGTTGTGAAAATGCACCGTATTCCATTTTAGAATCTATGGCAGTGGCAAGACCTGTCATTGTTTCTAGAAATGGTGGATTACCTGAAATTGTGGAAGAAGGAAAAAATGGATTTATCTCGGAACCGAACAATCCAGAAGATTTAGCTAGATTATTGGATAAAATGGATAGCTTATCGGAAGAACAATTAATAGAAATGGGAACACATTCTATTAATAAGGTAAAAGAGATAGCGGATGCAGACAAGTATGTAGAAGAAATAGAGAAGATATACAATGAATTTGTAATATAAGAGGTTGTTTATGAAGAAGATATCAATAATTGTACCTGTGTATAATGTTGAAAAGTATTTAGAATGTTGTTTAGAATCATTGGTAAATCAAACATTATCTGATATAGAAATCATACTAGTGGATGATGGATCTAAAGATTCTAGTGGTCAAATATGTGATCGATATTCTTTAAACTATTCAAATATTAAGGTATTGCACATTGAAAATGGTGGCCCAGCTAGAGCTAGAAATAAAGGATTAGAATTAGCAGAAGGCAAATATATTGGTTTTGTGGATTCGGATGATTATGTAGAATTGAATATGTTTGAAGAATTATATAAAAGTGCAGAATCAAACAATTCTGACATAGTAATGTGCTCATTTTATATTAACGATGGATACAGTCAAACAACTATTAAGATGAACTGTAGAGAATTGTATAATGACAATCAAGATATTAAAAATAATATATTGAGCCGATTCTATTCAAAAAACAATACTGGGTTATATAGTATTGTTAATAAAATATTTAAGAATTCTTTAATTAAAGATAACAATATTTCTTTTGTTGAAGGTAGAACATATGCGGAAGATACTTTTTTTTCCTTTGATTCAATTAAATCTTCTAATACGTTTTCTTTTCTAAATAAGCCGTTTTATCATTATCGTCAAGTAGAAGGAAGCTTAATGCATAAAAAGATATCCTCGGATGCATATTTTAGATATAAGGATTTTCGAAATAGTCTAATGGTGAAAGCACTTGAAAATGATATACCATATGATAAATACGAGTTTTATTCTGAATTTTTATTTAGCACGGTTTTATTTTGTAGAGATATGGCATTAAATAAAGATTATAATCGTATTAAGATGGTGTTTAATGATCCATTTTTTAAGGAAAGCTGCCAATATAAAAAAGATTTACCTTTTCAGTTTAATCTAATCTGTAAATTAGCTGAAAAAAAACTAGATTCTTTAGCGATTATTGTACTAAGACTGTGGAATTTTTGGAGAAAAAATTAATATGATTTATATTATTGCTTATTTTAACAAGAACTTTGGAGATGATCTTTTTGTTAGAACACTAGTAAGACGATATCCAAATGAAATTTTTTACGTTTCAGAGAGAAAAAAAAGAATAGGTGATTTATCTAATGAAAAAAACCTTAAATATAATACATTTATTAGATCAATAGTATTAAAAATAAAAAAAATGGTTTGTAAAGATGAATCCGGATTAATTAACAATAAAAAGGTGAAGAAAGCTAAGGCTTTAGTTAGAATTGGTGGTTCTATTTTTATGGAAATGCCAGGATGGCAAGATAGAAAAATCCGATATGATAATAAAAATGTATTCTATATTGGAGCAAATTTTGGTCCATATACAACCTTAGAATATAAGGAAGATGTTAAAGATAGAATAAAACAATCTATTAGTTGTTGTTTTCGAGACAAGTATTCATATAAAGAATTCTCTGATTTGAATAATGTTCATTATGCACCAGATGTTCTTTTTGGATATCCATATTTACCAGAGTATAAAAAAGGTGAAACAATTGGAATAAGCGTGATTGATTTTATGGGAAAATCCAATCTCCGAGAATATTGTGAACAATATGAGGATGGCATTGTTTCATTATGTAATCATTATACTTCTTTAGGCAAAAAGGTTAGTTTACTTGGATTCTGTGAGCCTGAAGGAGACATGAATGCAGTAAACAGAATTATGGAGAGAATAGAAAAGAAAGAGTTAGTATCTTCTATTTGTTATGATGGTGAAATTGATAAATTCTTAGATATTTTAAATGATTGTGAGATTATTTTTGCAACGAGATTTCATGCGATGATCTTAGGTTTTATCATGAATAAAAAAGTTCTTCCTATTATATATAGTAAGAAGCAGACACACGTTTTAGAAGATATGTGTTTTCAAGGTATAATTTGGAATATTTTAGACGGAGATAATTTTTCTGAAGAATTATTTAATGTAGATATGAACAAAGTCGATGATGGTACATTGAGTAAATTAATTGCAGAATCAGAAAAGCAATTTTATCACTTGGATGTTTTTTTGGGTAAATAAAATAAACCATCTAAGATATTTGGGTTTATAGAAGAAAGGATGATGAGTATGAGTAAGTATAAAAGTTTAATTTCTTTAGCCATAATGATTATTATTACTTTTGGATCTCAAATATGTACATTATTAAAATCATCTTTAGTCGCTGCAACATTTGGGGCTACATCAGCTATGGATGCATATAACTTTGCAAATAGCATAGCATCTTTTTTATTTTGTTTTTTTTCGGCTGCAATGTCCACTATCGTTATTCCTAGATATGTTCAAAAGGATAGTAAAAAAGAAATTAATACGTTCATTACCATTATTTTCTGCTTAATAGGAATTATTATTTTTACAGTAGCTATTTTGAGGTATCAGATAATAGGAATATTTTCTAATAGGGAAGAAATATTCGTAAATATTGCTTGTAACATATTATTAATATTATTATTTTCAAATTATTTAAATACTATTACTGGAATTACAGCCGCTTATTTTCAATGTGAAGGCAGATATAATATTCCAAAAGTAATTAATTTAGTATCTCAAATTGCAGTATTAATCTGTTTATTATTTTTGAAGAATTTGTCAATATATCAATATGCCTTTATTATGGCAAGTGGTGTTTTGATTAATTTTATATTCGATGTGGGAATAGCATTTAAATTAGGATGGAGATATAGACCGGAATTTTTATTAAATTCTCCGGAGACAAAGAAATTATTCAAGTTATTTTTACCTATAGTGTTCAGTACTGGAATTTATCAACTATCTTTAATCATTGATTCTACCATTGCTGCTCGTCTTGATGAAGGTATGTTAACTATTCTAAGTTATTCAACTCAGATTTCAGGAATGATAAATTCTATCATTATAGGAAATTTATTAGTCTATTTATATCCAAAAATCGTGAAACGAATAAAGGAAAACAATAATAAAGTAGTATTTTGGAATCAAGTCTCTTTTTTTCACTTGATTATTTGTTTAATAATAACTGGATATTTTGCGGTAGGACATGAAGGAGTAACTTTATTATTTGGACATGGGAAATTTGGGGCTTACGAGACATATAGTGTATTTGTAGGTTCATTAATATATGTAGTTGGTCAACAAACAAATATTGTAAGAGATTTAATATATCGTTATTTTTATGCAATTGGAGATACAAAAACTGCAGCCACAAATAGTTTATTAGTGAGTGCAGTAAATATCACAGTAAGTTTAATATTAGTAAAGGTGATTGGATTCTACGGAATAATTCTAGGAACAGTTATAGCGTCTTTTGTTTCACTAGTTCGTATTTTTATTCAATATAAGAAGAAAATTGGATTAGGAATTCCTATTTCTAGAATTTTAAATACTTTATTACTGAACATAATAATCTCTTTACTTACTATATCAGTAGTAAGTATATCTAAAATGATTCTTCATATAGATAGTAACTTTATTAGAATTTTATTCTTTGGAGTAGAAACAGTATTAATATTTTGCGGTTTCTCATATTTATTGAAGAAGAAAGAAATCTCTTCAGTGGTATCGACTTTATAAAATAATAGTAATTCTATTTAATAATAGTTAAGGGGGGGAGTGCGTGTTAGGATCTAAATTACAATTTGAAAAAAAATCCTTTATTTCTTTTACTTTGATGCTATATGCGATAATGATATTAGTTTTTATATTAGAATCAATAAATATCTTTTCCGGAATAACCGTATTACGTAAGATAAGATATATCTATTTAATATGTGTATGTGCTTATTTTCTTCAACATTATAGGGGATATATTAGTAAGAAAGTATTTGTTTTGACTGGATTATTATTAGTACATACTGTTTTATTTGGATTAGTGTTTGTCAATGATTCTGTTAAATCAGAAACAGTAATGTACTTTATTGAAATGATTATTTTTATTGCCTTAATCTTTTTTACATATTATTTTGTATGGGATAATAATATAATCAAGAGATTTATTGAAATTAATTATTTTTCTGTTGCAGTTCCTATGTTTTTATCTTTCATAACGCATTTTAATCATCGAATGAATCCTTTGAAATTTTATACAGTTTTCAGGAGTTCGCATTATCAAAGAAGTACTTTTGGATTTATGCATGCAAATTTTGCAGGATATATTTTAGCATTTGCTTTAATATATTCAATGATTTTGTTTATTCAATATTTTAGAGATAGTAGAGTATACAAGAATAGATATAAAATTATAATGATGGTGTTTCTAGATTTAGTGATGATAGACATGTTATTTGCGACTACTTCGCGTACGGCTATCATAGCTGTATTTATTTTTGCTGGAATGGAGTTATTCTATTCTCATTTTTATAAATATAGACTTTCAATATCTACAACCATTGCGTTAAGTATGGGGATATTACTGATACTATATATTTTAATTTCAACTGGTATACTAAGCCAAATCTGGGATTCATCGAATAGAAATGAAAATATTACAGTAAATATGGAGTATTTTAAGCTGTTTAGCCCTATGACTGGTATGGGATATCTGCCTAGTTATGCTTTTTTAGCAAAAGGTTATGGTTTTGATACATGGCCTGTAGATATGTACTATCTATATATTCTTTTGACAACAGGATATTTTGGATTGTTTATAATAAGTTTGTTTTTAGTATTTACATTTATTTATATATATAAGATTAAAGATAGTATATATAGACGAAATGCATTATCCTTATTTGTTGCTATTATTTTTGCCGGGTTAGGATCATCTCATATTATTACGTATCAGTTAACAATGGGGATGATTAATTGGATAATATTATTTCTTTATATTAGTCCAAAGAAAATTATTAAGGATTAGGGGCTAGAAAATGACGATAAAAAAAAATAAAAATAGAAACATTTTTTTGAATTTAGAAAAAGTAATCGCTGCTATTCTAGTAATCCTAATTCATTGTCATTTACCAGGTAATATTGGCGGAATACTTACTGCAATAGCTAGATCCGGTGTTGCTTTTTTTTTTTTGATTTCTGGTTATTTTACATTTGGCATTCATGATACGAATGCAAATACAGTAATTAAGAAACGAATAAAGAAAATATTTATTATATTAATATGGTCATTAATTATTTATTTCCTATGGGAATCTTTATTACGATACAAAGGTGGTGGTTTACCTAAGATGGTTGATTGGTGGACTAAGGAAGTATTTACGTTCCATACATTATACAAATCAATTATTCTTGATTATGATCCTTTAGTAGGACATCTTTGGTTTCTTTTTGCGTTAATAAAAAGCTATATTTTGTTTTGGATTATTTTTAAAGTAAATAAAAATGTTATGAAACAAATTTGTGTAGTAACAGGAATTTTATTATTTATAATACAATTCTATTTTACTCTATCAATTTACAGAAATGGATGGTTTTATGGAATTACATTCTTATTACTTGGCTATTTAATCGCAGAAAATAAAGAAATAATTATTTCTAAAATGAAGAATTCTTATTTATTTTTGATATTTGTTATTGGAATTATTTTTACTTTATTTGAATTCTCAATTTTTGGAGAGCAACAAATATATATTGGTAATATATTTATTAGTGTCGGTGCATTTATTTTAACTCTTCGTGTTCAGCCAAAAGAAGGAAAACTTGTTAATTATTTAAATCACATTGGTGAGGATTTATCTATGTATATGTATATCATACATTGGGCAATTATCGATGTATTTAGTCAAATAGGGCGAGAATTAAATATTTTCACTGAATCATGGTATTCATGGTTAACTTTTATTTTAGTAAGTATATTATCAATTATTGCTTCAGAGATATTATTTAGATTTTTTAGTAGTTTTAAAAGAGAAAGGAGAATATGATGATACCTAAGAAAATTCATTATTGTTGGTTTGGTTATGGAGAAAAAAGCAAACTAATGGAAAAGTGTATTGCTTCTTGGCGAAAATATTTTCCAGATTATGAAATTATAGAGTGGAATGAAAGTAATTTCGATATTGATCAAAATGACTATTGTAAAGAAGCTTATGAGAGTAAAAAATGGGCTTTTGTCAGTGATTATGCACGTTTAAAAATAGTGTATGATGAAGGTGGAATATATTTTGATACGGATGTTGAGGTATTAAAGAATTTTTCGGATTTAATTACTGATTATGGTTATCTTTGTTTTGAGAATACTACTAACGATGTTGATAAAAAAGAAGTGAATACAGGATTGGGTTTTGCAGCAGAAGCGGGTAGTACAGTCATAAAAAAAATATTAGATGATTATGAAAATATCCATTTCATTAATGATGGAGAAATGGATTTGATACCTTGTCCGGTTAGAAATACGAAAGCACTACAAGAGATAGGTTTAATTCAAGATGGAAAATGCCAAATACTCAATGATATTAAGGTGTATCCTTTTGAGTATTTTTGTGGCTATGATATTGCCAATTCTCATCCAGTAATAACAGACAATACGTATACTGTTCATCATTATGCTGGAACGTGGAAGGATGAAGGATCTCTTATTGTGAAAATTAAATATAAGATTATTGTTCCTATTCTTCAAAAAATACTTGGATATGATCGTTATGATCAATTAATTAGACTTAAGGACAAAAGAAAAGGATAGTATTATGAAAGTTTTATACGATTGTTTTTCTTGTTCACCATATTATGGTAGTGATGAGGGCATAGGTTGGCTATGGCCTTTTTATATGCGAGAATATCATGACGTTTGGGCTGTTGTTAGAAAAGATAGAAAAGCTGACATTGAGAAATATTGTGAGGAACACGATATTGATGATATTCATTTTATTTATGCAGATCTTCCGGATTGGATGAACTTTTATTATAGAAATCTAGCTAAGGGAAAGAATGGAACATTGGATTTTTTATTATATCAATGTTTATGGCAGTTTTTTTCTTATAAAGAAGTAAAAAGAATACATAAGAAAGAGAATTTTGATTTGGTTCATAAGGTTGGCACGAACGATTTTAGAATACTTGGTTTTATGTATAAATTAGGAATTCCATATATTATAGGTCCTATTGGTGGTGCGCAAAATACACCAGAGGTTTTGGAATACTATGTAAGGGATCATAAAAAGAGTGAAAAACTTCGTACAGTATTAAATTATTGTATGACGCATAATCCGTGGTATAAAAAAGCTTTGAATAAAGCTACAAAGGTTTATTGTTCGAATAGAGAAACAAAAGAGTATGTTTCTCATTTGATAAAGGATAATTCTAAATTGGAGATTATGACAGAAGTAGGTTGGAATGGAGATATACCTATTAATGTAAAGGAACATGATTCTTTAAAAGTGTTCACTATGATGTGGGCAGGAAGAATGGAATATCGAAAAGGATTGGAACTTTTATTTGATATATTAGATCAATTACCTGAAGATTTGGAATGGAAACTACTTCTTTGTGGTATGGGAAGTGAATACCAAAAATATAAAAATATTGTTGAAACTAAGAAATATTACAACAAAGTTGAGTTTTTAGGAAAAGTATCTTACGAAGAAATGTCAAATATTTACAATCAAGCGGATGTGTTTGTCTTCCCAAGCTTAAGAGAAACAACAGGTACAGTGATTATTGAAGCTATGGCACATGGAGTACCAGTAATAGCTCTTGAACAAGGAGGAGCTATGGAAGTAATATCGGAAGATTGTGGATATTTAGTGCCTACAGAAAATCGAAATGAAATAATTTTACAATTTAGTAAAGTTATAGAGAATTGTATTGATAATAGGGAACTATTAGAAAAGTTAAGTGATAATTCAAAAGAAAGAATAGAGAGCAAATATTCTTGGAGTAATAAGGCTAAAAATATGAATGATATTTATATAAAATAATAAATATTATAAAAAAGGAAGGGAATCTATGAATAATTTAGTATCAATAGTAATACCAACATATTCTAGAAATGATACACTAGTCAGAGCCATTACTAGTGCATTAAATCAAACACATAAAAATATTGAAATATTAGTAATCGATGATAACCCTGTTGATTCCGAATGGAGAAAGAGTACATCTTTACTAATGGAACAATATAAAGATGATTCTAGAATACGTTATATACAACATGCAGTAAATCTAGGTGGATCCGGAGCTAGAAATACTGGTATTAAAGAAGCAAAAGGTGAATACATTGCTTTTTTAGATGACGATGATGAATACCTACCAGAAAAAGTGGAGAAGCAATTAAATAAATTTATTAGTGAAAATGATTCGTTATTAGGATTGGTTTATTGTTTCAGTGAGTATTTTGAAAATGGGAAAATTATTTTTGAAAACAGGAATGAATATAGAGGAAATTGTTTATACGAAGCCATGAGAGAAAATTGTATCGCAAACACTTCTCAATGGATGGTGAAAAAGGAAATTGCAGAAAAAATAGGTGGTTTTCCAATTGTTCCTTCTAAACAAGATTCTCAATTTCTACTAAGACTTTTGGATGCAGGATATAAATTAGATTATGTTCCAGAAGTATTGTTGAGATATTGTATGGATGCGAATTTTACACACATTAGTAATAACGGAAGAAAACCTTTAGAAGGTGAACTTTTATATCGAACTGAATGTAGAAAATTATATTATAAATTAGATTTTAATCAAATAATGGATATTGAATATAGTTTTTCAAAAGCTTTATTTGTCAAATATATGGGTTTAAATGATAAGGTAAACGCGAATAAAGAAAAACAAAATATGTATCGTATTTCTAAGAAAGATGCTTATAAGTACTTTTTGAAAGAAAGATTAAGAAGTGTTAAAAATTCCATATTAAAAGGGAAGAGGTAAAAATTATGAATGGTAAAAATCTACTTCACATTGCGAATTATGCTGCAAAATATAGAGGGAATTTTATTGAATCCTTAAGTATATTAGATAGTAATTTACAAAGTTCTGGCGTTACATCCTTTTATGCGTTTTATTTACCTGATGTGGATAATCCTCAACCTTGGATGGTGGATTTAGAAAAAGCAGGAAAAAAGGTTCTTTATCTTTCTGGTGATGTATTTGCAGATTATAAAAAGATTCGAGAATTAATAAAGAAAGAGAATATTTCGTTAGTACATACACACTTTATTACAATTAAACAATATTTATCTGTTGCTTTGGCAAATGCGTTTTCGAATTTTAAAACAATCATGCATTTTCACAATCATTCTCAAAAAGCAGGTAAGCTAAAGAGTATTTTGCGAAATCTTGTTTATAGAAAATGTTACATGATAGGCTGTTCCGAATCGGTTTATCATAGCATTGAAGAAAACTTTCCTAAAAATCCAAAATCGTTTGTAGATAATGGAATTTATTTTCAAAGAATTGATAAATTGGATAGAGCTTCTAGAAATGAATATAACCTAAAAGCGGATTCTACAGTTTGTTTAATTTTTGGTTTTGATTTTTTTAGAAAAGGTGTAGATTTAGCTGTTAAATCTATTGAAACATTAAATAAAAATGGACAAAATATCGAATTAGTTATTTCTTTATCTACTAATTTAGAAGCAGTAAAAGAGAACATTATTAAAATATTAGGTTATTTACCAGAATGGGCACATATTATTGAAGCCAGAAATGATGTTTATATGTTATATAATATGGCAGATATTTTCTTGTCTCCTTCGAGAGAAGAAGGATTACCATATTCTGTTATTGAAGCTGCGTTTAGTCGATGCAATGTAGTAATGAGTGATATTAGTGCGCAAAAATATTTAAAAGTGCCTTATGGTATATGGCACAAAGAAGGAGATGTTTCATCTTTAGAAGAAGCTATCCTTAAAGCAATTCAAATTGGTTCTGAAAAAGAATATAATTTGGAACAAGTGCGTGAAGAAATTAAAAATAACTACAGTGTAGAAAGATGGGCAGAACAAATAGAAATGGAGTATAAAAAAAATGAACAATAAATATGATTATGTAATGAGCTTAGGGTTCAATTGTGAGGTCTCATTTCGATTAACAGACTATTTTAATGAGATTAGTACATATTTATATTCTTGGTGCGGTGAATTAGACAGAGATTTATTTGTAGAATCACTTTCTCATATGGACTCTATATTTAAAAATGGAGTGTCTGTTACAGAGGAGAATTTGTTGAATTGTGATACTTTTCAAATAAAATTCCATCCTAGACATGAGCTTTTTCCTGCTGTTGGAGAATATACACAGCAACAATTTGAAGAAGCCAAAGAAGAACTAGATAATCGTCTTTCTCATTTAAAAGAGAAAACAAAAAAAGCTTTTAAAAGTGAAAAAAAGAAATTGTTTTTTATAAAAGTTGAAGATAAAGGAGAACAAAGTAATATTGAATACATTCAAAAGCTATATTCTACATTGAAAAAAAATTGTGCTGAAAACAGTATTACTTTAGTATGTACTTTAGAAAAAAAAGCGTTGACTAAATCTATAAAAGATTTAGAAACTGAAGATTTATTAATTAGATCTATATATTGTTTTGCGCCAATTAAACATACAGATGTATTTGGTGACGTAATAGGATGGTATAAAGTCATTAATGGAGTCGTGCAAGAAAAGAATAATAAATACTTTAGTAATCTTTTAAAAAGAGAATGGAATACACTTCCTGGAAAAGTAATATATAGAATAAAAAGAACTTTTATAAAAGGATAATCGATTATTTATGTTACAAAATCGATAGAAAGGGAGAAAAATGATACCAAAAAAAATACATTATTGTTGGTTTGGCAATGGTCCTAAAAGTAAATTAATGGAAAAATGTATTGCTTCATGGAGTAAGTATTTTCCGGATTATGAAATTATTGAGTGGAATGAGAGTAATTTTGATATTAATCAAAATGATTATTGCAGAGAAGCATATGAAAATAAAAAATGGGCTTTTGTGAGTGATTATGCTCGTTTAAAAATAATATATGATGAAGGTGGGATTTATTTTGATACAGATGTAGAAGTATTAAAAAATTTCTCTCACTTAATCACTGAGTATGGATACTTATGTTTTGATAATAATTCTAATGGAGAGTTTGGAAAAAAAGTTGCTACTGGTTTAGGTTTTGCTGCTCCTGCAAAAAATAAAGTCATTGAAGCAATGCTATCCGATTACAATAATATCCATTTTGTTGATGAGAAAGGAAATATGGATCTAACGCCTTGCCCAATCAGAAACACGGAAAGATTATTAGAATTTGGATTAATTCCAAATGGTAGTGCTCAAATGATTGAAGATATCAAAATATATCCTTTCGAATACTTTTGTGGATATGATACTGCAAATATGCATCCTTATATTACAGAGAATACATATACTGTTCATCATTATGCTGGAACTTGGAGAGAAAAAGCTGATATATTCACTAGATTTAAATATAAAATCATTATTCCTTTGATACAAAAAATAGTAGGAATTGAACGATATGATGAGATGAAGAAAAAGAAAAGATAATTATTCTTTGTACTGTTTATCTAATAAATTAACATATATTTTAACTTTATATTTTATCAATACGATTGGAGGATAATATGCAAATATACATTACTAAACTAATAGATAAACTATATAACAGTCTTTTTGATCCAAGATACTTAATCTATTGGATTAGTACTGTATTAATATTTGTATTTGTTTATCTTCTTTTGAAAAAGAATAAGAAAGATAAGATTACTTCTTTTTCAATTTCTTTTATTGTTGCGTATTATTTTATGGTATATGCCTATACGGTTTTATCTCGTTATACGGATACCTATTCTATTCAATTAGTTCCTTTATGGAGCTATATTGATGTATTGTTTCATCATTCGAAATTACAGTTATTAATGATCTGCATTAATCTAGCGATGTTATTTCCAATTGGTTTTCTAATTCCTTTTGGGTTTAAGAAGTGGAAATGGTATCATGTATTACTTGTTTCTACTTTATTATCGTATATGGTAGAGTTTTCTCAATTGTTACTTCATAAGGGCACTTTTGAGTTATTTGATGATCCCATTAACAACATTCTTGGTTGTATGATTGGTTATTGTATTGGAAAATGGGTTTATAGAAAATGTATAAAGCGGAGCTAAATTGTTGGCTCCGCTTTCTTGTTTATTAGTCTCTTCTAAAAAGGTCTCTTGTATATACTTTGTCTTGTACATCATCTAGGATTGTATCGTATCTATTGGCGATGATGGCATTTGTTTTCTTTTTAAATTTTTTGATGTCATTGACTACTTTTGATCCGAAGAATGTAGATCCATCTGGTAGTGTTGGTTCGTATACGATAACTTGTGCGCCTTTGGCTTTGATTCGTTTCATTACCCCTTGGATAGAGGATTGTCTAAAGTTATCGGAGTTGGATTTCATTGTTAATCGATAAACTCCTATGATGCATTCTTTTTCATTGTTAGGATCAAAATCTCCTTTGTTGTAATAGTCATAATATCCGGCTAAATGTAATACTTGATCGGCGATGAAGTCTTTTCTTGTTCGATTGGATTCTACGATGGCTTCGATCATATTTTGTGGTACGTCTTCAAAGTTGGCTAATAATTGTTTTGTGTCTTTTGGAAGACAATATCCTCCGTATCCAAAGCTTGGGTTGTTGTAGTGATTTCCAATTCTTGGGTCTAAACATACACCATTGATAATATCTTGGGTATTTAATCCTTTTGTTTCGGCATACGTGTCTAATTCGTTAAAATAGCTTACTCGTAATGCTAGGTAAGTGTTGGCGAATAGTTTTACGGCTTCGGCTTCGGTAAATCCCATGAATAGGGTATCAATGTCTTGTTTTAAAGCGCCTTGTTGTAGTAATTGTGCAAAGATTTGTGCTTTTTCTTTTGTCGTTTCATCACAACTCACAATGATTCTAGATGGATATAGGTTATCGTATAGAGCCTTGGATTCTCTTAAGAATTCTGGGCTAAAAATAATATTTTTTGTATTATATTTTTTTCTTACTTTTTTTGTATATCCGACTGGAATGGTTGATTTAATGATCATGGTTGCGTTTGGATTGACTTCTAATACTAATTCGATCACGGATTCAACAGCGGAACAGTCGAAGAAATTCTTCTTACTATCATAGTTTGTTGGGGCTGCAATGATCACAAAATCTGCATTTTTATAAGCTTCTTTTCCATTGGTTGTGGCAAGTAAGTCCAATTCCTTTTCTCTTAAGTATTTTTCTATATATTCGTCTTGAATAGGTGAAATTCCATTGTTTATTTTATTTACTTTGTCTTCAACAATATCTACCGCAACAACATGATTGTGTTGGGCTAATAGAGTAGCCATAGAAAGTCCCACATATCCAGTTCCTGCCACCGCAATATTGTAAGAAGGAAGAGATTGTTCTTTTTCTTTTGTTTCTTCCACAAATAAATCGGTCACTTCAAATTCTAAGACTTCTCCTAATGCTTGTAGCTGATCTATTGTTGGAAGGTATTCTTCGTTTTCAATACGACCAATCATGGAACGATTAATCTTTGTTAGTTTGGAAAGTTGGTCTTGTGTATATTTCTTGTTCTTACGAGAAGTGGATACTTTATTCGCAAGAAGTTTAGTAGATAATTTTTTCATAATACTCCTTGATTCTGTTTTTAGTAGAAAATATTCTAATAAAACGAAATATATTATATAGAATGTGATTTAAAATATCAAATAGTGTTTCTTTTTCTAATCCGTAAAAAAATTACGGAAAGATTTGAGAGTGGGTAATTATTAGGGTATACTTAGATTGTTAGAATGGATGTGGAAAATATGTTAAAAAGATTTGAGGTTCGAAATTATAAAAATTTTAAAGAAAATTTTAGTATAGAATTTGATAAAGCAGCAGGATATCAGTTTAATCCAGAGTGTTTGATAAATGGATTAATTGGGAAAATGATTATTTATGGGAAAAATGCAACTGGAAAGACAAATCTAGGATGGGCTATTATGGATATTCGTACTAATCTTATTGGATTAAATAGAAGAAGAGGAACTAGCTCATTTTTAAATGTAGATTCCGAATCCAATTGTGCATATTTCAAATATGAATTTGAATTGAATGAGAAAAACGTTATTTATGAATATGAGAAAAGTTCACAAAGAAATTTGTTGACAGAAAGATTGTGGATTGATGGAGATTCTATTTTTAGTATTGATTTTGAAGCAAATGTGTATGATTTCTCAGGGTTAAAAATAGTAAACGCCGAAACGTTAATAGTAGATCGATTTAAACAGGCTATACAAGAAGAGACGGATAATGAAGAAACAATTCCATTTCTTAGATGGATTATTATGAACACACCATTAAGTCGAGATTCGGTATTGTATATGATGGATAAATTTATTAAAAATATGAATTTGTCGATTGTTAGTGAAGGAATTATGGCTTTACCAAGCATAATTGAAGAAAAATATGTTGAATACCTTTCGAAAGAACATCACTTAGCCGAGTTGACAGAATTTTTAAATCGCATGGATATTCCTTGTGAATTAACAATTCTTGAATCCATAGATGGTACAAAGAACCTTTATTTTGATAAGAAAAAACCAATTCATTTTTTTAGTAATGCTTCTAGTGGAACTAAATCATTATTCCGGTTATATCTAAAGCTTTCCATATTGGCTTCGACTTCAAGCTTTTTATATATGGATGAATTTGATGCTTTTTATCATTATGAAATGGCTGAAAAAGTTATTTTGTTTTTAAAAGAGAAATATCCAAAATGCCAAATGATTTTTACAACACATAATACAAATTTAATGAGTAATCGTTTAATGCGACCTGATTGTTTGTTCATTCTTTCTCAATCTGGCAAACTTACTGCTTTGTGCGATGCAACGCAAAGAGAATTAAGAGAAGGTCACAATTTGGAGAAAATGTATATTAGCGGAGAATTTGAAAAATATGAGTGATGAATATGGACTTATTCGTAAAAGAAGAAAAACACTCTTAATTGTAGAAGGAAAACATGAAAAAAATGAGCTATTTTGGTTAATATTTAAGTGTTTTCCAGAGTTACAGATTAAATTAGAAGATGTATGGATTTATGGAACAAATATCTATCTGCTCTATGATGATATAGAAAAGGAATATGATAAAAACTGGGATATGGATGATATAGATTTGCCCTTTATTGTCAGCCGAAAATTGAGTGAAAATAAAACACAAAGTAAAAGAGACTTTGTTAATATTTTCCTAGTATTTGATTATGAAAGACACGATCCTAAGTTTTCAGAAGATAAGATTTTCCGTTTACAAAAGTATTTTTCTGATTCTACAGATGTTGGGCAATTGTATATTAATTATCCGATGATAGAATCGTATCAAGATCTTCCAGTTTTTCCGAATAGCACATTTTTAAACCATAAGATTTCGGTTCAAGTACAACCAGGAAAAGTTTATAAGAATATGCTTCGAAATTCTTTAATAGCTAAAATGACAGGATTACCAAAAAAGCTAAGAGAATTATTGAACAATAGATATGGAATAAAAGATGAAGTGATCAGTGAACAGCTTCTTATAAAGATTTTGTCGTTAGAAATGCAAAAAACGTTTATTTCTAAAATTATTGAGCTATTAATACCATATATAGGTGAGGAAAAGTCAAAAGAAGCAGCAACGATGTTTCATCATATTTTGAAAAAATACATAGAGTTCGAAAAAAACAAGAGTTTCTTAATGTATTCTAGAAGTGTACTAAATCGAATTATTCAATATCAGATTTGCAAAGCAGACCGAATCGTAACCAATGATGATAGATTTACGGATTATTTAATAAAGTATAAGGATATAGATTATCAATCTATCCTTTCTATACAAAACCGAGTTAGCTCGGATGAGGAAGCAGGTTTCATTTGGGTTTTAAATACTTGTGTACTGTTGGTTCCTGAGTATAATCTAAATCTAATTAAAAGCGTAAGTTAGTATTCTAATTTACGTTTTTTTTATTAAAAAATAGTATATGTTGAAATTAACTGATACAAAAATGAAAATGTGTAGACTAAATTCAACAATAAAGTTACTATATTCAACAGTTGTTGATAAAGGTGGTTATTCTATGAAATTGAAACATACATTTGAAATTATGGAATTGGACGATGAATGTGTGGCCGTTCCTATTTTGGAAAGCGCCAATGAAATTCATGGTGTGATTAAATTAAACGATACAGGCGTAGAAATTTTTACTGCATTAGAAGATGAAACTTCGGAAGAAGAAATTGTTTCTAAACTAGCTGAGAAATATAATGAAACTTCGAAAGAAGAAATTGCTTCGTTTGTACACGAATTCTTAGAAGGATTGTGTGAAGCAGGATTAGTTGAGTAGGTGTATTATGCAGGTTATTAATAAAGCGAATGATAGAGTAGCTCAAGTATGGGGGAAACAAAAAATCAAGGATACAAAATATCGTTTGATTCAGTATTCTCTTGTCCAGGAAGTGGAAGAAGGTCTACTTGTTTATAATTTAGTATCCGGAGAAATGGTTCTTTTAGAAGGAATGAAAGAATGGAATGTGGAAGCTTTATCTGAATCGGATTATCAGGCTTTGGTGGAAAAACGTTTTTTAGTACCCGAAGATTATAACGAACTAAAAATGATCCGTCAGCTTCGTAAGATCTGTCACACGGTGAAAAATCAATCGAGAAAAGGGATCACGGGCTATACGATCATGCCAACAAGTCACTGTAATGCACGTTGTTTCTATTGTTTCGAAGCGAATTTCCCTTATCATCATATGAGTGAAGAAACGGCAAATAAACTGGTTGAATATATGGTGAAAAACTGTGATGAAAAGAAAAAGGTTAAGATCAACTGGTTTGGTGGAGAACCAACCGTAGGTGCTACTCGTATTGATCAAATCTGTCGAGGACTTCAGGAAAATGGCATTGAATATTCTTCATTTATGTACAGTAATGGATATTTACTCGATGAAGAAATGGTGAAAAAAGCCAAAGAATTATGGAAGTTAAATAGAATTCAGATTACTTTGGATGGTACGGAAGAAGTTTATAATAAGGCAAAAGCGTACAAGTCTGTAACCGGTAGTCCATATAGAGTTGTTCTACAAAATATTAAACATCTATTGGATGCAGACATCCAAGTATCCATTCGATTGAATATGGATGCGTATAACTACGAGGATTTGAAAAACTTAATTGCAGAATTAGGAGAGTCCTTCAGTGTATATAAAAAGATTCGAGTTTATGTCAGCGTTCTTTTTGAAAACGAAGGGTTTGAAAAGATTTCCCATTCCAATGATGAACAGTTAGAACTGGAAAAGAAAAAGAAAGAATTAACAGAACTAATTCGTGAGAAGAAACTGTCTTCTTCAAACCAAAAATCAAAACTTCCTTGTCTAAGAAGTTCGGCTTGCCAGGCGGATAATGATCATTCTCGTTTGATCAATCCAAAAGGTCAAATTGCCAAATGTGACCATATGCCGGATGAAATGGTTTTTGGAGACATTTATTCAGGAAGCTTTGATACAAAAAAATATTTGGCTACAAAAGAGGTGAATGAATACGAACTTTGTAAAGAATGTTCGTTATTCCCAATCTGCAACAAATTAAAAATATGTGCTGATTTAAGTCCTTGTAATGAAATTCGAATGAATGATAAGAAAGAAGGATTGTTGAACACAATGGTGTTTGTATATAAAAAATATTGTGAAGAAAAGAATGGAGGTGAATCCAATGAAATATAATAAACCTATTTTTAACGTTGTATTGTTTAATGCGAGTGCATTAGCTGCAAGTGGAACAACTGGTGGAAATCAACCAGAAGTATGTTCATGTGATTGGGAAGAAGAACTTTGCCCAGGGGAATGCTTGACAGATGATGAATGCAGAGATGATGGTTGTTCTTGTGAAGGAGAAGAAGAATGGGATTAGTGTGCCAATTTTTTAAAAGAATCTAGTAAACATCTTAATTAAATTATTTATACGAACCATTGTTTGATTGATTTTTCAATCAATCATTGTTCAACAATGCCTTATATAATAAGGCTGTAATGCTTGAAAGCTACTGCTTGTAGTAGTTTTTCTTTTATAGGAGGAAGATAAATGGAATTTCAAATTAAAGTTGTAAATACGATTTTTCATATTGATAGTATAAATCTAACGGGAGAATCATTTTTTAAAGACTATTTGGTTACTTCTCAACATTCGGATTATTTTCTTTCTATAAAAGAGGAAGATATTTTATATGAAAAAGAAATGGGTTATGTTCTAGATCTGCATGGGAAACGTATTGATCGACATTTCTCGAAAGAGATTTGTGAAAGTCTGGCAATTCAAAGAAAAGTAAGTCAGATATTATTTGAAAAAGATGTGATCTTACTACATGGTGAATTGATTGGGGTTGGAAACGAGGGTTACATTTTAACCGCAAAATCTGGCGTTGGAAAATCCACACGAGCTTTAAAATGGATAGAAAATATTCCATGTGCTTATATTGTGGATGGGGATAAGCCATTTTTATCAATAGGAGAAGAGATCATTGGATATGGTACGCCTTGGTGTGGAAAAGAAGGGTTGAATACGAATACCTCAATAAGAATAAAGGGGATTTGTTTCTTGAGTCGAAATAAGGAATATTCAATTGAAGAAGTAGGTATTTCCCAAGTCTTTTCTAGACTCTTATATCAGGTACATTTACCCGATCCAAAAGATACGGTAAAAATGATCCAATTGCTTAATAAAATGAGTCAGAGTGTGAAGTTCTATGACTTACAATGTGATCGAAGTACACAATCGGCTATTCGAACTTATCAGTATATTTCGAACAATTAATCATGCGAATCAGAATATGATATGTTGAAATTAACTGTGATAATATCCTAAAATATTAGACGAAATACATGGAAAATGTTACTATTTTCTACAGTAAAAAAGGTGGTTATTTTAAGAAATTGAAACATACATTTGAAATTATGGAATTGGACGATGAATGTGTGGCCGTTCCTATTTTGGAAAGCGCCAATGAAATTCATGGTGTGATTAAATTAAACGATACAGGCGTAGAAATTTTTACTGCATTAGAAGATGAAACTTCGGAAGAAGAAATTGTTTCTAAACTAGCTGAGAAATATAATGAAACTTCGAAAGAAGAAATTGCTTCGTTTGTACACGAATTCGTAGAAGGATTGTGTGCAGCCGGACTAGTCGAGTAGGTGAATCATGCAAGTTATTACTGAAGCCAATAAGATGGTTATGAAAGTATGGGGGAAACAAAAAATCAAGGATATAAAATATCGTTTGATTCAGTATTCTCTTGTTCAAGAAGTAGAAGATGGTCTTCTTGTTTATAATTTAGTAACAGGGGAAATGGTTCTTTTAGAAGGCATGAAAGAATGGGATGTGGATTCTTTATGTGAATCGGATTTTCAAACTTTGGTGGAAAAACGTTTTTTAGTAGCTGAAGACTATAACGAATTAAAATCGATTCGTCAGCTTCGTAAGATCTGTCACAATGTGACAAATCAATCGAAAAAAGGAATCATTGGTTATACAATCATGCCAACGAGTCACTGTAACGCACGTTGTTTCTATTGTTTCGAAGCCAATTTCCCTTATCATCATATGAGTGAAGAAACGGCGAATAAACTGGTTGAATACATGGTAAAAAACTGTAATCAAACGAAAAAAATTAGTATCACCTGGTTTGGTGGTGAACCAACGGTAGGCGCTACTCGTATTGATCAAATTTGTCGAGGACTTCAGGAAAATGAGATTGAATATTCTTCTTTTATGTACAGTAATGGATACTTACTCGATGAAGAAATGGTGAAACGAGCCAAGGAATTATGGAAACTGAATAGTATTCAAATTACTTTGGATGGAACGGAAGAAGTTTATAATAAGGCAAAAGCGTATAAAGCGGTAACCGGTAGTCCATATCAAGTGGTTCTAAGAAACATTAAACATTTATTGGATGCGAATATTGAAGTCATGATCCGATTAAACATGGATGCGTATAACTATGAGGATTTGAAAAACTTAATTGAAGAATTAGGAGAGAATTTCAAAGAATATACGAATATCAGTGCTTATGTCAGTATTCTTTTTGAAAACGAAGGGTTTGAAAAGATTACCCATTCCAATGAAGAACAGGTAGAACTGGAAAAGAAAAAGAATGAATTAACAGATTTGATTCGAGAAAATAAATTACTACCTTCAAATAAAAGAGTGGAACTTCCTTTCTTAAAAAGTGTCTCTTGCCAAGCGGATAATGATCATTCTCTTTTGATCAATCCAAAAGGTCAAATTGCTAAATGTGATCATATGCCGGATGAAATGGTTTTTGGAGATATTTATTCAGGAAGCTTTGATATGAAAAGATATTTGGCGACAAAAGCGGTAAATGAATACGAGCTTTGTAAAGAATGTTCATTATTCCCAATCTGCAACAAATTAGAAATTTGTGCGGAATTAACTCCTTGTAACGAAATAAGAATGGAGGATATGAAAAAAGGATTATTGAACACAATGGTGAATAAATATAAAGAATATCGTGAGAATAAATAACGGCGTTTTAAAATTAGATAAGGTCGTATAGAAATCAGATTTAAAGTCCATGAGGTTAGGAAACCTCAAACACATTTAAAGCTTTCAGAGAG
>JAUNDJ010000140.1 GCA_030526175.1 Bacillota bacterium
TAGTGGTAGAAGCAAGAAGCTCCCTCTTCAAACAAGTTAAGAGGGAGTAGTTCACGTGAAATTATTAAAAAAGAAAAGGAAAAGCGAATGACCCCTTTCGAAACAAAGGGGATTTGTACAATTTAATTTGGGTATTTTGGACAATTGTTTGAAATTGACAAATAAGAGATGAGTAAGTGATTAAAAATGGTAAAAAGTGATAGAAAAACTTTCACTTTGTAGTAATTAATAAAAAAAACAAAATGGTTAATAATTTATGCAAAGAATTATTACTACAAAAAAACTACAATAGTTGCAAGAGGAAGGACAAAACTCAAGTCCTGAAAGGAGAGGTAATTTATGCCAAATATCGTATTAACAAGAATCGACAATCGTTTGATTCACGGACAAGTCGCAACACAATGGTGCGGATCTGTAGGAGCTAACTTATTATTAGTAGCGAATGATGCTGTTTCAACAGACAAAATGAGACAAGGATTATTAAAAATGGCTGCTCCTGGTCGTGCACAAACTCGCTTTTTCTCATTAGATAAAACAATCGCGATTATTGGAAATGCTAGTCCAAAACAAATGATTGCCATTATTTGTGAAACTCCACAAGATGTATTAAAACTTGTGGAAGGTGGAGTTCCAATTAAAAAAGTAAATATTGGAAATATGCACATGTCAGAAGGAAAACGTCAAGTTGCTACATCTGTCGCTGTAGATGATGCAGACGTAGAAGCATTTAGAAGATTACAAGAATTAGGTGTTGAACTTGAAATTCGTCGTGTTCCTGACATTGCAGCAGAAGACATTAACAAATTGTTCACAAAATAGAATTGGAGAAGAAATATGAACGTTATTGAAATAGTTTTATTGGCAATCGTAACATTTATCTTTGCCATTGACCAATTCTCATTAACAGAAATCGCTTATCGTCCAATCGTTGCATGTCCTATTATTGGTATGATCTTAGGAGATGTTCAAACTGGATTAGTAATCGGTGGTACTTATGAGTTAATGATGATTGGTAACATGCCAGTTGGTGGGGCACAACCTCCTAACGCGGTATTAGGTAGTATCGTCGCAATGATTTTCGCAGTTAAAGCAAAAATGGATATCAACGCTGCTTTAGGTGCTTGTATGATCTTCGCTACATTTGGTCAATATGTAGTAACTATTACTTTCACAGTAATGTCTGGTTTAATGGCAAAAGCTGACGCTGCTGCTGAAGCAGCTAATCCTAAAGGAATCACAGCTGTATTAAATACTTCTATGTTGATTCTTGGTGGATTATTCGCAGTTATCGCAGTAATCGCTTATGTTGGTGGTGTTGCGATGTCTGGAACATTAGAATCATTAGCTGCTAGTGCATCTTGGTTAATGGGTGGATTAAGTGCAGCTGGTGGAATGATGCGTTTCGTCGGATTTGCGATCTTATTAAAAATCATGTTGGCAACAGACCTTTGGGGATACTTACTTGCTGGTTTCGTAGCTGCATTAGTTATTGGAAATACAGCTGGTTTAGGATCTGCAACATTATTATTAGTAGCATTTGTTGGTATTGCCCTTGCAATCCACGACTTCCAAGTTAATGGAATCAAGAAAAAAGTAGAAGAAGGAGGATTCTCTGATGGCATCTAAGGATAATTTAAGATATGTAGATACAACTCCAGCTTCTCGTGTTAGTAAATCTACAATCACTAAAATGGTTTGGCGTTCTTGCCAATTACAAGCAGCTTTCAACTATGAAAGAATGCAATCAGCTGGTTGGTTATGGGCTATGTTACCAGGTCTTGAAGAAATTCACACTAATAAAGAAGACTTAGCAACTTCCATGACTCACAATATGGACTTTATCAATACACACCCATTCGCAGTAACATTCGTTATGGGTATCGTATTATCAATGGAACAATTAAAATCAGATGTACAAACAATCCGTTCTGTACGTATCTCTGTAGCGGCTCCTCTAGGAGGAATCGGGGATGCATTATTCTGGTATACATTAGTACCTATTACTGCTGGTTTAACAGCTAATATGGCTATTCAAGGATCTATCTTAGGTCCAATCCTATACTTCATCATCTTATTCGGATGCGAAATGGGATTACGTTATGGATTGATGTATTGGTCATATAACTTAGGTATGAAAGCCGTATCTATGATGACTGAATATGCAGAAGAATTTACTCACGCTGCTTCTTTATTAGGGGTATTCGTTGTAGGTGCTTTAATTGCTAACTACGGTGGTGGAACTCAATTAGGTATCGTTATTGCTAACGGTGATTCACCTATCGTAATTCAAAGCTATTTAAATATGATCTTACCATGCTTATTACCATTATTAATTACATTATTAATGTATTTCTTAATTAGTAAAAAAGGATGGACTCCTGTTAAATGTATCGGATTGATCTTAGTAATGGGTATCGTTGGAGCTATGTTCGGTATCTGGGCTGGCTCATATACACCATTAATTCCTGTACCTTGGACAGTAGGATAAAAGTAGTAAGTCATATAAATTAATCTCTCCTTTAATAACAAGCCCGATTTCTATATCGGGCTCCTTTTTTAGTAGAAGAGACAGTAAAAAAAATAGAACTTTTTGAGAAGTTCTATTTTTCTTTATAAATTTTATTGGCATAATCCGTAGGACTAATCCCAAATTCTTGTTTAAATCTTCGAGAAAAGTAGTGAATAGAAGAAAATCCTAACAATCCAGCAATTTCTGAAACTGTATATTTACTTTCGTTGATCAATTCTTTGCTCTTTTTCAGCTTCATATTCAGTATATATCGTTTTGGAGCAATATTTAAATTATTCTTAAATAAGTTTTGTAAAGAACTACGACTAAGACCAAAATGTTGGCATAATTCTTCTACGTTGTTAAAGTTGGAAAATATATTTTCTCCAATGTATACAATAATTTGATTTAGTAACTCATTTTCAAAGTTTTGTTGCATTGGTGTACTCGCAATTTTTGATTTAGAACTTTCAGAATAGCTTAATAAACCAACAATAATTCGTTCTAAAGAACTGATAAGTACACAATTGCTAAATTCCATTTCTTTAGTACTAGCTTCAACAAATTTATCAATGGCAGCTTTAATATCTCGATCCACCGTAAATACTTGATTTGTTAGTGCGCTAGATTCAAGTTTTGAAATGACGTCCATATCCAAGATAATGGATAAATAGGAACAAGAACTAGATTCTGTCCATTGGGTATGGAATTGTTTTGGTGCATAAAGGATCATTTCGTTATTGTGAAGCTCATACGTTTTATTATCAATGCGAGTGTAAAGCACTCCAGAATCGACATAGGTAATTTCCCAAAAATCGTCTTTTTCTCCAGAGAAGCAATAATCAGCACTTCGAATGTTGTAATAATAAGCAATCAATTCGTTCACTCTAATATTAGATGTGATTCTCTTGTGTTGATAAACTCTTGGGGAAAAACAATTTTTGATTTCACAAAATGGGGCCATTGCCAATTCAACCAAAGCGCTTTTTCCTAAAGGAACAAAATTGAAGTACGTATTTCGGTTGATTTTTACGACACGATGTACTACAAATTCTTCGTATGTTTCTTTGGATAAATCATCGGTAATAACTAATAGTGCAATACCATCTAACGTTTTTATGTATACTTCATCATTGGCATAATAATAGTAAGTAATGGCGTCGTTCACAATATTTAATAAGTGATTGTTTTCGTAGGGTTCTTTATTATCGGAGTGAACAGTGAAGACTTCACCGTATTTTAAGAAGTCAATACTCGATGTTTTTTTAAACAAGTAAATCACCTCCCTGGGTTTAATAATAAGAAAATGATTAAAAAAAATAAATAGTGATTTGTATTATTTATTGAAAAATAAAAAACAAAAATTAAAAAATGAAAACATGTATCAATAAAGTGTATAAATATGTAATAAAAAGGTTAGTGTATGGTAAAAAATAATTTTGATTTGTCATTATTAGTAATTATTTGTATTTTGTAACGAAATTGTAAATGCCCCCAATTATCTTTGCTGGTTTCATGAAGCTTTCTTTATTCCATTATCTTGCAATATTTATGTAATTGTAAAGAAAAAAATAAAAAATGGGGATAAAAAAAGATGTATCCGATATGGATACATCGATAAATGGAATATTAAACTAGATTCTTTCTTTCTTAAAAACGTCTAAGAAGTATTTATAAGTATCTACTTTTAATTCTCCACTAGCTGCTTCATCACATGCGATATATGCGTTGTTGTGAAGTTGAAGAGCTGATACT